>CBDBMJ010000003.1:0-503972 GCA_965207455.1 Bdellovibrionota bacterium | reverse complement strand
CAGCAGCAAAAGCCCCAAAAAGAAAAGCCAAAAAATCAGCCAGAAAGAGTGCGGCTCAAAGAAACAACCCCACCCCCTCGACAAAAACAAAAATCATCTACCGAAAAAAAGCAAAATCAAGACTAGGATCCAAAGCCTAAATGGCAAGCATCCTGCGCATGGGTCATCCCACACTTCGACTGGTGGCTCAGCCTTTAGACATTTCCAAAATTCAGTCGTCGGAAGTACAAGCCCTTATTGAGGATATGTATAATACCATGGCCAGTGCCGACGGCATTGGTTTAGCTGCACCACAGGTGGGTGTATCCATACAGCTTGCCATTGTAGAATCTCCCGAATCCTCAGATCGTTATCCCCAGTCCGAAAAAACAAGTGGAATTTATATCAATCCCAGGGTTACGGTTCTGGATCATACAGTGCAGGGTATGTGGGAGGGTTGCCTTTCTATTCCTGGTATACGGGGATACGTGGAGCGACCTCGAAAAATATCCGTGCACTACTGGGACGAAAAAGCTCAGGAGCATACTTTGGAAGTGGAGGGTTTTTCTGCCATTGTTCTTCAGCATGAGTTTGATCACTTAAACGGTGTTCTTTTTATTGATCGTATTGAGGATAAAAGTAAACTTGCTTTTATAGAAGAGTACCAGGCGTTTCATTTAGATTCCGATTGAGCGTGGGGGGAGGGATATGTACCCGTTTATTCCACGCCTGTGCTACCAAACCCTCCTGCGCCTCTTTGGGTAGTGGATAGTTCGTCGACCTCTTGAAAGGTGGCACGTATCACTGGGCAAACCACCATTTGAGCTACCCTATCTCCGGATGCTATTGTTACAGGTTCGTTGCCATGATTAATAAGGATGAGTTTTATTTCTCCTCGATAGTCGCTATCGATGGTGCCTGGGGAGTTGAGTACAGAGATACCTTTCTTGAAGGCGAGTCCACTGCGTGGACGAATTTGTACCTCAAAGCCTTCAGGTATTGCTATGGCTAGGCCTGTGGGAACAAACTCTCTTTTTCCAGGCTCTATAATCATGGGTTTTTCTATTTGAGCTCGCACGTCCATGCCGGAAGAGTGGGGAGTTTCATAGGCGGGGAGGTTGCCTAGAAAATGAGGAAGTTTTTTAATTTGTATGTTCGTATTGCGCATGGTCGTATCATTTGTACTTATTTGCATGTGTTCTCCTTCTTTGTTCGCTCTCTAGAATTGTGATCATAATAGCGAGTCCGGGAAAAGTTGCAATATGTGGCGCTTCCATAAGGAATCTTAATGCTCAAAAATAAAAAAGCACTCAAAAGATCGAACTCTCTTAAAGTGCTTTTTTATGACATTATTTATATAAAGTGCTTTTTATAATTGCTAAAAAACAACAACAATAAAAAGAGCGGCAGCAAGAGTAACCGTGGTTATAAACACTACAGCGTCCTCCACCATAGCTGATACTGCTATATTCTTTGACTGAAAAATGCGATATTTCAGTTGGTCCACCTCTCCAGGGGTTAGAGCTGCAAGATCAGCGAGAAATTGCTCTTCGGTTATCCCATTTTGCGAAGCGGCATTAGCTAACTGCTCCTTGTTCACTTCTAGGGATAGTAGATCAGCTATATCTTTCCCAGTTTTTATGTCCGTCTCTAGATTTATCGTAGTTGCCCCTGGCGACACAACTGCAGATGCAGATAGAGATGTTTGCATGCCTAGTAAAATTACTAGTGTTGTTATGATTATTTTTTTCATTATTTACTCCTTTTTATTTTTGAAAGATAGACCATCTATCATTCATTACTTTCATTAAAGGCACTACTTTTATTGGGAGGGCACCCTTTCCCCATTGACTTGGCACATTAGCAGCGATGCATTAAACTGTCAACAGGAAATATTATTAGTAGGGGCAAAACCAAATCCTTACACCATGGCTATGACCACAAAATACCGTTGGATTTTATAACTATTTAAAATTATTCACCTATTTTTCCATGATCAATCATAACTGCATCAAATGCGCAAAGCGCTATCTCCGTAACCCCATGAAATGTCGAAAAAAGGCTTGCTATTTTTAAGCAATAGCGAGACTATTAAGGCGAATACTAATTGCCTGTGCTGTAATAGTCTCAAGCATGAATCAAAGGGGGGAAAATGTCCGAAAATACTAAAATGAAACTTATTCATCTTTTGCAACGAAATCGAGTTATGGATCTAAAATCACTTCAAAAAAATTTAAATGGTCGGTCTCGTGCTAGCTTGTTTAGAGATTTAATGAATGTCGATTATTTTTCAAGCTACAGTCATATGGGTAAATTCTATACTCTCAAAATAACTCCGACCTTTGATTCATACGGTCTTTGGCATTTTAAAGACATAGGTTTCTCAAAGCACGGCAACTTAAGGGATACCATTACCCATTTTATAAATTGCTCCAAACACGGGATGAAGCATTTAGATTTAAAAGATCGCCTTAAAATTCCAGTTCACGGTACGCTGTTGAATTTAGTCAACTCTGGAGAAATTGCTCGAGTTAACCTTGATGGCAACTATCTTTACGTTAGTAATAAATTATCTATATCAAAGCTTCAAATCGATGCGACAAGAAAAAGACAAAAGTTAGAGATTAACCTTCCTTCTGAAAACATCCCAACATGGATGGCGATTGAAGTATTAACTGAAGTTATCAAAGAAAGTTCAGTAGAAGCAGCACCTTTGAAGATAGCCTTCAGACTTAGCTCGAGAGGAAAAAAGATTTCATTTAATCAAGTAAAGAAAGTTTTAGAATTCTATGAGATTAAAAAAAAACTGCATATGAAGTGATTGTTGTTTTAAAAGCTCTATTGGATGAACTAAAATCAGCGTTCTCTCCTAAGAGACTTTTTCCTGAAATCCCAACAGTAGATTTTTATCCAGTTGAATCCTATTGCCAATGTGGAGGCAAGCTTAAAATAAAGAAAAGTGACAGAAAAAGAGTGGTAACTTTGGCCGTTGGTGAATTTAATGCACGGGAATGGCATATGCATTGTGCTCCATGCGCTATAACTTATCGTTCCAGTGAACTTAAAAATCTTGTTCCTACAAATGGTAATTTTGGATTTGATGTAATCGTTGAAATTGGAATGGCATTATTTTTTCACTCTAAAGGAGAAGAGCAAATCAAGGGTGAATTGCTTAAACAAAATATCACCATCTCAATCAGCGAAATTAGTCATTTGGGAAAAAGATTTATTGTTTATTTGGCATTGATTCACAAAGATTCTCATAGCAAGTTGAAAAATTTAATGAATAAAAATGGCGGATGCATAATTCACTTGGATGCTACATGTGAAGGGGACAGTCCTCACTTGATGAGCGCAATTGATGGACTTTCTGAAATTGTTTTGAGCAATATTAAACTTCCTTCTAAAAACAAAGACCAAATTATTCCATTCCTGAAAGAGATCAAGAAGTTGTATGGCAACCCCCTAGCCTTGGTTCATGATATGGGAGTGGGTATTTTAAAATCGGTCAAAGAAGTTTTCCCTGGTGTTCTAGATTTTATTTGCCACTATCACTTCGCCCGAGATATCGGCAAAGATTTATTTGGGTATGAATACAGCATGCTTCTTAAAAGTCTTAAGGGATATAGAGTACGTGCCAAGTTAAGAGAAACAAAAAAGAAATTGAAAAAAATGATTGATGATGACCCTGCTTTAATAAGTTGTTTTAACTCATATCTTGAAAGCAACCAACTCGATCTGCCTGATATTAAATTGCTCCCTGAAGTGATGGTTTACATTCTCGTTATTTGGGCTCTTGAATCGAATAGTGAGTTAAAAGGATTCGGGTTTCCTTTCGATCGTGCTCATCTTGTTTTCTATGTACGATTAAAGGAGGTTTATAGGATAATTCAGAATCTAGAATCAGGAAGAGATCTAAAAAAAAAGCTTGAGTCTTTAACAACAACTCTTTCTGAAGTGGTTAATGATCGCGATCTCAAACGGATTTTTACAAAAATGCAGGAGAAGATAAAGGTTTTTGATCGTAAGCGGTCGGTGATCGGCAGTCTCTGATCTAGAGAAATTCTGTTATAATGCCGCTCATGAAAGAAAAGGAAACAGAAAAGCCAAATAAAGGTCTGAAAGAGAGCTATTGGCGAAAGAAAATCGAAGAGCAGAAAACAAGCGGATTGATAGCAGCTGAGTATTGCAGACAGAACAAATTAAGTGCGCCAGCGCTATCTTACTGGAAGAGAAAAAATTTTGCTCAGAAAATAAAGAAAAATAGATTTATGGAGCTTAGGTCCATAAACAATGAAAATGACTTCATAGAAATATTTTTGCCCTGTGGAGTACGCATAAAGCTCAAAAAGTTACCTCCAATTGATTGGTTCAGAGGTAAATGATGATTGATTTGAGTCAATTTTCAAATATCTATTTATACCGAGAGATTGTAGATTTTCGTAAAAGCATTAATGGTTTGAGTCAGATAGTGGCAGATGAGATGGAGATGGATCCATTTGGTTCATTTCTGTTCGTATTTGTGAATCGAAACAAGAGTCGCATAAAAATTTTATATTGGGATCGTTCAGGATTTGCTCTTTGGTATAAGCGCTTGGAGAAAGAAAGGTTTTTTTTACCAAAGGATAAAGATCAGGCTGTATTTGAAATAGATGAAGAAAAGCTTCGTTTGTTGTTAGATGGTTATAATTTTTGGGAGTATAAGCCACATAAAAAATTAAGTTATTCTCAATAAAGTATTGAGAGATAGGAAATTGCTTGTTATTATATTTTTATGCTTATTGATAAGAATAACATGCCTAAAGATATCGCCAGTATCAAAAAGCTTGCCTTGCAATTAAATAAAAAAACTCATTTCTGCAAATACATCAATAACTAAATTAAGAGAAGAAAAAAATAAATTAAATCAGAAACTAATATCTGCCGAAACAAGAATATTACGCCAAGGCGAAAGAATTAGATTGTTAAGTGAAGAATTATTTGGTCAATCTACAGAGAAAAGGAAAAAGCAGAAGCATGGAGAATGCCACGAACAAGATCCTCTTTTTAATGAGGAAAAGCCAGAGGAAAGTTGCGATTCTGATGAACAAGCAGTAGAAAAAAGAAGAGAGGATCTAGTTGGGCAGAACAGCTCCAAATCTAAACCCAAGCGCAAGCCCATACCAGCAAATATTCCTCGAGAGCCTAAGAAGATTGCACTTTCAGAGAAGGAAAGAGTCTGCTCAGATTGCCGTGTTATTATGAAAGAAAATGGAGATAAAGTATCAGAATATATGGATGCTTTGCCACAAATTATAAAGGCGATCAAAATTATAAGAAAACAATATAAGTGCAAAAAATGTGGAAAATCAAAGATAGCGTCTAATCCTATGCCAATTCCTAAGTCGATTGCAGGTCCAGGGCTTCTTGCGCAAATAATAGTAAATAAATATTGCAATCATATTCCCCTGTATCGTATGGAAGGCATGTTTGTGAACGCTGGAGTAGATATATCTAGAGGTATGATGAGTGATTGGATGATAAAAAGTGCCGATTTAATGATGCCTTTATTTAATCTATTGCAAGATGAGTTATTATCTAGCAAGTATGTGCAAATGGATGAGACTCCATTGCAGGTTTTATCAGAGCCAGGAAAAAAAGCAGAGTCAAAATCCTACATGTGGGTAAGAGGAAGAGATGGTGTTAAACCAATTATCCTCTATGAATATGACCCTACGAGAAGTGGAGATGTTCCAAAGAAACTATTGCCTGGTTTTAAAGGATACCTGCAGACAGATGCCTATCGTGGTTACAATGCATTATGCCGAGAGAATCCGGAAATAATTCGCTTGGGGTGCTGGGATCATGCAAGAAGGAAGTTCTTTGAAGCACATAAAATCACTAAAAAGCAGGGTAAAACAGGAAAAGCTCTAAGCTATATTGAAAAGCTGTATAAATTAGAAAAATATATGAGGGAGTCTAAGCTAGGTGCAGAGGAAAAATATAAAATAAGGCAAGAAAAATCTAAGATGATACTAGACAGCTTCCATGAATGGTTAGAGAAAACTCGAATAACCGTTGCTCCTGAAAGCCCACTCGGCAAAGCTATTAGTTATGCTTTAAATGAATGGAAATATCTAAAAGTGTATATAAGGGATGGGAATTTAAATATCAGCAACCAATTCGTTGAGAATAAGATACGCCCGTTTGCTATTGGTAGAAAAAATTGGTTATTTTCACAATCTGTTAAGGGAGCCAACGCATCAGCAATAATTTACAGTATTATGGCAACGGCTACGGCTAATGGACATGAGCCGTTTGCTTATTTTCGATACATCTTACAAGAAATACCCAAAGGGAATACGGTAGAAGACTTTGAAAAGCTCCTGCCAACAAGAATAAGTCCAGCCGACTATGCAGCAGCCAATGTGGACTGCTGAAAAATCTCTGCCAAATGAAACTGACTGACCTATAGAATGGGGCAAATACTATAGCACAGAATTGCCTTATCTCAAAGCCTGCCGTTCACCGACCGCTTACTTTTGATCAGTTAAGAGAGGCAATGAGAATAGCATTACCGGATGGCCAAAAAGGACTGAATGATGACGGAAACAAAAATGCTGACATGAAAACCATCAAAGAAGAAGTTACCAAGTTTCGTAATTCCAAAAAAATAAAGGAACTTGCTTCAACTGATACTGCATATAAAAAGATGATTAAGCAGATTGATAAATATTGGGAGAAACTATTCGCTGATCCCATCACTGTTCGTACTCCAACAGGCATGGTTAAGATATGGCCTCAACGAACAAATAATGTTTTGGAGAGATTTTTTAGACACTTAAAAAGAGGTTATAGAAAAAAGGGAGGGAACAAATCTTTGAGCAAAACCTTAAAGGCGATGCTTGTTGGCACCCCCTTAGTTAAAAACTTGGAGAATCCTCAATACATGGAAATTATTTTGAATGGAAAAAAGGATTTGGCAGAACGTTTTGCTGAAATCGATATTAAGCTGGTCCATCAAGAGTTGAAGGAGCAGCAGAAGTTGCAGCAACTTCTTCCGGGCAAAATGAAAAAGGCGTGCAAGATAGCGAACCTTCCATCAAAACTAGCCCGATTTGCGAATATGCGGAATGCAGCATGGTGAAATCCAACGGTATTTTGTGGTCATAGCACCATGGCGAGGAATCTTCTTTATTATTAACAACTTAAGAATTAACTCTGTGCATATACGCTTGATGCTACTTAGTTATAGTGGCAGAGTTTATGCGAGGGATCACGGACACTGTTGCATAAATACCCTGTACTACCCATATTTTTGAATTGAAAGATTTCAGCTTCCCTCAAGTGCAATATAATAAGTTTTCAGGCAATTATACAACAACCCCAGAATCAACCCCCCCTAACTTACTGTTCTCAAAGCCATTTTGCTGACGTTTTTTGTGAGTCAATTCGGATGATTTTTTTTAAATAAAGCTTGAAAAATAACGCAATGCAATGTATATTGCCTGTGAGAGAAGAGAGGAACTAAAGAGGTCAAGATTATGAAAAAATTAATATATCTGTATTTTGGTTACGCTATTTTTCTATCTCAAGTAGCATCTGCTACAGACCTATATCTATTCTTTATTCATGGTGATGCTAAATATCACTATCGCGGCTGTGAGAATGGGGCAACCCATTGTAAAGAAAAGAACCCATTGCTAGACTCTAGCAACACTATATTCAATAAAGCAAAAGAACTTTCTGAATCCTGTAGTGACTGTGATGTGGCTATTTTTTATGTAAAACCCTATAGTGAGAAAGTAAAAATCTCTTCTGAAGAGACAGGCTCTTTTTCATTTTCTTCTAAAAAAACAGGTGGTACGCTTAGTTTGGTCCAAACTACTATCTTCGTTTCAAAAGATAAAAAGCATATAATGGCTCAAAATACAACTCGATTTGGTTCTGAGGAAGCCATCCATTCCGGCCAAATGCTTTTCTATTCAAATGGAGCTCTTTTAGAAAAAACACCGATAGTTATATCTAAAAAGATCCCGAGGTTTGTACCTGTAATTGGCAACTTAGCATGGATAACAAGAGGTCCTGAGGAATTTTCTCGTGAGTTGAAAATTTTAGATAAAAATGCATTTTCCCAAGGTAGGAATTATAATAAGCAGTTCGCTTTTTACTTTGGTCATAAAATTCCAGATGATACTCATACTGGATTTTTTCATAGTAATGAAGTTGCTGAGTTCTCTATGAATGCTTTTTTAACTTTTGCAAAAGAATTTTCTAAAGTCAGTAATGGGAAAAATCGCCTGTTTGATGCTCTTTTTCTTCTTAATTGTGCTACTGGTATGAGCACAGTTTATGAAATTTATAAAAAAGATATTACAAGTTTATTGCTAGCTCACCCACCATTTGTGGCATTGGGAACTATGGCCTCATGGGATCTTCTTTCTTTAGGAGAACATCTTTCTAGCAATAATGAAACTCACGAAAGCATTAAGACTTTCTTCAATAATTCTTTTTCTCCGGAAGATCAGCACAAAAAAGAAAGCCTTTCTTACATCTTGCACACAAGTTATGCTGTTTCCCTTTATGATCTAGATCAGATCAAAAACGAAAGATCACTAGAAAAAGCTTTAGAAGAGGGTGCAAAAATATCAAAGCGAATTGGCAAAAAAATAGGAGAAGATATAAAAAAGTGGGCTTCTGGTATTGCTAATGATAAATCTAGTGGTGGAGTTGAGCTAAAGCATTTAAGAGATGAATCTTGGAAAAACGTTGATTGTGCTCTTTACCCGGAAATTCATCCTATTCTTGAGAAGCTCGCGCCCTCTTTACGATATAAACATTATTTTAAAGCTCCAGCTACTTGGAAGCTATCCTTCAAACCAAGGGATGGAAAGACAGTAGATTTTTCTGGCTGGAGTTGTCTCTAAAAACATTTCTGCTCTAACCCTCTAGATAACAGAATCAATAACTCCGCACAACAATATCAAGCATATTATATAGCATAGATTTTTTGCATCAAGCGGGCCCTAGAGAGCATGAGAGGCTCTCATAGACTTAATTTGGCTCTATATCGTATGTATTGTATTGATTAAAACTCAAGAAAAATGTTGACATGCCGCATTATTTCATTTATAATATAATTCCAATATGTGACTTTGTAAGGAAGGAATAGATGAGCATAAAAAATATAATTATAGGATTTGGTTTAGCAGCCTTATGTTCAAATGTAGCATTAGCGAAAAATAAAACATATTTTTGTGATATCAAAACAGATAACAGTCACGCTATTAGGCTCTATGGGCATAATGTTGCTGGCCGTGAGGAAGTAAAAAAAGTAGTCGCGTATAACATTTGGCAATATGGATTTGGCAGGAGAGATTCAAAAATTTTAAAATCTGATAATTGCCATGTTACCCATAGAAATAATGACCCGAATCTTGTTGAAATAGGCTGTACTGTGAATAAGGTATCATTAATAGTCGATTTTAATGTGTTTCCCGATAATGTAAATACTTTATCTCAGAATCCATCAGATATTGACGAATCATATCGTTGTGCATATTACAGAAATCCAAGAAAAAAAATATCGAATAAAAAAATATTGCAAATGCTCGATCATCTGGTGCAGACGGAGGCAGCTAAGATAGAAAGCATCAAATTTTGTAAGCGCTATGATAGTAAGCCTAATTTACAAGAAGCTTGTCTATTGACAAAATTAAGCTTTAACATCATCAATGCAACAGATGAGCAGCGAGTTCAAGCAGAAGTTGCCACAAATACAAAGAAAAATGATAATAGCGCAAAAAATATGGAACACATTCTCCTGAATGGTGTTTCCTTTGAAAACGACCAAAATGATACCTCTTTTAGTTATAATCGATGTGAGCGCACCCGTGTGGCTCTAGATAACCTTTCCAATGACAATATCAAATTTTTAACGGACGAATGTGAAGCAAGACATTACAATTATATTTTGACGAATGTACGAGCGGTTATTCCATACTCTGATGACGAAGATGTGCCTAATAGAATTATTTGGACTTCCCTTATCTTTGAAGCTAATAATGACTTTCAAGCTCACCTTGACTGTACCGAAATTATTAGTACCCTTAATGCGCTTTCTAATGATAAGATAAAATTTTTAACAGGCATTTGCATAAAGGAATCTAACGGCAAATATGTTTCAAAAAACATAAGAGCCGTTATTCAACCTCAGGTTCAACCGGATGTCGTGATGGAAACGAAACAAGAGCCAGTCGAACCCACAGCAGATGAGCGATATCAGGCAGAAGTTACTAAAGCCTGTAATGCTCTTGGTTGGGGTTCTACAGGAAAGCTTTGCCTATCGATAAGGTCAGACCCTGCTGTTACTAAAGCTTGCGGTACTTTTACTCATTCATTGGAAGAGCTTTGCTTACAAAAACAACTGAAGCCTGAAGTCATTAGCGCTTGTGGTGCTCTTGGTTATTCCTTTCAAAAGATTTGCTTACAAAATAAACCAAAACCTGAAGTCACTAAAGCTTGTGGTACTCTTGGTTATTCCTTTCAAAATATTTGCTTACAAAATAAACCAAAACCTGAAGTCACTAAAGCTTGTGGTACTCTTAGTTATTCCTTTCAAAATATTTGCTTACAAAATAAACCAAAACCTGAAGTCACTAAAGCTTGTGGTACTCTTGGTTATTCCTTTCAAAAGATTTGCTTACAAAATAAACCAAAACCTGAAGTCACTAAAGCTTGTGGTACTCTTGGTTATTCCTTTCAAAAGATTTGCTTACAAAATAAACCAAAACCTGAAGTTACTAAAGCTTGTGGTACTCTTAGTTATTCCTTTCAAAATATTTGCTTACAAAATAAACCAAAACCTGAAGTTACTAAAGCTTGTGGTACTCTTAGTTATTCCTTTCAAAATATTTGCTTACAAAATAAACCAAAACCTGAAGTTACTAAAGCTTGTGGTACTCTTAGTTATTCCTTTCAAAATATTTGCTTACAAAATAAACCAAAACCTGAAGTTACTAAAGCTTGTGGTGCTCTTAGTTATTCCCTTCACGAGGTTTGCTTACAAAATAAACCAAAACCTGAAGTCACTAAAGCTTGTGGAACTCTTAATTCGGATTCCGCACAAAGACTTTGCTTGAAAAAACAATGAAAAACTAGTGTTGCCCTTTTATTGCCCCCTTTGGTCTTAACCTTTAGGGTCTAGTTTTTCCCTTAGCCCTTCGCCGAGGAAGTTAAAACCTAGAATTGTGATCATAATAGCGAGTCCGGGAAAAGTTGCAATATGTGGCGCTTCCATAAGGAATCTTAATGCTCAAAAATAAAAAAGCACTCAAAAGATGAATTCTCTCAAGTGCTTTTTTATAACATTATTGTATAGAATATTTTTCTACAGAACCCACGAAATAAATGCGACGATAACAGCAAGACAAGCAACAGTCAATCCGAGACCAATTGCTAACCCGAAAATAGCCACCTCTTGCTCTTGAGCAGCACTGTCTTTGAACTCCTCAACATCTTCAGGGGTCATGGCGTTTGCTAGTGCAATAACCTCTTCCCCACTTTTTCCAGTTGCAGTAGTGACAAAAGCCAAGGCTTTCTCACTCTGTTCAAACAGATTAGCTAGGTCTGCCCCAGTATGTATCTCCTCCATAGTTGCAGGTGCTTTTGTAGATACAGCTGCAGATGCGGATAGAGGTGTTTGCATGCCTAGTAAAATTACTAGCGTTGTTATAATTATATTTCTCATTATTTACTCCTTTTTATTTTTGAAGGATAGACCATCCACCCTTCGTTGTTTTAATTAAAGCACTACTTATTGGAGAGCACCCTTTTCCCTGTTGAAGAAACCTCCTCAACCTTTGACTCAGTACTTCTAACACAAAGCAATAGTTTTTCAATAGAAAATATTACTAAAAAAGACATTTTTTTGAAAAATACTACCTACCGACTGAAAAATCTATTATTTCAAGAACTTAGTCTTTTCTAGAAAGACATTATTTGATATATTGCAATGCAATATTATAGTGTTGTTAATAATTTGAAGGTGTTTGCTTGAGTATTAAAGTAATTACTGAGGAATAGAGTCGTTTTTTTTAGAAACAGGCCCATCCAGAAAAATTTGCTACTTTTTCTTCTTCTGATATGGATGACTTTTCTTCTTTTGATTTAAAGGCGCGCCTCAAAGCAGAACCGTATTTAAAGCTATACTTAGCTAGTACAGCAGGCTTTAGTTTCTCAAGAATAGGCCGCATTTTTGAATAGTGACGACAATCAATGTCCTTCCAAGAGGTGTCCGCTAAACTCGCTATCGCACTTTCGATACTCACAGACTCACCGTCAAGCGCAGCAACACCAGCAGCCCATTTTTTTATTTTGTCTCCTATTTCTTCGCTAACGACTTTTGATATTTTTGCTCCCTTCTTCAGCGCTTTTTCCATGGATACACTATTTTTGATCCGTTTTAAATCATAAAGAGAAAGCAAATAATCTGATCGTAAAACAGGAACAAGGCTTTCTCTTTCACCCTCCTCTTCAGGAGAAAAAGATTTCTCTAAAAAAGCCTTGATACTCTCGTGAGTTTTATTATTACTAGAAAGGTGCTCTCTTAAAGAAAGAAAATCCCACGAAGTTATACTTATTAGCGGCACCAGTGCGGGATGTGCCACCAGTAAGTTTGTAACATTTTTTTTATATGTCTCATAAACTGTGTTTACACTAGTAGCACAATTAAGGAAGAAAAAAGCGTCAAATGGGCGTCTGTTTCTTCGATTCATTGTATTGGAAACCTTTTTAGCAAGATCTAAAAAAGCAACGATAGAAAATTCCACATCTTCATTGCTTTTAAAAAATCCGGGGCTATTTTCATCTGGAATTTTATGACCAAAGTAAAAAGCAAATTGCTTTTTATAATTTTTTCCTCGTGAAGATGTACTTTCAGCTAAAAATTTTAGCTCTTCAGAAAAACTCTCAGGTTGTCTCATAAGCCACGCTAAGCCACTAATTATGGGAATGAACGGTGGAATTGTTCCAGATAGAACTATTGATTCTTCGTTTAGAAGAGAACCATCCGAATAGAGAAGAAGCCGACCGGAGCGACTAACTTCCTTAAAATTAGTTTTTTCTGTAGTTTGACCTATTATATCTTCTCCATCCTCTGAAAAGAAGATGGTAGTTTTCACATCAAGCTTTATCTCATCTTTTCTAGAAAGAGCTGGAGCATTTGCAAAAATATTTGAAGAGTAGGACTCCCTCAGGGGAGAGACTTTTACTTTCTTTTTGCCGGGCTTTATATAAAAGATAACCACATCACAGTTATCACAAGATTCAGAAAGTTTTTTTGCTTTATAGAAAACAGTTTTGCTAGCGTCTATTCGCCTCTTTTTTTTACACCGGGTTTCTCCATTCTCACAACTGCGATGTTTATATTCAGCATCGCCGTGAATAAAGAATAGGTACAGGTCTGTAGCAGATGCCATGTGAGGCAGAAAAATTGCGTAACAGAAATACAGGTATATTATTTTCTTCATAGTAGTAAGCTCCTTTGCTCTTTTTTTGTTGCTTTACTTAAAAGACTGGCAGCAACAGGGCAACTATACAAGGCGGCGCATCATTTTTCAAGCATTATTTAAAAAATACACATACCTCTTCTCCAAAGTTTAATGGAGTGTGAACCTACTGAAATTATTAGATTTTAATAGTATATGGGTGACTCACATATTCCGATAAAAACAGTCATCTAAGCTATTCGCTGACTGATTAAAATGAGTATTATAAATAATTTAAAAAACTTGACGCTATTCGTTATCTGCACTATGCTGTGCATTGCGCTACGTTTTTGTGGTGTAAGGGGAGAAGTAAATGAGTATAAAAAATATTATAATTATAGGATTGGGAGTCCTATGTTCAAGCACAGTACTGGCAGAAAAGAACACGTATTTTTGTGATATCAAAATGAAAGACACGGATTACATTATTAGACTCTATAGTGATACGGTCGCTGACGGTGAGAGAGTAAAAAGAGCAGTTGCGTATAATTCAAGAAAGTATCGCAGGACAAATCCAGGAATTTCAAAATTAAGTGATTGCGATATTACTTATAAAGAAGGTGGTACACCTCTTCATAAGGCAAGTTGTATTGTAAATGAAGCATCATTGGCGTCAGTATCAGTTAACTTTACTTCGCTTGCTGATAATGCAAGCTCTTCATCTCAGAGAAAATCAGGCATTAATAGCATAAGCAATAGTCTTTATTGTGCGTCTCAAGAGAATCCAACAGAACAAGTATCAGATGAGAAGATACTGCAAATGGTTTTGGCATCTGCACTACCTACACCAAAAAAGCAAGATCAGGCAGGTGTGAGTGTTGTGCTAGAAACGAAACAAGAGCCAGTCGATCCCACAGCAGATGAGCAGCGAGTTCAAGCAGAAGTTGCCACAAATACAAAGAAAAATGATAATAGCGCAAAAAATATGGAACACATTCTCCTGAATGGTGTTTCCTTTGAAAACGACCAAAATGATACCTCTTTTAGTTATAATCGATGTGAGCGCACCCGTGTGGCTCTAGATAACCTTTCCAATGACAATATCAAATTTTTAACGGACGAATGTGAAGCAAGACATTACAATTATATTTTGACGAATGTACGAGCGGTTATTCCATACTCTGATGACGAAGATGTGCCTAATAGAATTATTTGGACTTCCCTTATCTTTGAAGCTAATAATGACTTTCAAGCTCACCTTGACTGTACCGAAATTATTAGTACCCTTAATGCGCTTTCTAATGATAAGATAAAATTTTTAACAGGCATTTGCATAAAGGAATCTAACGGCAAATATGTTTCAAAAAACATAAGAGCCGTTATTCAACCTCAGGTTCAACCGGATGTCGTGATGGAAACGAAACAAGAGCCAGTCGAACCCACAGCAGATGAGCGATATCAGGCAGAAGTTACTAAAGCCTGTAATGCTCTTGGTTGGGGTTCTACAGGAAAGCTTTGCCTATCGATAAGGTCAGACCCTGCTGTTACTAAAGCTTGCGGTACTTTTACTCATTCATTGGAAGAGCTTTGCTTACAAAAACAACTGAAGCCTGAAGTCATTAGCGCTTGTGGTGCTCTTGGTTATTCCTTTCAAAAGATTTGCTTACAAAATAAACCAAAACCTGAAGTCACTAAAGCTTGTGGTACTCTTGGTTATTCCTTTCAAAATATTTGCTTACAAAATAAACCAAAACCTGAAGTCACTAAAGCTTGTGGTACTCTTAGTTATTCCTTTCAAAATATTTGCTTACAAAATAAACCAAAACCTGAAGTCACTAAAGCTTGTGGTACTCTTGGTTATTCCTTTCAAAAGATTTGCTTACAAAATAAACCAAAACCTGAAGTCACTAAAGCTTGTGGTACTCTTGGTTATTCCTTTCAAAAGATTTGCTTACAAAATAAACCAAAACCTGAAGTTACTAAAGCTTGTGGTACTCTTAGTTATTCCTTTCAAAATATTTGCTTACAAAATAAACCAAAACCTGAAGTTACTAAAGCTTGTGGTACTCTTAGTTATTCCTTTCAAAATATTTGCTTACAAAATAAACCAAAACCTGAAGTTACTAAAGCTTGTGGTACTCTTAGTTATTCCTTTCAAAATATTTGCTTACAAAATAAACCAAAACCTGAAGTTACTAAAGCTTGTGGTGCTCTTAGTTATTCCCTTCACGAGGTTTGCTTACAAAATAAACCAAAACCTGAAGTCACTAAAGCTTGTGGAACTCTTAATTCGGATTCCGCACAAAGACTTTGCTTGAAAAAACAATGAAAAACTAGTGTTGCCCTTTTATTGCCCCCTTTGGTCTTAACCTTTAGGGTCTAGTTTTTCCCTTAGCCCTTCGCCGAGGAAGTTAAAACCTAGAATTGTGATCATAATAGCGAGTCCGGGAAAAGTTGCAATATGTGGCGCTTCCATAAGGAATCTTAATGCTCAAAAATAAAAAAGCACTCAAAAGATGAATTCTCTCAAGTGCTTTTTTATAACATTATTGTATAGAATATTTTTCTACAGAACCCACGAAATAAATGCGACGATAACAGCAAGATAAGCAACAGTCAATCCGAGACCAATTGCTAACCCGAAAATAGCCACCTCTTGCTCTTGAGCAGCACTGTCTTTGAACTCCTCAACATCTTCAGGGGTCATGGCGTTTGCTAGTGCAATAACCTCTTCCCCACTTTTTCCAGTTGCAGTAGTGACAAAAGCCAAGGCTTTCTCACTCTGTTCAAACAGATTAGCTAGGTCTGCCCCAGTATGTATCTCCTCCATAGTTGCAGGTGCTTTTGTAGATACAGCTGCAGATGCGGATAGAGGTGTTTGCATGCCTAGTAAAATTACTAGCGTTGTTATAATTATATTTCTCATTATTTACTCCTTTTTATTTTTGAAGGATAGACCATCCACCCTTCGTTGTTTTAATTAAAGCACTACTTATTGGAGAGCACCCTTTTCCCTGTTGAAGAAACCTCCTCAACCTTTGACTCAGTACTTCTAACACAAAGCAATAGTTTTTCAATAGAAAATATTACTAAAAAAGACATTTTTTTGAAAAATACTACCTACCGACTGAAAAATCTATTATTTCAAGAACTTAGTCTTTTCTAGAAAGACATTATTTGATATATTGCAATGCAATATTATAGTGTTGTTAATAATTTGAAGGTGTTTGCTTGAGTATTAAAGTAATTACTGAGGAATAGAGTCGTTTTTTTTAGAAACAGGCCCATCCAGAAAAATTTGCTACTTTTTCTTCTTCTGATATGGATGACTTTTCTTCTTTTGATTTAAAGGCGCGCCTCAAAGCAGAACCGTATTTAAAGCTATACTTAGCTAGTACAGCAGGCTTTAGTTTCTCAAGAATAGGCCGCATTTTTGAATAGTGACGACAATCAATGTCCTTCCAAGAGGTGTCCGCTAAACTCGCTATCGCACTTTCGATACTCACAGACTCACCGTCAAGCGCAGCAACACCAGCAGCCCATTTTTTTATTTTGTCTCCTATTTCTTCGCTAACGACTTTTGATATTTTTGCTCCCTTCTTCAGCGCTTTTTCCATGGATACACTATTTTTGATCCGTTTTAAATCATAAAGAGAAAGCAAATAATCTGATCGTAAAACAGGAACAAGGCTTTCTCTTTCACCCTCCTCTTCAGGAGAAAAAGATTTCTCTAAAAAAGCCTTGATACTCTCGTGAGTTTTATTATTACTAGAAAGGTGCTCTCTTAAAGAAAGAAAATCCCACGAAGTTATACTTATTAGCGGCACCAGTGCGGGATGTGCCACCAGTAAGTTTGTAACATTTTTTTTATATGTCTCATAAACTGTGTTTACACTAGTAGCACAATTAAGGAAGAAAAAAGCGTCAAATGGGCGTCTGTTTCTTCGATTCATTGTATTGGAAACCTTTTTAGCAAGATCTAAAAAAGCAACGATAGAAAATTCCACATCTTCATTGCTTTTAAAAAATCCGGGGCTATTTTCATCTGGAATTTTATGACCAAAGTAAAAAGCAAATTGCTTTTTATAATTTTTTCCTCGTGAAGATGTACTTTCAGCTAAAAATTTTAGCTCTTCAGAAAAACTCTCAGGTTGTCTCATAAGCCACGCTAAGCCACTAATTATGGGAATGAACGGTGGAATTGTTCCAGATAGAACTATTGATTCTTCGTTTAGAAGAGAACCATCCGAATAGAGAAGAAGCCGACCGGAGCGACTAACTTCCTTAAAATTAGTTTTTTCTGTAGTTTGACCTATTATATCTTCTCCATCCTCTGAAAAGAAGATGGTAGTTTTCACATCAAGCTTTATCTCATCTTTTCTAGAAAGAGCTGGAGCATTTGCAAAAATATTTGAAGAGTAGGACTCCCTCAGGGGAGAGACTTTTACTTTCTTTTTGCCGGGCTTTATATAAAAGATAACCACATCACAGTTATCACAAGATTCAGAAAGTTTTTTTGCTTTATAGAAAACAGTTTTGCTAGCGTCTATTCGCCTCTTTTTTTTACACCGGGTTTCTCCATTCTCACAACTGCGATGTTTATATTCAGCATCGCCGTGAATAAAGAATAGGTACAGGTCTGTAGCAGATGCCATGTGAGGCAGAAAAATTGCGTAACAGAAATACAGGTATATTATTTTCTTCATAGTAGTAAGCTCCTTTGCTCTTTTTTTGTTGCTTTACTTAAAAGACTGGCAGCAACAGGGCAACTATACAAGGCGGCGCATCATTTTTCAAGCATTATTTAAAAAATACACATACCTCTTCTCCAAAGTTTAATGGAGTGTGAACCTACTGAAATTATTAGATTTTAATAGTATATGGGTGACTCACATATTCCGATAAAAACAGTCATCTAAGCTATTCGCTGACTGATTAAAATGAGTATTATAAATAATTTAAAAAACTTGACGCTATTCGTTATCTGCACTATGCTGTGCATTGCGCTACGTTTTTGTGGTGTAAGGGGAGAAGTAAATGAGTATAAAAAATATTATAATTATAGGATTGGGAGTCCTATGTTCAAGCACAGTACTGGCAGAAAAGAACACGTATTTTTGTGATATCAAAATGAAAGACACGGATTACATTATTAGACTCTATAGTGATACGGTCGCTGACGGTGAGAGAGTAAAAAGAGCAGTTGCGTATAATTCAAGAAAGTATCGCAGGACAAATCCAGGAATTTCAAAATTAAGTGATTGCGATATTACTTATAAAGAAGGTGGTACACCTCTTCATAAGGCAAGTTGTATTGTAAATGAAGCATCATTGGCGTCAGTATCAGTTAACTTTACTTCGCTTGCTGATAATGCAAGCTCTTCATCTCAGAGAAAATCAGGCATTAATAGCATAAGCAATAGTCTTTATTGTGCGTCTCAAGAGAATCCAACAGAACAAGTATCAGATGAGAAGATACTGCAAATGGTTTTGGCATCTGCACTACCTACACCAAAAAAGCAAGATCAGGCAGGTGTGAGTGTTGTGGTAGAAACGAAACAAGAGCCAGTCGAGCCCACAGCAGATGAGCAGCGAGTTCAAGCAGAAGTTGCCACAAATACAAAGAAAAATGATAATAGCGCAAAAAATATGGAACACATTCTCCTGAATGGTGTTTCCTTTGAAAACGACCAAAATGATACCTCTTTTAGTTATAATCGATGTGAGCGCACCCGTGTGGCTCTAGATAACCTTTCCAATGACAATATCAAATTTTTAACGGACGAATGTGAAGCAAGACATTACAATTATATTTTGACGAATGTACGAGCGGTTATTCCATACTCTGATGACGAAGATGTGCCTAATAGAATTATTTGGACTTCCCTTATCTTTGAAGCTAATAATGACTTTCAAGCTCACCTTGACTGTACCGAAATTATTAGTACCCTTAATGCGCTTTCTAATGATAAGATAAAATTTTTAACAGGCATTTGCATAAAGGAATCTAACGGCAAATATGTTTCAAAAAACATAAGAGCCGTTATTCAACCTCAGGTTCAACCGGATGTCGTGATGGAAACGAAACAAGAGCCAGTCGAACCCACAGCAGATGAGCGATATCAGGCAGAAGTTACTAAAGCCTGTAATGCTCTTGGTTGGGGTTCTACAGGAAAGCTTTGCCTATCGATAAGGTCAGACCCTGCTGTTACTAAAGCTTGCGGTACTTTTACTCATTCATTGGAAGAGCTTTGCTTACAAAAACAACTGAAGCCTGAAGTCATTAGCGCTTGTGGTGCTCTTGGTTATTCCTTTCAAAAGATTTGCTTACAAAATAAACCAAAACCTGAAGTCACTAAAGCTTGTGGTACTCTTGGTTATTCCTTTCAAAAGATTTGCTTACAAAATAAACCAAAACCTGAAGTCACTAAAGCTTGTGGTACTCTTGGTTATTCCTTTCAAAATATTTGCTTACAAAATAAACCAAAACCTGAAGTCACTAAAGCTTGTGGTACTCTTAGTTATTCCTTTCAAAATATTTGCTTACAAAATAAACCAAAACCTGAAGTCACTAAAGCTTGTGGTACTCTTGGTTATTCCTTTCAAAAGATTTGCTTACAAAATAAACCAAAACCTGAAGTCACTAAAGCTTGTGGTACTCTTGGTTATTCCTTTCAAAAGATTTGCTTACAAAATAAACCAAAACCTGAAGTTACTAAAGCTTGTGGTACTCTTAGTTATTCCTTTCAAAATATTTGCTTACAAAATAAACCAAAACCTGAAGTTACTAAAGCTTGTGGTGCTCTTAGTTATTCCCTTCACGAGGTTTGCTTACAAAATAAACCAAAACCTGAAGTCACTAAAGCTTGTGGAACTCTTAATTCGGATTCCGCACAAAGACTTTGCTTGAAAAAACAATGAAAAACTAGTGTTGCCCTTTTATTGCCCCCTTTGGTCTTAACCTTTAGGGTCTAGTTTTTCCCTTAGCCCTTCGCCGAGGAAGTTAAAACCTAGAATTGTGATCATAATAGCGAGTCCGGGAAAAGTTGCAATATGTGGTGCTTCTATAAGTAAATCTTTTCCTTGGTTGATGAGTATGCCCCAGCTGGGTGTGTCTGACGAAACGCCCACGCCTAGGAAGGACAGGCTCGCTTCGGCTAAAATCGTTCCTGCCACACCGAATGTTGCAGCAACGGCTAATGGGGATACGATATTTGGCCATAGGTGGCGAAACACGATGCGCACGGGATGAAGACCCAATGCTCTTGCAGACTGCACAAACTCTGTTTCCTTTAGGGCTCGTATTTCTCCTCGAACAAGCCGGGCATATCCTGCCCAGCCCGTTGCTACAAGTGCGATAATAATATTGGTTTTGCTGGCACCCATAACAGTGGCAATGGCAATGGCTAGGAGTATGCCTGGGAAGGCAAACACAATATCGAGAATTCGCATCAAGATTGTATCGATCCAGCCTCCTGCATACCCGGCGAGGCTGCCTAGAATTAAGCCGATGAGCAGACATAGGGCTGTGGAAAGGATTCCAATTTCTAGGGAGAGTCTGGCGCCGTATATGAGGATGGATAGAATATTTCGTCCATTGATATCGCAACCGAGGGGAAACTCTTTGGATGGGGAAGCCAGATTATGCTCTAGGGACACTTGCAGAGATTCTGGGGAAGCGAGCAGTGGGGCAAAAAAAGCTAAAATAAAGAGGGTAGCCACAATGGGCCCTCCAATTAAAAAATTTCTTTCTTTATACCAATGTGTTCGTGCCATTTTTTTCTCTTTCATTCCAGGCGAATTTTAGGGTTTACTACTGTATAGGCAATGTCTGCCAATGTGTTTGCCATTACAAATAAAAAAGCAATGAATAGGACGCAACCCTGTACTGTGGGGTAGTCCCTGGATTGTATTCCCCGGTAGAGGAGTTCACCAACCCCTGGCCAGTCAAAAATAGTTTCCGTTATTATTGTACCGGCTAGGAGACTACCTAGTTGCAAGCCAAGTATGGTGATAACAGGTATGAGTCCATTTCTCAGTCCGTGTTTCATATATACCTTTATGGGATGAAGTCCTTTGGCGTGGGCCGTGGTGATATATTCTTGGGAGAGTACATCGAGGAAGCTGGCTCTTGTCATTCTCGATAGAATAGCTGCCATGGATAGGCCCAAAGTAATGGAAGGCAAAACATAACTTAAGATTCCCGTTCGTTCCGATATGGGAAACCATCCCAGTTGGAAAGAAAAGAAAAGCACAAGTAGTGGGCCCAACCAGAAGTTAGGCATGGAAACAAAGAGTAGAGAGAATACTGTGGCGACGGAATCAAAAATAGAATTCTTAAAAACAGCCATGAGTACTCCTAGAGGAATGGAAAAGATAATAGCAAGGAAAAGGCTACATAGTGCTAACTCCATCGTGGCGGGTATCCTCTCCCAGAGGAGTTGACTTACGGGTTGATGAGAAAGCAGAGATTTTCCTAAATCCCCTTTCAGCAACCCCTTCCAATATAATATATATTGTTCTCCAAGGGGCTTATTCAAGTTGAGTTGCTCTCTTAGGATTTCCTTGCTTGCGGGTAAAGCGCTATCTCCCAGCATAATATCCACGGGATCGCCTGGAACAAGGTGGAGCAAAAAGAATACCAAAGTGGCCACTCCCCACAATACGGGTATCAATTGAAGTATTCTACGACAAAGAAAAGTCATCATAATAACAGCCTTTATTCTAGCACGAGGCCCACTATCGAGGAAAATTCCCCATAAATATGACTTTTTTGCCCTCAATCAACACGGTTCCGTGGAGCTTTGTTGTTTTTATACACACAAGTGAACATAGTCGATTGAGGGATCAGAGCAATTAATTTAAAATAAACTATATGTTTCTTCTCGCATACATTGCCCTAGGTGCCGCTGTTTTTTTCATGGCTCGGATTATATTTTCCGATGAGGAGCGCCGGAGTGCGAGCCGTGCCTTGGGTACGGAACGCAAAGACTCTCCCGATGCAGGAAACCCTATTTTACGTTTTTCCCGACCCTTTTTTGCTCGTTATGTTGTACCCGTTGTTCAAGGTATGAAAATTGATAATACCAGAAAAGTACTTAAGCGAAAGCTAGCCACTGCAGGTCTTACTGATATACTCACACCCGATGAGTTATTCAGTTTTAAGCTGTTTCTAATTTTGGGCTTTCCCGTTGTTTTGTTATTTGTAAAATTTGCTTGGGAAGTGGACGTTGCTTGGTATATTTTTCCCCTTTCCATGATAGGAGGATTTTTTTACCCGGATCAGATTTGGTTAAAATCAGAGATTAAAAAACGACAAGAAGACATACTCCTTGCCATGCCTTTTGTTGTGGATTTGTTAGCTCTATCCACAGAGGCAGGTCTCGATTTTATGGGTGCTATTGCAAAAGTTGTGGAAAAATCCAAGCCGGGTCCTTTAATACAGGAGCTTGATGCTTTATTGAGGGAGATTCAAGTGGGTGCTTCCCGTGCAGAGGCCATGAGAAGCATGTCTTGGCGAATTAACATGACTCAGATGAATTCATTTATTGCAGTTCTTATCAGTGCCGATGAAATGGGTGCTAGCATTGGTAAAATTCTTCGACAACAGAGTGAGCAAATTCGCCATGAGCGCTTTATTCGAGCGGAAAAAGCGGGAGGTAAGGCATCTCAAAAAGTCTTATTCCCCATGATATTTTTTATTGTACCTGCTATTCTTATTATGGTTTTCGGTCCATTCCTATTGCAGTTCTGGGGTGGTGGATAGGGCAGATAAGGCTGGATAAGGTATATGAGGAGAGTAAAAATAATTGAGAAAAAAAATCGAACAGAGCTTGTGGGTAATTGTTGGGTGGCAGATTCCATTCTATCTAGGATGAAGGGGCTTTTGGGTAGAGCTTCCTTACCCACGGGAGAGGCCATGTTGATTACTCCTTGTAATTGTGTGCATACATTTTTCATGCGATTTACTATCGATATTCTTTACCTTTCCAAAAAATTTGAGGTAGTGGCCCTTTACCAAAATCTAGTGCCTTGGCGCATGACTGGCATTCAATATAATGCAAAAGCAGTATTAGAATTACCCGAAGGTTCCATTGAACGATTGATGCTAAAAAAAGGGGATATACTAGAAATAGTAGACCCCTCATAGGAGAACAAAATGGGTGCACGTCTAGCTGTTATTTCTGGTCCAAATCTTGGTGCAGTTTATTTTCTAAAAGAAGGGGCGAACTCCATTGGTAGAGACAATAGCTCCGACATCATACTGGATCATCGACAAGTCTCCAAAAAGCACTGTATCATCAACATAAGCAATGGTCGAGCAGAGTTAGTGGACGCTGGTGCTCGCAACGGCACTTTTATTAATGGTCTCTTGATAAAGAAAAAAGAACTAGAATCGAATGAGCGCATTTCCATAGGCCCTTTTGTTTTAGAAATCATTGGGGTAGTTGCTGCCGGCGCCTCTTCCCATAGTTCTTCTAGTAATAATCAAAATGTAGGGGGTGATTTTTCTGAAGAGACTCCCAATGTACTAAAATCCCAGACAGAAAAGAGTTTTGTAAAAAAATTATTTTATCGTTTCAATGAATTGGTGCTGCCTGTTTTCTACGATCTCCATAGTCGCCATACCTGGGTTTTTATTTTTTCTGGCTTATTTCTTACCTACACTATCCTGCACTTGGGAATGTCCGTTTACCCTCTTCTAGAATCAGCTAAAGAATCCGTAACTCGCGAAGCGGAGAGACGAGCATTTTACATAGCTCGACAAATGGCCGAGAGTAATCAAATACATATTGCGAAAGGAAAACGAGAACGTTTAGACGTGGATTTTGCCTATAAAGACCGTGCCGTAAGGGATGCTTTCATCACGGATCTTAATGGACGAATCCAAGCTCCTGCCCTTAAATTAAATGAAGAAGTAACCCAAGCATTTGTGGTGAAAATGTTAAAGCGTATGAAAACAGGAGACCAGAAGTATTGGAGTCTTAATAGGGTTCGTTCGGAAGATGGAGAAAGGGTTCTTGTTACCGTGCCTATAATGGTGCGTTCTCTCAAGCGAGATATAAATGTGCCCAAAGCATTAGCTGTTTTGGATTTTTCACTGAATAGAATCGCTCTAGATGTTGGTACTATCAGCGTCATCTATCTAGAGACTTTTATGATCTCACTTCTTCTGGGTGTGGTTTTTATTTATATCATGAGTATGCTTACCACCAACATGATCGGCAGGCTAGGTGACGATATTGATGAGGTTCTTAAAGGCAACGAAGCCGTCGTTCCCAGACGGTATAAATTTGAAGTACTGGATAGTTTAATTGAGTCTATCAATGGCGTTCTTAGCCGTATCCCCGATCTGCGCCCCCAAGATTCTCCAGAAGAAGTTGCAACAACGGATAATGAACAGCAAATTGTGGAGAGTTTTATGGCTCCCTTGCAATTTTTAGTTACCAATTCTCTGCAATCTATGCTTTTACTAAATTCCAATTCTGAGGTAATTGCTGTCAGTCATAGTTTTGAAGATATTTCTGGCATTCATGGGGATCCAGATAATCCCCTGCCGGTTCAAAATTTAATCAGCGATGATGCGCTTATGTCTCTATTTGTGGATATGATGGAAAAAGGTGCCGCTGGCAGTATGGATGACGTTCAGGAGGATTATGAATTTGGTTCTGGACTGCATCGAGTACAATGTTTAGCCATTCATTCTCTTCCAGAAAAAATAGAAGCTTACTTGTTTATTGCTAACCCGGCTGGTGGAGAAGGCGAGTATGGCTCGTAGTCCTTCCATATTGCACTTCAAAGGAAAAATGCCCAGCAGATTTCAATTTGGAGAGCGCCTGCGCTTAAAGATTGTGCAAGGGGAGAATCTTGGTGAGGGATTTTGTCTATTAAGCGATAATATCCTAATTGGTCGAGATGATTCTTGCTCCATCATTTTAATTGATACTCAAATATCACGACAACACGTGGAACTATCTTGGGCGGAAAACACATATATCGCAAAAGATATGGATAGCATTAATGGCCTCTCGGTAAATCAAAGATTGGTGGAATCTGCTAAACTCGAACCAGGAGATATTATGACCATAGGAGGGACTACCATGGAAGTTATTGCTCCCGGCAGTCAATCTCAGGTGGCTGGCATTGTTTCTCCATCCAAGGTCTCTTCCTCCACGAGAGCAGAAGAGACGGAAGAAAAAGAACTAAAGAAAAAGAAAAATGTTGTTTTCTTGGGCGTAATCATTCTCCTTGTTATTGCTTTTTCTTCTGGAGAAAAGATATTAACATTGCGAGAGAGAGGAAAAGTAAGCTTTGTGGATGAGGAGAAACCAAAAAAGAAAATTTCTAAGCAAGAAGGGCTGGAGGCCATAAAAGATGTTCTCGGTGTTTCGGATACGAACAGCCCCACATATAAATCAGCTGAAAAATTTTATCGTCAAGGCAGGAGAGAGCTAGAGAACAGGAACTTCCGTCGCGCTATTTCTGCTTTCAAAACAGCAGTTACCATAGATCAAAATCATAGAATAGCCCAAACCTACCTTTCCTTAGCCAACGTTCGTTTAGAGAAAGAAATAGAAATCTCCTATCAAGCTGCGATCCGGGCGCGACGCTCTTTGCGCACCAATGAAGCAAAGATGCATTACATGCGTGTGATGGGTTTATTAAAAAAAGATCCTGAGAATAAACTATACATAGATTCAAAGGAAGCATTAAGAATAATAGACAAACAAGAAAATCAGGAGAGCCCATAGGATGCTTACCATATCCATATTCATGGATGGCGCTCAAGTCTCTGAGATAGAAGAAGAAGGAGCTAGAGAGATCAGTATAGGACGTGCTCCTGGTTGCATTATTCGTCTACCCGATGTATCTATCAGCCGCCTCCATGCCACCCTGCGATTATTGGAAGAAGGATGGAAAATAGAAAAGGAGAGCACCTCGGGTTCCCTTGCTGTAAATGGCACTGAAGTGGAAAACGCCATATTGCATGGAGGAGAAGAAATCGTTGTTGGTGCCTATTCTTTACGGATAAATATTATCGACGAAAAGAACATGGAAGATTCTCCAGAATCTCCCGCCGAATCTGAGTCTAATGAAGAAGACTCAGAAACAAAAGTCATGGCCGTTCCTATTGTGGGATGCTTGCGTTTCGAGGCAGGCGTTGCCAATAGGGAAAGATACGAAGTAAATGAGGAGAAAATCTTAATTGGGCGAGCCAGCACATGCAACATCATCATCAATGAGAAAAAAGCATCTCGCAAACATTTTGAGGTTTGGCGTGAAGGAATCCATTTCTATATAAAAGACTTGGACAGTGCTAATAAAACATTTGTGAATGATAATCCTATAACAAAAAAAGAGCTTGTAACTGGAGACATTATTCAAGTTGGAGATATAAAAATAGAATTCACAGGAGAAAGCAAGGAATTTTTTGAAAAAGAAGGCGGGTTTTCACCTGTTCCAGAAGAAGCTGCTGTTTCGAGACCTCAATCTCCTTCCGAATTGATTTCACAACAAAGGGGCGACCTTCAAGCTTGGGATAGACCAGTTGTTCCCGGTGTAAGCCAAGAAGGAAATCTCCCGGCAGGAATACAAGAGAAAAGCCTTTTAAAAAGACGTTGGCAACAGTTCAAGGGACTTCCTAAAAATAAACGCTTGCTAATTATTTTTATTGCCGCTTTATTGAGTATCTTTCTATTCAATAATGATGAGGAGGTAAACGAGAAACAAAAAAAGACAGTGAAAGTATACAAAGATAAATCAGGGAAAATTATTCGAACATACGAAACGCTTAACAAAGAAAATAAAAAAATAGTACTCAATGCCTATAAGAGAATTATCTTAGCGCGTGAAAAAAGTAATTATGAAAAAATGCAGGATAATTTATCTAAGATTTTTCGCCTGATTAGCACCTTTAAAGACGCTAGAATTTATCAGGAGGAGGCCAGACTTGGAATTGAGCGACGAGAGGAAGAATTAGACCAGCGTCGAAGAGAGAGAATTAAAATTAGGATTCAAAAAGAAGTGGAAAAAACGGTGAAAAAATTGGAGAAATTATTTCAAAGAGCCTTGAAAGACCCCAGTCTTCGATCAGAATTGGAAAGAGGTATAGAAGCAGTCTTTGTAAAAGACCCTAACAATCAAACCGTCCAAGTGTGGCAGGAAAAAATACAAGAAAAGATATTGGAAGAACGGAAAGCAAAAATTTTAGAGATACAGAGAAAGAAACTGGAGGAAGAAGCGGAAGGCGAATTCAAGGTATTAGAAGAGCTTGTTCAAAAAGAAGAATTTATTAAAGCCATGGCTTTTGCAAACACATTATCCAGATTCCAATACTCGGAAAATCGATATATGGAGCGTGTGACGGAGAAAAAGAAAGAAGCTAGAGACAAGCTCGATGCCTTGATAAATCCCCTATTGGAGGAAGCGGATAAACTAAAAGTTAGATCTGAGAGCATGGTAAAAAGTGGTGAACTGTACCGGAAAGTGCTTAAACTGGAGTCCAGCAATCAACGTGCTTTAAGCGGCTTGGGCTCTATACGATCGGCCCTCCACCTTAGGGCAAAGCAGATCTATGCACAAGCTGTGCTAGCAGAGAGTATTAGTTCTCTGGATGAGGCACGCCAGAAATTTGAATTATGCTTAAAGGTGGCACCAGAGGGAGACAACTATAAACGCCGCTGCAGGAATAAGCTCACCAAGTATGAGGCTTTTCCAAAGGAGGAGAACTAGGGGGGGGGCACAGGAAAGCAGGTAGGAATTAGCCACGAAAAAGGGTTTTTTTGTTATTTCGGGAGATTTAGCATGGCTGAGAAGAAAACTTGTAAACAATTGAATTTATTTGATTTTTTACTCGATCTGCGGTTGACGCGAAACGCTGTTTTCTGTTAAAATAATAAGAGGGAGAGAAATTCTTCTCAAGCTTTTTCCGTATATGCCGAAAAGGTAGGGAGAAGAGGAAAAAGTTATAGGCTATATCAATGGGTTTGAGAATAAGAAAGTTTATCTTTGAGGAATCGGGGCAAACGACCACCGAGTATATCCTTATACTAGCCGTGGTGGTAACTCTCATTATGCAATTTAAAAATAAGCTTAAAACCTTTATGGAAAAGCTATTTGAAGGATTAAATGAGAGAAGAGACGATGTTTTTGCTGAATAGCAAAAACACAAAACCTATTCCACTCTAGGAAAGAAACATGGAGGCTGCATCATGGAAGAAGCAGGAAAACAGAAAAAGAAGAACTCAGGGCAAGCCCTTATAGAGTATTTACTCCTGCTTTTCCTACTCCTTGGTTTCACCACCACATTATTTTTTAATGAAGACATTGGTTTTAGCGGCATAATTAATAAAACAATGCTTCGTTTAGGAACTCATTTAGAACAAAATTTGAAAAGCGGCACCGGCTCTGCTGGCCAGGGAACTCAATCAAAAGATCCATACGCAGGAGCAGGGGGAAATTGGAACAACTAAGCACAATCATTTTTGGGGTAGCTCTCCTAGGGGGCGTCTACGATCTTTTTACAAAAAAAATCCCCAACTGGTGGACCTTTCCAACAATGCTGCTTGCTCTAGGCTTCCATTTTTGGTGGCAAGGTTGGGATGGCTTGGGGCACTCTTTTTTAGGTTTATTGTTGGGCCTTTCTTTATTCTTGCCTCTATATATTTTAAATATTATGGGAGCAGGAGATGTGAAGCTTCTCATGAGCATTGGTGCCTGGGGAGGCGTTGCTTTTACACTCCAAGTAGCTCTAGCATCCATTGCTATCGGGGGAGTTTATGCATTTTTCATTACTCTTTTTTCAGGGAGGCTCCTGCCTCTTATGCGAAGTAGCTTCCACTTTGTTCTATCAAAAATTGTGCATGGTTTTCCTCCCGCAACACTGGATGTGAATAAGAATCATAAGTTTAGTTTTGGTGTTTCCATTACCCTTGCTACTGTCGCCATAATTTGGTTGGACCAGAATGGAGGCTTGTTTTAAATGAAGGGTGAGTCTGGACAAACCATAGTCGAGTACATATTAGTTTCTGGGGTAATTGTTATAGCTATTCTTGCTCTTTTCCAATTGTTTCGGGATCGGGAATACTTCTTTAATGAACTAACGAGCCCAGCGGTATATTATTTAAAATTTAATTATAAATATGGGCACAGGGATGCTTTGGGTTGGGACGAAGTGGATCTAGGTGGACCCAGAAAGAATATATTGCAAACAACGGGAACTGCCGACTCCAGAAATTTCCATCTATACAAACCTTCGGACAAGTAAAAAATAAGATGATAGGACAGCAAAAAAAAAATAATTGGGAGCAGGGGCAAACCCTAATAGAGTTTATGCTCGTTATAATGGTTATTTTAACTCTGCTCTTTGTTTTTATACAGCTGGCTTGGGGACTTGCATGGGGTCACTATGTTCATTACAGCACCTATATGGCTGCAAGAGCTTACCTTTCCGCAACGGAAGAGCAAAGTGAGCAAAGAGAACATGCTGTAGAAACCCTGCGTGCTTTAATAAAAAGGCCCGATGGAATAAAGGATCTATTGGCGCCCGTTGTTTCTCCCAGAGATGATGACAAAAGAGATATCGCTGAAGGGGATGAACCCATACCGGGGGCTTTTATCGGAATTCATCCCTACACAAAGGACAAAAGACGCACCACCCGTATTTTTGCTTGGGCAGAGGGCGTACAGTATAACTTTGAATTTCGCCTCTTCCTATTGCCGTTTGCTCGCTTCCTGACAGCGGGGGAGGGTAAATCTATTACGATAGGGCCAAGGGGGGAGCAGACCTCCTTACCTTGGGACGGTAAAATCGCTCTCGCCAGCGACGCTTTCCTTGGCCGTGAGAAAACTATGAAAGAATGTCGTAAGTTTTTAAAAAAATTGTACGATACGTATGGTGTGGGTGGATGGAGACAAGGAGTAGAAAGAAAGGAGTTCTTGTTTGATAATGGCTGCTAAACGAAAAATAATCGAAAATCACTCCGGGCAAGCGCTCATGGAATTTATCGTAGTGCTTCCTTTTGTAATGCTGTTTACCTGGCATTTGATTAAGGTAAATATGGCAATCAATACTTCGATTGTAGGCCAGAAGAGTACACGGGCCTATGTATTTTTAAAAATGCTAAATCATAGAGACGGCCCTGGAAAGAAAGAATATGAAGAAAGTCCATCTAGCCGGTCTGCCTTTTTTTTGTATGTTTCTGCAAATGCAGGAGGGGGCGATGATTATTATGATGACGGTGATGGAGGTGCCACTAAGCCTGCTCCCGTAGTGAGCCTTGGTGCAGGTGTTGAACCCAGAGATATTCCAGGCGCCAGAAATGACCCATATGAAGCAGAATCTAACTTTCAACGACAACATATTCGTATTCGTACTGCCCTTGGTATTTGCACATCCCGAAAACCTTCGATTGGTAACACTCTAGGCGCATACTGTGGAAGGGTAGAGCAATAAAATGAATAATCGATCCTTTACCATCTCTCTTGTCATTGCCCTCTTGGCTGTACTGATGGTGCATTCTTATGTTACGAGCACGGAAGAAAGCTACCGTAAAGATTTTAAAGAGGAAACCACGGTTGTTGTGGCTGGAAAAAATATAGGTGAGCTGGATCCTTTAGACGAAACGAACCTTACAGTTCAAACAATGCCCAAAAAATTCATACAGCCCGGTACCAGTGGACGAATTGGAGACTTTGTGGGTGGTCTAGCCATCGCACCCGTATCTAAAGGTGAGCAAATTACACGCACAAAGGTAACTTTTTTAGGTGTTCGTACGGGATTATCTCGCCAAATAAGTCTAGGCAAGCGTGCCGTCACTGTTCGAGTGAATGATTCTCGTGGAGTTTCACGTCTTATTAAGCCTGGAGATAGAGTAGATGTGTTAGCAGTCATTGATTATGGAAAAGGAAATATAGATTTCATCGAGGTGAAAACCATACTTCAAGATGTTTTAGTCTTGGCCACAGGGAAATTAATTGCTAACACAGTTCCGGGTATTATAGAACAAGCCTCCAGTGATACAAGAAAAAACAAAACAGTAAACCTTACTCGATACACGACCTTTAATAGTGTTACATTAGAGGCTACTCCCGTAAATGCCCAAAAATTAGTTCTCACGGAAAGTAAGCTAGGAGGAGTTTACCTTATACTTCGCCACAACGATGATAATGGCGAGAACATCGTAAAAACTACTTCCGTAAGCGATGTGCTGGGACCCAATAGTAAACGCAACGTTTCCTCCGGGGGTGGCAGGAGATAAACCCTATTATTGTTTGTTGAGCTTTCGTTCCTTGCCGCTTATCTCTGGATTCTGTTACTCTAAATACTAGGAATGAATTATTTTTTTAAAAAACAGAATCTTGTGATTGGACTGTGTCTCACAGTATTGTATATCCCTGTTGCCGTGTACTCTCAAAATAAAGCTTCGCTAACGGGTGAAAAGAAAAAAGAGGCACCCGAGCAACGAAACATTATTGCCGGCACTGTGGAAATTTTAGAACTAACATTCCAACCCGGTGGTGTGGATATAGGAGATCCTAAGATTTTAAAGGTGCAACCAATTCCGGGCTCCACAAAACTTTATATATTTCCCCAAGAAAAGGGGAGCACAAATATATTAATTCGAGATTTGAACAACAATGTAGCGAAAATTATAAACTACAACGTACGCACAACAGATTTATCTGAACGGGTACGACAAATGCGTCAGCTATTAGATAACGTGGAAGGCATTACTATCACCAGTGTGGGAGAAAAAATCATTATTGATGGAGATCTCATTGTTCCAAAAGATTTGGATAGAATAATAAATGTGGCCAATGCTTTCGGTGGTGCCAAGGGAGGCATTTTAAATTTAGTCGGACTTAGCAGAGTATCTAAACGGGAGTCGGCACGGCGAATACAGGACGAGATCAATCGAAATCCTTGGGGAGTAAATATAACAGTTCGCCTAGCGAACAACACACTTTTTCTAGAGGGCACTGTGAGCAATGGTATCAGTAAAGCAAAGGCAGAAGATATTGCTAGAACATACGTGCCAGAAATAATATCTTCTCAGTCTGTGGCGGATGGAATATTACAGACTGTTAAAAAACAAGCTATTCGAAATTTAATTACCATAACTCAACGGCCTCCACCGCCAGCACCAAAAATGGTTCGTGTTACATTTCATTTTGTGGAGATCGGTAAAGAATATGCAAAGACTGCTCTTTTTAAATGGGCCCCAACTTTAAGCACAGATGCAGGTTTAAATTTTGGTCAATCCGAAACTGGTGGGATTGGCGCTTCCTCAGGAGGCACTTTTTCTGGCACGATTAGAGATCTTTTCCCGAAATTGCAATCGGGGAAAAATGGAGGTTATTCGAGAGTACTGCATTCTGCTGTAGCAATCGGTATATCGGGAAGTTTGATCTCCTTAGACCGTCAGGATTCTGTTCCTTATATTTCCGGAGTGCAGGATGGAGTTCCCATTACCTCTCTTATCAATATTGGTCTTTCCATTAGTTTAAAACCTACAGTAAAGGGTAAAGATATGCTGGAACTAAAAGATACAGAATTTAATTTCTCCGCCCCTTCTGGTGCAAGTGGTGCCGGCGCTCCTAGAACTACTAGAACTTCCTTAAAAAACTCCATTCTTATTCGATCGGGAGATAGCGCTGTTCTAGGCGGCTTGATCTCCAACAATATGGCTATTGATGTGGATAAGGATCCGGGTGGGAGCGGGGGTGGAGGAAATCCCATACTTACCCTTCTCCGATCTCGAGCTTTCCGAACAAATAAAACCCAATTTTTAGTATTTCTTACTCCCAAAATTATTCAGGACGCAGCAAAGGGTACAGCAGATATTAAACGTAAAATTATTGGCAGTAAGAGGCGAAGCAAGCGTCGCTATAGATAAAAAAGGAGGGAAATATACATTGGCTGGTTATATAATATCTGTTGTTGGAGGTAAGGGAGGTGTTGGCAAAAGTGTTTTCGCTGCTAACCTTGCTTTAGGTTTTCATAAAGAATTTGGAATGCGCACACTTTTAGTGGATCAGGATTTAGTGGCCTGTGGTGACCAAAATCTCATTCTAGGCATGAAGAATCCCAAAGGTTTGAAAGAAGCACTCAACCATGTGGGTAATTACGATACGAGTGCCATGGTAAAACTGGTAAACCAGCATCCCAGTGGCCTGCATTTTCTTGCTGCTCCCACGGATGCTGATGCATCAAATTCCCTACAGGCAGATACGTTAGCAAAATTCTATAAATCTATCACACAGGTCTACCCCATAATAGTTGTGGACTGTGGTGCCAGCATGAGCGTCCACACCATAAAAGCCATGGAATGCTCCACAGGAATTTTTCTCGTCACCATTCCAGAACTATTAGCAGTTCATCAGAGCCGTCGATTGATAAAAGGAATTGCTGATAATTTATTTCCCAAAGAGATGATCCAAGTGATATTAAACCGGTTTACACCAAATGCACCCGTAAATGCTGCCACAGTAGAAAAAAATATCGGCCATCCGGTGTACGCCATGATACCTGAGGATGCCGCATCTAATGCCGCAGCACTCTCTGCCGGAAGTCCCCTCCTTCTATCAGCGCTCCGATCTCCAAGTACTCGGGCTTACCATGAGTTGGTAAGGAAGATACAACAAACCAAACTCCTGTATAAACTTTCCACAGTGAAAAAAGTATCTCGGCCATCAATAAAGAGGCCCATGGCTCAAAAAGAGGGCGCCGGTAAAGCGCGTAGCGCTGGTAAACCCACGGATGCTCGCTCCACTCTTAAGCTTCGTGTGCATAAGGAATTAGTAGTGCAGGTGGATTTAAAAAAAGAAGGAACGAATATACACGACGATGCTTTAAGAAATAAATGTAAAAGTTCGATTGTATCTATTTTAAATAATGAAGATCTATCTTCCATAGGTCAGGGTCGGGATGCTATGCAATCTTTGGTGAAAGAAATTTTAGATGAAGCTCTTGGGCTGGGGCCTTTGGAAGATCTTTTAGCCGATCCAACCGTATCAGAAATTATGGTAATTGCTAGAGACAGAATTTATATTGAGCAAGCAGGTAAAAATATCTTATCCCCCACCACCTTTTCTAGCGATCAGCAGCTCATCAACATTATAGAAAGAATTGTAATGCCTTTAGGTCGTCGTATTGACGAGAAATCTCCCTATGTGGATGCTCGTCTTGCCGATGGTTCCCGGGTCCATGCCATTATTCCTCCCTTGGCTATCAAGGGACCCACCGTTACTATTCGTAAGTTTCCCGACGAGCGCATGACCTGGAGAGACCTGGTGGATAAAAATTCCATGACCCAAGAAATTGCCGATTTTCTCCGTATTTGTGTGGAGGGTAGGCTCAACATGGTTGTGTCTGGAGGCACCGGTTCTGGTAAGACCACACTCCTGAATGTGCTTTCCAATTTTATTCCTAGTACTGAGCGAATTATTACCTGTGAGGATGCAGCCGAGCTGGACTTAGCCCAAGATCATGTGGTTCGCTTGGAGACTCGTCCAAAAAACATTGAAGGGGAGGGAGAAGTATCCATTCGAGATCTAGTGAAACAATCCCTAAGAATGAAACCTGACCGGGTGATAGTGGGTGAGTGTAGAGCGGGGGAAGCTCTAGATATGTTGCAAGCCATGAACACGGGACACGATGGGAGTTTAACTACGGTACACGCTAATAATCCAAGAGACTCCATTTCCCGTCTAGAAACTCTGGTGATGATGGCGGGTATGAACCTTCCCGTAAAAGCCATTCGCGAGCAAATCACCAGCGCAGTAAACTTGATTGTACAGCAATCTCGACTCTCGGACGGTTCTCGAAAGATCACCCATATTACAGAGGTGGTTGGGATGCAAGGAGACACAGTAAGCTTGCAGGATATATTTTTGTTTAAGCAGTCCGGTTTAGATAAACGGCGAAAGGTAATTGGTGAGATTCTACCCACGGGTTTTATACCAAAATTTGTGGAAACCATGGAGAATCGAGGAATAAAAATACCTCGATCCTTATTCATACAAAGCAAGGTCGCTCGACCCACCGTAAAACCTGTCCTCCCAACAAGGAAGGTCAGTTAAGCCGTGGTCGATTACTTTAGTCCATTAGGAATTTCCTTATTAGTCGGCCTAATGATATTTTATGTCTCTGTGAAAAATATTGGTCGACTCTTAGAATGGCTTCGTTGGCAATCCATTGGTACACGGGATTATATTGTGGATGCCATGGCCAAAATGTTCATAGAGGTCTCTCCCAATCGCGTTCTACTCATTCTGATCCTAACCCCTGGTATTCCTGCCCTACTCATCTTTCTTCTCATATTACCCCAACTCTGGCCTGCCATTATTTTTAGCTTTCTTGTGTTCGCAGTTATGTGGTTTGTGCCCAGGATGGTAGTGAACCGCATCGTGAACCAACGGATTCAGAAATTTAACATACAGATGATCGATGGCTTAAGTTTAATGGCAAATGGCATGAAGTCTGGTCTATCTATTATACAAGCTATTGGAATGGTGAAAAAAGAAATGCCCGACCCTATGTCGAAGGAATTCGACTATATTCTTAAGCAGAACCAACTGGGGGTGACGGTAGAAGAATCCTTTCAAAATCTAGCAAAGAGAATTCCCTCAGAGGACGTCAACATGTTTGTAACCTCAGTAATTATTCTTAAAGAAACGGGGGGAAATCTTGCCGAAACATTTGAAACAATTGTATATACCATTCGAGAGCGCATAAAGGTGGAACAGAAGATCTCCGCAATGGTATCTCAGGGAGTGAGTCAGGGGGTTATTGTCTTCTGTATGCCCTTTGGCCTAGGGGTGATGTTCTACTTAAGTGATCCCAACTTTATTACTCCGCTATTCACAACTCCTCTAGGATGGCTCCTCACAGGACTAATCCTTACCTTACAGTTTGTGGGTGGTTTTGTTATTATTAAAGTGATTCAAATTAAAGTTTAGGGTTTCTAAAAGATAGGAACTAGAATAAAATTAAATATGGGGGACGAATAAATCATGACTCGAACAATACAATCTGCTTTTTTACTTGTTAGTCTTTTGTTTATGCCAAAGGCATACGCACTGGTGGCCAGTGCCAATGGAAATTATTTCACGGGCTTTGTGGATATAAAGAGCACCAATGAAAGAGCAAATTTTTTACAGATAAAACGTATCTATAATAGCCAAACTGAATACAACGGCATGCTAGGTTATGGCTGGGGTACGGAGTTTGAATCCATCCTGTTAGTTTCCAATAAAAACACGGTATCTGTTATAGAGAGTGGCGGTGGCACAAGAACTAAATTTGAACATAATAGCAGTTCATCTAATAGACAATTAAAGGCAGGAATGAAACTCACCAGCTCCAATAGAGGAAAAAAGCAACACCTTGAGGTTCTTCCTGGTGGCAAGGGTTTTGTACGAACTTTAGCAAATGGAGAAAAAATTTATTTCACCCATCGAGTAATCCTGCCTACGAAACAGCGGTTTGTGGGTCAAAAAACAGGCTATAGAGTTACAAAAATTGTAAAAGTTAGACCCACTAAAGATACTATCACTATAAAATATAGCAACAATAATTTGAAAAAAATAAGCAATCGCTCTGGGTACTTGAGCTTCACCATTGGTCCCAATGGAAAAGTCAAAGCCATAAGAAATAGCGACAAAAAGGAAGTACGCTATACATACTGCCCCAGTAAAAAATACAGTATTAAACATAAGTGTGGAAAGGGAGATTTGATCACCTCCAAAGATGCCATAGGGAATACCTTCAAATACGAGTACGATGCGGCTCATAATCTCACAAAAATTACCTATCCGAGCAGCAGGCAGGAAACCATTACCTACTGGTCTCCTAGTTCTCAAAAAGGCAAGGGAGGCATGGTGAAAGAATTGAAGGTCGGAAATCTTGCTCAGAGATATACGTATTGGTCGAACCCTAAAAATACCCACTTCAAAACCTCAATCACAACAACATCAGGTAAAAAAGTAACAAAAAGAGAGTACGAGTATTGGTATGGGAAAAGAGAGGATGGCTCTCTTTATAAGAAAAAATTTTCCAGCACTGTTAACGGAAAAAAGACAACAACCACATACAATGGCTGTTGTAGTCAGCCATTAAAAATCCTCTCCGGTAAGGACGTAACCACATATGAGTATTATCCCAGTGGCAGCCTAAAAATGAAAGACTCTCCTAAAAAGAAAACTATTTGGCAATATAGTAGGAAATTTCCTGGAAAGCCCACGAAAGTTACCACATTTTATAAAAAGGAGAAAAGAACAACCACCTATACCTATGGGTATGCTCTTAATGGTCTCCTGAAAAAAGCTGCTGGACCAGGCGGCAAAGAAATAAAGATTGTCTACGACCGCCAAGGACGACTGGCTACTTTTGTGAACGGGAAAGGTCAGAAAGTGAAATTCAACTATTTTAGAAAATCCTCTAGACTTACAAGGATAGAACAAGAAAATGTGGGCGCTATTGATATAGGCTATGATAAGGCAGGCAAGATGAACTCTGCTAAGGCTGTTGCTCGTGGTGGTTCCAAACGATCCCTCGCTAATAGCACCCAAGGGAAGCGGGCAATTGTATCCACTATCACGAGAACGTTTCAAGGTTTGCTGGAAATCATTAGGCCCGCAGGTGTCCAGCCGATATAGAAGTATGAGTGGGCTAGAGTTTATAATAGGAGGTTCTTAGTTATGTTAAAAATATTTATTGTTTCTGTACTTATGTTTACCGCTACCCCATCTGCACTGAACGTGGCAGCAGCGCAGGATATTGGTCAACTGGATCTGGAAGCGTTAATTGCTGCTTGCTGCGAAGAGGGCAGCCACGCTGCGCACTGTACTCAGGAAACCATTAACAAGAAAATGCGAGAAATCATGAATAAAAAACAAGAGGAGAGCGGGACAGGCCAATAATAGAGCTTGCCATTCTGCTAAAATAGCGTCGAAAAGGGGCAAATAGTCCCTTTTTTTTACACCTGTAAACAAAATAGACAAAATACCTCTCATCAGCCATGGGCAGATTCTGCTCAAATTCATCATAAGTAGTTGAAATAAAAGGAAATTCTTTATTTCCCCCCTGTTGGCAAGATACTTGCATTAGATATTATATAGAAAGGAGAAATACGACATGAAGAAACAAAGTCTAATAGCAATAGCAATAGGATTAGCGATATTGGCTCCCAGTGCAAATGTATTTGCAAGTGACCCTTTGGGCATGCAAAGCATGAGTTCCGTAAATAGGGCCTGCCAGCAGAGTGGCACCTGTGGTGTGGTTTGTAACCTAGGCGATGCTGGCAAAATTCTACTAGCAATCAAGAAGAATGCAGGAAGTGGTAATCTTGGCAAGCCTGGCTATTAATAGGTAGATCTAGGATTTACCGAATTCCGCTATCCAATTATTTACCCGATCCCGGGTTTTCATATACTTCTCTGAAAGTTCCTTGCGGACCTTCTCATAGATCTCTTGCAGTGGAGAGTCCTCTACCTGCTCCACTACGTGCTCCCCAATAGTTTTCCCTCGCCATTCCTGGCGACTAATATAAACCGTGGCCAGTGCTACAATAGCAACAAAACAAATAGTTTTAATCAATCTCAATAGACGTATTACGATCATTTTCCATCCCCTATTAGGTATTGTACACTACTCATAAACTCTGTATCAGAAAAGGGCTTGATGAGCAAGTCGCTAGCACCAGAAAACAACGCCTCCTCCCGTATTTTTCTTGTATCCAGAGAAGAGACTAGGAGTATCCGGGCTTCAGCATTTTTAGCAATAATGGCCTTAGCTAGCAGTAGCCCCGATTTTTCCTTCAGCAGAACATCAATCACCACCAAGGCTGGTTTATGGAATTGGTAGTATAGGTAGGCGCGGGCACCATCCATGGCTTCTGCTAAGACCTGAATTTTTAATGTCTCTAGGAGATTCTTTAAATGCTTTCGGTAGTACGCACTCCGGGTAACCAATAGCGCACTATTCGATGGGTTAGCCATAAAGCTATTGTAGGAGCCTTATCGCTTGGAAACAATAACAAATTGTACCGCCCTAGAGGTGGCCCGGTACACTTTAAACTTTAAATTACCATAGTGGAGTTCAGAACCAAGGCTGGGGATGCAGTTAAACTGTTGCAGTAGAAAACCGGATAAGGTTTCATAATCGCCTTTGGGAATCTCATCACCCATGCGTTCATTGAAGTTAGATATTTCAATATTTACATTTACTAGAAATGTGTTTTCTGAAATTTGATGGAAAAATAATGTGTTTTCATCAAACTCATCGGAAAGATTGCCCACAACCTCTTCGAGCACATCTTCTTTGGTAATAATACCAACAGCACCTCCATATTCATCCACCACAATGGCCATGGATTCTTGTTTTTCTTCCATGCTCATCAGCAGTGCTTCCAAGCGCTGGTGTTCTGGAGCATAGATACAGCTACTCATATGATCTGTAACGTTGTCATCTAAGTCGCATTGGTTAAATAAATCCATAAAATTTAAAATTCCCACAATATTATCTATTCGATTACTATAAATAGGTATGCGAGAGTGGCGCAAATTCTCAAACAATTCGATGGCCTCTTTTATGGAAGCCTCACTTTCAATAGCATCCACCTTTACCAGCGGAAGCATTGCATTCCGAACCGACTGTTGAGAAAATTCCAAAATATTACGAACCATTCTTTTTTGTGTTAATTTCATCTCTCCTTCGCTTCCGCTTAGGAGAGTGTTAAGTTGCTCCCGGGTTTTTCTACGAAGAGTAAGGCTATCCTCTTGACCTCCAGCGAGACGGGAAATTCTTTTGGTATAGAAGGAAAGCACACCGGTTATGGGCTTAAGAAATCCACGGATAAAAAACAACGGGTAGGCGAATCGCAATCCAATTTCCTCAGGGTAACTACGGGCAAGAATTTTGGGAAGGCTATCACAGAATAGTAGAACGAACGGTGTAATAATAGCCACCACATACCATTCCCCAGAACTACCTATGTGAATAATGCTATAAAGGGTGAGCACAGTGGTGGCACTCGCGATGGATAGATTCGTGCCAAATTGTGTGGTTATGAGTAAGGACTCCACATTATCCAGCAAAATAAGCGCTATGGAGGCACCAGCATTACCCTCTTTTCTTAATTTTTTTAATCGACTGCGACTAGCGCTAATCAAAGCCACCTCCGATGAAGTAAAAAAGGCAGCGCTTACGAGAAAGATCAAAGCAAGGAAGATGAGCGCATTATTGCTAAAGAATAATAAAAAACTACTCATGATTTTTATGACCCTCCTCTAAAAAATCGCCAAATATTTGTTCTAATATCTGATTCATAGTGATTACACCAGAAACCGTATTGTCCTCTTCCTGTACAAAAGCTATATGCACACGAAGTTGACGTAAGCGTTTAAATATACTTTCCACTGGAGTCTGGGGTTCCACAAAAACAGGCTCTTTCATTATATGCCGTACTTTCATTTTGCTTTCCGGTCGATGGCTGTGAGCCAATAGATCTTTTGTGTAAAGCACGCCAACAATCTCATTGGGGAAATCACCAATAACGGGCACTCGAGGGGCAAATTCTGGAGTGATGTCTTTCAATATTGCGGATATATAGGTATCTTTATGAACTGTTGGGAAATCTTTTATGGGTATCGATATATCAGATATCTTATCATCATCGAACTCAAAAACATTCTCGATCAACTCTTTTTCTGACTCATGTATAGCGCCCTTACTTTTACTTTCCTCCACAATACTCAGAAAATCATCTTCATTTACATTAGGGATCGTATATTTCTTTACTTTGAAAATTTTCGTAAAAATACTCATAAATAATTCCAATATAAATCGCAACGGAAATGTAATTTTATAGAAAACCCAAACGAATGGAATGACCTTTCTAATTGTAGTCACATTTGCTTGAGCAGCAAATACTCTAGGGGTAATTTCTCCAAATAAAATAATCAAAGGCACGGCTGTGAGCAAGTTCAGAGCCACAATAGTGCCCCAAGATTGGAAGTGAATATTATAATAATCCGCAAGGACATTGGACAACATCACATTGGCCGATTCGTTCCCAATCATAATAGTAGCCACAAGAGAACTGGGGCGCTCCAGCAGGTGGCGAATACGCTGAAACGAAGCCTGCCATTTTTCTTTTAATTCTTTGAGATTTGAGCTGCTTAGACTTAGGATGGATGTTTCTGTTGCAGAAAAAAAACCGGAAAAGATAAGTAAAGCTAAAATCCCTAAAGTGGGGAATTGTTCCATTTTTTACCTATTTCTTACGCAACATCCTTAGCTGGCCTTCTTCTCTTGTCCAGCTTTGTTTTTCTTTTTGCTGAACTTTTCCCTGTCTTAGGAGAAAATTCTTTTGTAAAAGCTTGGGAGAAAACATCTGAAATATGCCTCACAGGGATAAAGTTAAGTTTGTCCCGGTACTCGGCAGGTATGTCCTCCAGATCCCTTTCGTTCCTTGCTGGTATGATAATATTGTGAATGCCCATACGCATGGCTGCGAGTGATTTTTCCTTCAAACCTCCGATGGGGAGCACTCTCCCGGTTAAGGTAATTTCTCCTGTCATGGCTATATCTCTTCGAATAGGTATTCCATTGATGGAAGAAACCATGGCTGTGGCCATGGAAATACCTGCCGAAGGACCATCTTTCGGTATGGCGCCCGCTGGAATATGGAGATGTATTTCATTTTCAGAGAATACTTCTTGATCAATCCCCAACTCCTTGGCATGGCTGCGAATAAAGCCAAGAGCAGCATGCGCGCTTTCTTTCATAACATCTCCCATCTGTCCTGTGAGAGTAATACCACTCTTGCCCTTACTTAAGCAAGACTCCACATAAAGAATTTCACCACCAAACTGTGTCCAAGCAAGGCCCGTGGCTATGCCAATGGAATCGCTTTCCTGGAGATCTTCCCTAGAATATATTGGAGGACCCAGTTGCTTGTTGATAAGTTCTGGAGTTACTACGCTTAATTTGCCCTCTAGATTGTCCGCAACCAATCGAGCCACCTTACGGCACATACTACCAATAACCCGTTCCAGTTCTCGTAAGCCCGCCTCCTTAGTGTGAGATTCAATGAGATTCCTAATGCCACTGTCTTTAAATTTTATATGTTTGTCTGTTATGCCATTTTCTTTCATTTGTTTTGGCACTAAATACTGGTGTGCAATTTTTAATTTATCTTCTTCCGTATATCCCGAAAGATGAATTATTTCCATTCTATCTCTTAGAGCAGAAGACATTGTTTCCATAACGTTTGCCGTTGCTAGAAAAATAATATTAGAAAGATCAAAAGGAAGATTAAGATAATGATCACGAAATGATACGTTTTGTTCGGGATCCAGCACCTCAAGGAGAGCGCTCGATGGATCTCCATGGAAATCACGGCCCAATTTATCCACTTCATCCAACATGAAAACAGGATTATTTACTTTTGTTAATTTCAAGCCTTGGATAATTTTTCCCGGCAACGCTCCCACATAGGTTCTTCTATGGCCTCGAATTTCAGCTTCATCCTTTACACCACCTAAAGAAATTCGATAGAATTTTCTATCCAGTGCACGAGCAATAGATTTCCCTAAGCTGGTTTTTCCTACACCCGGTGGGCCCACAAAACAAAGTATTGGTCCCTTCATGTTCTTATTAAGCTTTCGAACAGCTAAGTACTCTAAACAACGCTCTTTAATTTTTTCTAAATCAAAATGATCTTCATCCAATATCTCTTTAGCGTGCTTTAGATCTAAATTATCTTCTGTGCTTTTACTCCAAGGTAAATCCACCATCCATTCCAAATAGGTTCTAATAATGGAGGCTTCCGAGGAATCAGGGTGCATACGCTCCAGGCGAGAAAGTTGCTTTAATGTCTCTTGCTCTGCCTCTTGACTCATTTTACATGCTAAGGTTTTCTGACGAAGTTCTTCAAACTCTCCTTGCTTACCCTCTTCATCCCCTAGCTCTGTTTTTATTGCCCGAATCTGCTCTCTTAAGAAATACTCTTTCTGGGATTTACTCATTTCATCTTTAGCCTGGCATCGAATTTTAGCTTGTATGGAAAGCACTTCCATCTCTCTTACTAAAATATCGTTCACGCTTCTAATTCGTTCCAATGCATCTTCTTTTTCCAATAGCGCCTGAGCTTCTTCTATTTTTAGTCCAAGGTTGGAGGAAACAAGATCAGCTAATCGCCCCGGATCTTTGATATCATCTAAAACCATTAAAATGTCGGGTGAAAGCATTTTGCCAAGGGAGATAATTTTCTCCAAATTCTCTCGCACATTACGCATAATTGCTTCGGCTTCTACCATTTCCTCACTAGTAATTTCCTTAATTACAGACTTTTCAATGGATACTTCCAAGAACGGTTCGGTTTGGCTAAACTCTTTAATTTTTGCCTTTGTTATGCCTTGGGCAAGCACCTTCACTCTACCATCTGGAAGTTTTCTCATACGCATGATAATAGCCACAGTACCTGTAGTATAGATATTCCCCGGCTGCGGAAACTCATCTTTTGTATCCTTCTGAGAAGACAAAAATATAAGCCTGTCTTTGGAAGCCAATGCCTCTTCAACCGCCTTTATGGAACTCTCTCTACCTACGAATAGTGGGAGTATCATGAAAGGAAACACAACAATGTCTCGTACTGGAAGCATGGGTAGGTTATCTGCTATCTCTATTTGCTCACCTTCGTAATTTGTTAACACTATATTATCCTCAAAAGTTATTCTGCACTTGTATCTCCCTTCGGCTGTAAGAGTGCTTTCCTTTAGTTTTTTCAATACTAGTGTTTTCAACACCTTGTACAGTTGGACCGATAAAACCGGATATTATTTCACTTTTTAAACGCTTTAAGCCTTGTTTACATGGTAATTTTCAGTGATAAAACTCAAAAGAATTAATTTTTTTTAATAATTAAATTACAGCTTCCTAAAAAAAAATGAAAAAACCCCTTTACCCCCTTTTGCTGGTAGTCTGGGGAACCTGATGCCCGCGGTAGAACTCCGGGTTGATATCGTATTTTCGTATTTTACACAGAAGCGTTACTTTTGATAATTGGATTTCCCGCGCAGTCTGATTAATTTTCCCATTAAACTGCTTGAGCATGGCTTTTATATAGAGCTTTTCAAAAGAAGCTTTTGCCGTGTAAAAGTCTGTGGGCAGGCATGAGGTATCTAAACTCACAGAGTTTCTATCGGGTTCTGTGCTTTCCATGAAATAGGCAGGAAGATCGCTAGCAAATAATGTGTTTTCTTTCCGTACCGCTAGGGAATACTCCAGAACATTTTTCAATTCTCTAATATTTCCCGGCCATGAGTGTGCATTTATTTTAGATAAAAAGCAATCCATAAGCGTGATGGGTTCCGTGGTTCTTTCACCAATAAATTTTTTCATAAGTTCAGGAATTTCTTCCTTTTTTTCAACTAGTGACACCAGCTTGTATTCAAAGATATTAATTCTATAGAATAAATCCTCACGGAACTCTTTTAAGCGCACCATCTCAGGTAATTTTCTATTCGTCGCAACGATAAAACGAATATCCAAATTGATGGAATGATTGGAACCAACAGGACAAGCGGTCTTGCTACTTAGTATTTCTAAAAGACGGGCCTGCATGGTTAAAGGCAATTCACCAATTTCGTCCAGTAAAACCGTCCCTCCTTGGGCAAACTCTAACTTACCCATACGCCTGTGGGACGCACCTGAGAACGCTCCCCTCTCATGTCCAAATAATTCACTTTCCATTAGATTTTCATTGAGAGTGGCTAAGTTGATAGCAACAAAACGCTTATTTCTCCTAGGGCTATTTCGATGAATTTCTTCAGCTAGGTGGGTTTTGCCCGTTCCCGTTTCTCCAGAAAGCAAGATGGTGCAATCGGTTTGAGAAATGCTTTTCAATGTGCTGTATACGCTGCTATACATATTTTCTTCCTTCCTTTCTACATACTGCAAAAAGAATGCCACCTCTAAGTGTTTAATATTTAATACTTTCTATTTATTTTTTCTCTCCGTTGTTGTGGCTTTCCCGCAACACAACGAAAAACAAAACTTTTGTAAAATTTATTTTTCGCATTGGGTCGAAAATTATGGCGTTTTTTGTTATAGTCCCATTACACATGAATATAACAAAGCAAAAGAAATATACTATTATTGGAAACGCACCTTCTATAATAGCGTTAAAAAAGCAAATCCAACGGCTGGGTAGTAGCAAGCTATCCGTGCTGATTGAAGGAGAAACGGGATCTGGAAAAGAACTCGTGGCTCAGAATATCCATGCCCAAGGAAATGGAAACGCTCCTTTCATTGCTATTAATTGTGCCAGTATTCCCAGCAATTTAACTGAGAGTTTTCTCTTTGGTCATGAGCGAGGCGCATTTACAGGAGCGGATCAGCGATTCCCCGGTATGTTGGAACAGGCCTCAGGGGGAACTCTTTTTTTAGATGAGCTAGCCAGCCTTCCCATGCATATACAAAAACAATTTCTTCGCGCACTGGAAACAAAGGAGGTGCGTCCCCTGGGAAGTAAAAGAACCGTTCCTGTAAATTTTCATCTTCTCTCCGCCAGCAACGTATCCCTTGAATCTTTAGTAAACCAAGGAATTTTTTCCATGGATCTGTTCTTTCGTATTAATGGGTTTACCATAAACGTACCTGCTCTTCGGAGTAGGATGGGAGACATGGAAGCACTCATAAAAGCGATACTGCCCCACAGGCAAGTTCGCGAAGATATAGTATATCTATTGAAACAATACTCCTGGCCGGGAAATGTTAGGGAATTAAGAAACATGCTGGAAAGCATGAGTGTATTTTCACCGGGAGAGAATCCTATTTGCTTAGAAGATATTCCAGAATCCGTATATAAAAAACTACTCTCACCATCCTCCCTATGTTCTAATCCATTACACTTAGATTCCCTTGCAGTCCAAACTCCGAGTATAAAAGAAATGCGCCAAGAAAAAAACAAAATGGAGGAGAAGTACCTACGACAAGCCTATGAGAAATCTCTAGGTAATATTAGTTCCATGGCTCGCAACTTAAAGGTAGACCGCTCCCACCTCCATCAAAAGCTCGTACTCCATGGAATTCATCAACCACGATCGCAGAAATAAATCTTTGGACACAAAAAGTTTGATATTAATAAGTCCATAAATATTTAGAGCAAGCTAAGCCGCATCGCCGACAATCACAGGACAAGCATTATCAACTGCGTATGAGTATTCAGTTGTTGATAGGGTTATGGCAAGTGCCAGTGCTAGGGTCATTAGTATATTTCCTTTCTAATTTTAAGTTTAATTGTCATATGTATTTGTTAATGCAAGGGATGTGCCAAAATACACCAATAAAGGTATTTTCAGTTATTTACACATTAATCTCGGGACCTGCATATGCAAAACCCACACAGGAGGGGGCTTCTGAACTGACTAAAAAATAGAGAGTGTTGAAAGAGTTTCCAGTCGATCCCGTGAGTTTCTATAGCTGATTGGAGTGAGGTAATTAAAAGAAAAAAATCACTATGATTTCTCTTTTTTTAAAACATCAGTGCTATGCCCGGGGAAAGCTCGTGCTTTGGGATCGACTAGGGTTTTTGCTAAATTAACTGCAATCGCTGCTTCTCCTACTCCTGTGGCGATCAGTTTTAACTTGGATGGATGGTTCACCACATCTCCTGCGGAAAAGATACCTGGGATATTTGTTTCCATGCGATCATCCACCTGGATGGAATTTTTATTCATGGTAATTTCCATATCTTTTGCCAGTGAAAGTCGGGCAATATAGCCCACGCAAATGAGAACTTCATCCACTATAATATCTTTTGTTTCCCCTGTGAGGTTCTGCTTAAGGTGGGCTTTTAGTTTTGTATTATCCGAGGCCAGTGATTTTAACTCGTGGTTCATCCATATGTTGGCAGGGGTGTTGTGAACAGCCTCCACGGTAGCTTCATGGGCAGAGAATCGTCCTCCCCGGTGAATAAGAGTGAGGGCAGAGCAAGGTTTTTTGTTTTCTTTTTTACCTAGGGCCAAGGTCCAGTCCAAAGCAGAATCCCCTCCTCCCACGATAAGCACATTTTTTCCCGCATATTCATGCAGCGGCTTGGGTGCATAGCGAACGTTCTTGCCCATAAAAGGTTCCATGCCACTGACCTTGAGGGGTCGTGGATGAAAGGCTCCCATGCCCAGTGCGAGGAGTACCGTTTTGGAGGCAACCTGTTTCTGTGTTTTCGTATGGAGGATAAAATACTCTCGATTTTCTTTATTGGGATAGGACTCGATGTCCACCACATTTTGATTAAGGTGGAGGGTCGGCTTGGCAAGCTGCGCTTGTTCCCATAGTTCCTCCACTAGTTTTTTGGATTGTATGGCAGGGAAGCCGGGCATGTCGTAGATATATTTTTCTGGGTATAGGGCATTTAGTTGTCCTCCTACTTGTGGAAGGCTGTCGATAATGCAGGTTTTCATTTTTCGCATTCCAGCGTAAAAGGTGGCAAATAGGCCCGTGGGGCCTGCACCAACGATAGTGATATCGTATACGTCGCAGTCTTTTTTCTGTGGTACAACCATGGGAATACAATATATACCATGCCTAGAGGTGGCCTTGACAGTGCAAAAAACAGTGCAAAAAGAAAAAACAGAACCCTTTATTAGTTTTGAGGGGGGCGAGGGCGCAGGAAAAACCACTCAAATTTGCAAGCTTGAAGAGTTGTACAAAAGCCAAGGGCGCAGTGTTCTGGTTACCCGAGAACCTGGTGGTGGTCCCCATGCGGATAAAATTCGCTCCTTACTGTTAAGTGTGGAGATGAAGGGAATGGTAGCGCTAGCAGAATTATTTTTATATGAAGCCAGTAGAGCGCAACATGTGGCTGCCGTTATTGTACCTGCCCTACAGGCAAAAACTCTCGTGTTGTGTGATCGTTTTTCCGACTCTTCCCTTGTCTACCAGGGAATAGCACGAAACCTAGGTGAAGAGCTTGTGGATCGATTAAATACCATTGCCACCGACAACCTAAAGCCAGATCTTACGTTTATCTTCGACCTAGACCCTCTTCTAGGGCTCAAGCGACTAGCTTCCCGTTCCCTTGATCGTATGGAACAGGAGCGTTTACAGTTTCACCAAGACGTGCGCAAGGGTTATCAAAAGTTAGCCCAAGAGGAGCCTTTGCGTTGTCATAAACTGGATGCCAATCAAAGCCCTGAGAAAATACATGAAGAAATTTGTGTGGTCCTTAGGAAAAGAAAGTTTTTATTGTGACATGAAACACTTCCTAGACCACAGTTCTATTATAAAAACCATGGAAGGTCGTCTTCATCAAGCTTATATTTTTTCTGGCCCCGATGGTGTGGGCAAGCGAAAGGCAGCACTTTCCTTGGCTGCGAGTCTTTTTTCCAAGGAAGAGGAGAAGCAAAAGAAAATAATGGACCGGGCTGATCGCGGCCAGCACCCAGATGTGAAGATAATTTCACCCCAGGGGAACGTGTTAAAGGTGGAATCCGTACGCAAGATGGCAAGGGACCTCGCCTATCCTCCCTTGGAGGGCAAGCACTGTATATTTATTCTGGAATCTGCGGACCGGATGAATCCTTCCGCTTCCAACGCTTTATTGAGAAAATTAGAAGAGCCACCACCCCACGCCGTGTTTATACTTTTATGTGCTGACGCTTCTCTTTTATTGCCGACGATTGTATCTCGCTGTCAAATTTTTCGATTTCCTCTTATTCCCAGAAAAGAGTTGATCCAAATTTTGCGACACAATTACTCCACATCCAATGAGGAGAATGAGTTGTATATGACAGCCGCTTGTTGGGCAGAAGGTTCTTTGGGTCGTGCTACCGATTACTTAGAAAATTCTGAGCTCCGAGAGATGGTGGAGTACAGTGTGAATATATTATTAAAAACTTGGGAATCTGCTCCAGAAATTCCCGTTTCTGCCATACAATTTATAGATGAGTTGAAAAATGCCCAAGACGTGCGTGTAGTAATCCAAGCGTGGATGGGTTTATTGAGGGATTTAAATATTATTTATGCTAGCAAAAAAAATTCAAGCCCACCCCCAAATTCAAGCCCACCCTCGATTAGTCTTCCTTTGTACTATCCCCATAAGGAAAAAGATTTGTTGAGTATCGTTCAAAAAATACAATCCATGGAAAAAGAGCCTGGGATTAGCAAAAAAAATGTTTTCTTAGAACAGGCTCTGCATCGCCTCAACGCCAATGTAAATATTAAGCTTATGATGCCCAATCTTCTTGTCGAGTTACAACTGTATGTATGAGAAGGGTCGCCCATCTCGAAGTGGCAATATTTTTTCTTTAGAAAAAGAATCTTTCGATGTGGTTGTGATTGGTGGAGGAATCACGGGAGCGGGCATTGCAAGGGATGCTTCCATGCGAGGACTTTCCGTTGCTCTGGTGGAGAAGGGCGACTTTAGCTCAGGCACCAGTTCCCGTAGTTCAAAAATGCTTCATGGAGGAATTCGATATTTGGAAAGAATGCAATTGGGTTTAGTGCTTGAAGCTAATCGGGAGCGAAAAATGCATTGTAATTTTTTAAGTCCTCACTTAACACAGTCCATTCCCTTCATGATACCAATTTATAATTGGAGTCCTCACTCGTTAGCGACTGTCTCGGCGGGTGCTTGTCTGTATAGCGCCCTTTCCTTATCCAATATGAATCGTTTAAAAATTTATGGTCGGGACAAGATGCAGGAGAAGGAGCCAGCACTAGAGCAGGAAAATATTCGAGGTGGCGTTATGTATACCGATACGGTGATGGATGATTCTCGTATTGTATTAGAGAATATTAAATCTGCTATTCATTATGGTGCTGTGGCTGTCAATTACATGATAGTCCGTGGTTTTGAAAAGAATAGCAATGGAGAAATACTTGGCGTTTGGGTCCGGGACGTTTCCCCGATTGTACGTCGGTTAAAGAAAGAAAATTTAGGTTCGGGAAAGGACATTCTCATTCGAGGAAAGGCAGTGATCAATGCCACTGGCCCTTGGTCCGATTATGTCCGTCGATTGGATAACGTGAACACTGCCTCTGTGCTAAAGCCATCAAAGGGGGTGCATTTAATTTTTGACAACCAGGCCTTAGGAAACAGACGCGCTTGTGTTCTCACTGAAAAAGAAAATAACCGTATATTTTTTGCCATCCCTTGGTATGGAAAAACATTGGTGGGCACCACAGATACGGAGTACGACCCTCGTGTGGATGGTGATATAAATAATATTTCTCCCACAGGAAATGATATTGACTACCTCTTAAGTAGAGTGCAAAAGGCGTTTCCCCAATCGAACGTGGGTCATACGGATATACTCTCTGCCTTTGCGGGCCTACGACCATTGGCTGAGGGTTCTAAAGATGCTATTTCCTACAACATATCCAGAGAGCATAAAATTTTAAAAAGTAATGGAGGTTTGTTTTCCATCGTCGGTGGAAAGTATACCACTTACCGGGTTATGGCAAAGCAGATGGTGAATAAGGTGGTGGAACACCTCAACAGGCAATACTCCTCTTATGGGAACCTTTCCCGATCCATAACCCACAAGCGCCCCATTGTGGAGGCTCACAAAGAAAGTTTTCGTATGGACGTGCTGGAAAAGTATACGCAAGCTTTGGGAGAGGACGTGGTGATGCACCTGCAAGCTCGTTATGGTTTGCGCTGGAGAACCGTTGCGGATCTGAGTATGCAAAATGAGGAATGGACAAAAAAAATTATCCCATCTCAGGCCGACATTTTAGGTGAAGCTGCATTTGCTGTTAAAGAAGAGATGGCCTTGTCTTTAGAGGATTTTTTTCGGAGGAGAACAATGCTAGCTCTCCATACTCCCCTAACCGAGCATATGGATGCCATAGAGCAAGTGAACCACACCATGTTTGGTAAAAGTGCAGAAGAGGCTATTTCTTACCAGGATGTTTTTTCTTGGCAGGGCTTACGTGCTTTAAAAAATAAATAAAAACAGTCAACAATAGGCCGTTCAATGCATCGCAATAAACGCCTTGCAAAAACATAAAACCTTTGCTAAAAGGATGCGAGGCGACAATACTGTCATAAACTTCACGAGCAATAGGATAAAGTGCAGAATATAATTACCAGTCTATTACTTAGCCTTCTCTATGCATACAGTGCTGGTGCGTCTCCCCTTTCCCAAATACCCGACTATATCCCTCTTGAAGATAAACAGCATGTATTCCGTCCACCCGCTACAGACCTCATCTATAATAACAAACTCCTAACTATTCAGGAGATCAGACAGGGGGAGTCTCAGGAGTCATGGGATATTTCCGAACTAGAACCCCAGCCTTCCCAAATATGGCGCGACGAGGGCTTTCCCCCACCCCCAGATCTGGATGTGAGGCAAACAGGAGAAACGTTCGCCTATTTAGATACTGCCACGCCTAACCCCCCTGACCTCCATCAGCTCTCCGTAAAGCAACGTCAACCGGATGGTTCAGAAAAAATATTTACTGTTTTCTTAGGTAAAAGGGTTCACAATATTTTGCTTCGAGCAGCGATTTTAAAAAAGCTAGGCTATAGTGTTCCTCCCATAGGCTACTTGAAATCCTTTCGTTTGGATTTTACAGATCACCGTTTTCAACTGACCGACTATATAGGAAGAAAAATACCTCAGGATACGGTGGGAGATCCAAAGCGTTGGATTAAAAATATTGAACAGGGTGTAACCAAAAATGTAGCTTCGGGAGAGGATACATTTTATTGGAAAGCAAAAGATGATGCCACTTATTTGGAAATGCAAGATGCAATTATTATAGCTAAGGAACCGCAATATAATCTTGCTCTAGGAATTACACCTCCCAGAATGGACCAGGGACGAAGAATTTTTCGCTCCCTTAAGGTGCCCTATGCACTTACTGACGTCCCAGAAAGTGTGAATATTTTTTCTTGGAATTTAGGGAGAATTGTGGATGCTCATTTGCATTTGCCCTATTTAGAGGCGAGTAATCTCAAACCAGACTTAGCTGATATTCATTGGATGGCTCGAAGAGTTGCTGCGCTCACAAGAAAAGATTTTGAAGAAATTGTTCAAGAGGCTTATTTTCCTAAAGCAGTAAGTGCTGTTCTGGTGGAAAAGCTTATCTCTCGGCGTAACGATCTTGTGAAAAAATTAGAGCTCCAATCTTCTGTAAAACAAGAGTATATACCTTTCTTCCCTAAAATCAGCTTAGGAAAAGACTTAAAAAAGGGGAAATTACTGAAGGAGAATTGGCCTGGGTATGCTAGCCGATTTGCTTTTGGCGACCCCGACTCTCCCCTATCCAGAAGTGAAGTTAAAGCTTATTTTAAATCAGAATTTATTAGCAATGTCCTTTCTTCACTTGTGACAGAAATAAATGAATCCCTACCCATCGCAGATGTTTTATCAAAAGGTCAAGAGGCTGCCTATAATAAAACTTTAGACACCTTAGTTGAAAATTTTAAAACAGGACAGGTTAAAGAGGTTCCTTTCGGCACTTGGTCTGCCTTTAATTATTCTGCCAATATCATTGCTTCTAGGAATATAGTAGTGGGACAATATTTAGGCACAAACAATCGTATTCAGCTAGCTGATTCCATTGGCTTTGCTCTAGAAGCTGGAGTTTTCATAGGATCCTATGGGGATTTACCGAAAGATACGAGTTTCAGTGCTGGCGCAAATGCATTTTATTCTAGGGTATATACCCATTTGACTCCTGTTCAGAGCATTAAGAAATCCCTGGAAACTCCTTTTAAAAATCTTTTGGTGCCCATGATTCAAAACAAATATTCTGCACTATTTGACGAGCTCCTTGATGGAGATTTTAGCGAAATAGATATTGAGGAAAAACAAAAGAAAATCAAGGAGGTGATGTCTATTTTTCATGAAAACATGGAGAACGGAGAATCTTTTATTGTTTCCAACCGTTTCGGGGCTTATGGCCGATTAAACGCTTCATTGACCCCGGGGGAATTGCTTAGGATCTATGGGGAGATACGAGCCACAGAGACCATTATTTCCCGCTTCCATATTTATAAAGAAAATAAAGAATCCATTCATATTTACGATGATTTCGGAAACGCCCTACGATTCAGTTTTGGTTTTGGTATTAATCTTCTTGATGTAAGTATTCTTCAAATTAGTTTTAGAAACATGGTCCATGGAAGCGCCTCCATAGACCACTATAAATTAAATATTGATCCAGATATGGAGAAGAATGAAAAGATTATGGACAATATCCATGCTCTACGATCCGCTCTTTTTGGCGGATCTTTAGAATTGCTTCGTACTTGGCAAAATCCATGGAAAATTCGACACAAACTATCTGAAAAAGTAAATACTTTTAATCTTTTACATATCACTTCTAAAAGATTAAAGAGCCAATCCGTAATAAACGTGGAAAAACCTGACGGTAAAAAAGGGAAGATTATACGAGCAAATATGGGGGGTCGTGTGGGTAAAGACCCCACCACACTAGTGCTCAATACAGCTACCAGTCTCTTAAATGAATGGCTGAAGTCAGATATTTCGTTGAAAATCCAAAATAATAGCGACCCAGGGAATACTTTTTATGGAAGATCAGAAGCCCACCAAAGTATTCTGGAAGCAATCATTGATGAGGAACAAAGTGGTGAGAGTATTTTACCCTATGTTAGGCTGGAGCACCGCTGGAGAGGATGGGAGATAGATAAAGAAAATATATTAAGGAGAATTAAAGAAATTAATAAGCAATTTGGCTATACTGTTTTTGATCCGAAAAAATTCAACGATGTGAGTGCTATGCAACTATACAGTTTTGTTGTGGAGGTGAATCTTTATGAAAAAGCTATCCATAATATCATGAATACTTCTTGGCTAGATACGCAGCGACTATTCAAGGCTCATAAGAACTGCTGGAACAACATTCAATATGTTTGTAATCCAAATCCTGCTGGCAACATGATTGCAGGAAAAGGTAGAGGAATAAGACCAGCAGAGAGTTTTCGAATAATGCAAAGGAAATACCACCACAGCATATTGTCTGGAGACTTTGAAGCTGCCAGCAATTACGCTATCAGGGCAATTGATTTCTTATCAGGACACATGAGACTAGATGGACTTGCTGTTTTTGCAGGAGGCATGGAAAACCTTTATGTTCAATCTGTAATCACAGGTTTTCGAGAAGGAGAGGAGTATAATACCCGTAAGCACACTATTCTCGGCAATTCTAGGGGTCGTGTTTCTTCCAAGATGGTTCGAGGGCCTACCGACTTTTTATTGGGAATATCAGAAATGTCTTACGGAGAATTTTTTGCTCTTTGGTTATTGGATTTTTTATAAATGATAAGAATTGTTTTTATAGTTATCTTCTTCTGCCAAATTCAATTAAGTGTGGCATCCACAAATCCAGGTTATATTGTTTTATTTAATTCTAACCCATCAGAGAAAACTCTCTTAGAAATCCAATCGCTTCCATTTGTTAAAAGCATAGAAAAACTATTTCCTCATGACCCCGATCATCCCTATTTTAGTCGAATAGCGTTGCTTCATTTAAGTCCTAACCATAAAAATTCTATAAATAAGTTCAAAAGTCTAGACAAGATAGAACTTGTAACCCCAGATATAGAATTGCCCGTAACGTTTTCTACCATCAATCCTGTAGAGGGGGTGAAGTATCCCATATCCGATCCTTTCTTTCGTTACCAGTGGTATCTGAAAAATATAGGTCAAACACTTAATCGAGATATTAACGACATTAATTTTTATACAGAAACATGCAAAAAAACGGACAGCAAGACGTGTGAAAATCCAGAGGATGTGGGCATATCTTTTGGTCCAGACCTAAATGATTGGTGGAAGCAAAGAGAAAAATTGGAGGCACTTAGCAAAAGAGATGTTGTTGTTGCTGTTGTCGATGGTGGAGTAGATGTGAATCATCCTGATCTAAAAGGGTCGATCCTGAAAAATAAGAAAGAATGCACTCGCGATGGAAATATTCCCACCAAACCCGACCCAAAAAAATATGGAAAAGACTATCCAGGTGATTGCATGGGCTGGAACTTTGTTACTAAAAACAACCAGAGAAAAAATAAAGTTTTCGACAATGAAGGGCACGGAACTCATCTCGCCGGTATTATTGCTGCCCAAACAAACAACGGTGAGGGTATGGCTGGAATTTCAAACAAAATTAAAATACTTCCCATTAAGGTATTTGAACCAAAACCCTCTTCGAGCAAAGAAAAAAGCGAGCCAAAAGTACTACTCACCAGCCGATTTATTCAAGCCATGTACTATGCCATTCATCGTAATGTGGATGTAATTAATCTCAGTTTTGGATGGCCCTCTGTATTGGAAACCGAGACTCTACGAAAAGCCTTTGCAGAAGTAATCAAGAAGGGCATTATTGTTGTGGCAGCCGCTGGCAACAGCGCCCATGATACCCAAATACTCCCCTGTGCATACAACGGTGTGATTTGTGTGGGAGCCACATCTATAACAGGCGCTATTGCCAAATTTTCCAACTACGGCGGGCATGTGGATTTAACTGCCCCTGGTGTGGAGATTTTAAGTACCTATCCAGAGCACTCCCGCAGTCCTAGATTTTTCAAAACACAGAGAAACTATAATAGCCTGTCTGGAACCTCTCAATCTACGGCTATTGTTTCCGGCATGGCAGCCACGCTCATAAGTATTTATCCAGATATTTCTCCCGATGAACTACAGGCTCGCTTAATTGTCTCAGCCAATAGACTGGTGAACAAGAACAGGCCCATATTGGATGGAACGCCAAGAATATGGCACGCTGTAACGGCAAAAGAACAAACAGTGGTTCGCCCAGATTTTAAAGGGCTAAACACATTAGTCTTTTTTATGAAAGATGATCACTTGGTAGAAACTTCTCCATTAAATATAAAAATTAAAAGCCTATGGAAAAAAACAAAAAATATTCGAGTGAAGCTAAAAAGCAATACACCTAACTACACATTCGCTCAAAAAGAATTTAATTTTTCACATCCGGAAGCCCTGGAAACTTTTCCTGTTTCTGTAGATATCAGAAAAATTGGAAGAGAGAGCCATTTTTCTTTTGAGCTTTCCGTCTGGGCAAACGATGTATTTCAAGGGAATTTCATCCATCGAATAAATATATCTCGAAACATTGAAAAAGATGCAGGCCTCATTTCCCTTCCATTTATATTCCCAGTTGGTTGGGAAGCAAGAGAAGACATAAAAAACATAACGCCAATAACTATTAGCACTCATTCAGAAAATATTCACACTAAACCTGAATATATGTTTCTAAGTCCTCTGAGAGAGGATAGAAAATATTTAGAGCTTCATGTTTTTCGATCGATGGATCATGGAATAAAAAAGGCTGGTATCATTGAGGTTTCTGGCGCATCTAACCTCATTAGAACTATCCGCATAGATTTAAACTATGACAGTGAGCTCGATTACCTCATAATTTCCTCTTATGAAACAAAGGTTAAAGATCAAAAAAAACCAAAAGTCATAGTACAATACAGTTTCGTAAAGCATGATTTCTCACCTCTACTGGATCAGCAAACCTATCAATTACCATTTGGGATGGAATACCCTGGCGAAATTTCTTCTTTTTATAAAAAAGAATTAAAGAATGGCAAGCAAGTTGCTTTTCCCGTATTTTATGCAAACGGGTCACTAGTAGAATCAGATAAGGATTCTTCTATTTTCTCCACTGAAAATCCCGAATCACCTCAAATGCGAGTTTATTATGCAGACTTCCATCCCACTAAACATGGATGGATGAATTTTTATGCTTTTGAAAATTTCTTATTTAAACAGCATATTGATAAAAAATTAAATCTAGATTTTCATAAAAACGGTACCATTCTACAAATACTCCCACAATCCAACAAACATTTTTATACGGGAACTACGGAACTATTATTTAAAGTTAGTAATGGCGATTGCTATGTACTGAGCGTAAGCTATTATGATCTGCTAAACCGAAAGGCAGAGAACATCAAGGCCGTCTCCCCTGATTTATGCTCTTACGCATCTTTCGGTAGACCTGTTTTTGAATTTACGGATAGAAGTTTTGAATCTGGCGTGCCATTAGCAATGTACCAAATCCAAGGCCCAGCACTAGCCTTTGCCTCTATATGGGACTCCAACTATAATTTGCGCCCAGGTAGTGCACTCCTTAGGATCTTCGAAGACATGCAAATTCGAAGCGTTAATTCCTCTCTTGTTTCATTCGCCTCTAAAGAGTCAACCTATACCTTCTTTGAAGAAACAGATGGACTTGTTCTTGTGGCTGCCTCTGGTTCAAGAGAACCGGTCTATAGCCGCTTTTCTTTGGTGAAGTCCTCTCTCTTACCCGGCATTTTTTTCCATTCAACGATTACTCCATCTTTTTTTGGAGGAAAGGGCAGACCGCTGCGCCCAGCCCTTATAGTGAACTATTCCCCCATTACGAAAAAACACCTATTCCTTTTAACAATAGATAGAAACAAAAAATTATATCTCCCTACTAAGTTTAATCTTCATATCCCAAAAAGCTGCTCCGCATTAGTTACGGCGGCATGGGAAAAAAGCATGGCTTTTGTCTTTTATTGCGCGTATGGTCGAGAAAAAATACTAAAAATCCTCCCTATTCGATAAAAAAATGAATATTTAGGCATTTTTTTGTTGACGTGGGTCGCCTGCTGCGTTAGTCATGACGATACATGTTTAACATGTGGAACAATAAATAAACTAAACAAATGAAAGGGAAATTAAAAATGAAAACATACAACAAAAAAACAATGCTTGGTCTTTTGGGGCTGGCTCTCGTCATTGGAATAAGTGCCTGTGGTGGTGGTGGTGGCAGCGGTAGCTGTAATCGACACTCTTGCTATACTCATAGCCAATTGGCAAGGGATTTTGTAAAAAGAACGAATAGCGACACACGATATGAAGTGGAACTAGTAAAAGAAAAAACACATCAATATGACTATGTTGTTATTTACGACCACATTGGTGAAGAGTATTTTGCTGTAGACTTGGATGACTACAGAAAAGGTGGAAATATTTTCAGGTTTTGGGATAATGCTGACAGGTATCGCGTTAGCCGAACTGGTAGCACCTACATTGACCGCAGTGGTGTTGTATATAACCTACGCTCCAATGTAGCAGGGGGTACTTATATGAAGGATCTTGCAACAGCAGCAGCTTTCAACCAAGAAGCGTCGCTATTGCGAAGTGCAGGCAGACTGGAAAATATTGGCTTTAGTACACAGGACGCAAGAGACCTCGCTATTGCCGTAGATAACTTCCAACAGAAAATGGACGACAATAGCCTTACAGAGCAGGATTCAACAATATTTCTTGCATCTTTAGGGTTTAGTGAAAACGCTATTCAAAAATTTGCCGCTGCTCTGGGAGCTGGTGTAGCCACTAACGACTTCACTCTTGCTGCAAGTGTTGGTGCTAAAAACCTAGTTCAAAATGGCAACTTCAAAAACACTGACGTGGAGAACATAGAAGAAGGTCTTAAAAACTACCTTGAAAAGAATCTCTAATATCTCGATATAATATAAAAACAATCAATGCCGATTTGCTAACCCTAGCGAGTCGGCATTTTTTTTTGCTCAGAGGAGGAATAGATTTTATCGACTCTGCCAACGAATATACTTGGGGCTTTCAGAAGAACCAGGCAACCGGAGTTTACCTTGGGTTAGTAGCTCCACATTTATATTTAACCATCGAGTAAGAGACTGCGCTTCCGCATCTGATGCTGGAACTGTAATACCAAGGGGAAGTAGCTTTGTGTAGGGAACAGTAACAGTGAATTGTGATATATGGGCTTTTTCACCACTGCCAAAGGGAATAAAGGGAGAATTAAACTTCCTGTAGGTATAAAAGGTGACCCGTAGATCTGGAGAATTTTTACTAGCGGACCACTCTTGAGTGGTGTGCCTTTCGCCCTTTCGAAGAGTTGGTGTATCTAGTTCTATGGGTGCAAGGCCTTTCTCTACGGAAAACTCCGGGCTATTGGATAGTATATAGGATGTGAGCACTCTGCTGGTGAGGCTCCAGCCAAATCTGGCAGAATACTCGCAGTGGTTTCCATATTTTGTTCCTAGTACAGCAACTTTGGAGTTCTGGTTTTTTGCTTTCAGGGGTCCAGCATTTTTACTATACTCAATAACAGAGTCGTTTTTAGTGCTCCATACTAGAGTGGGGATCTTTACTAACGAGCTTTTTTCAATAAAATTATTTACATTATATAGTTGGTTTGCTGTGGAGATTTGGCCGTCTTTAAAGGGAGGGAGGTACCATTCTGGAGAAAATCCTTTGTACTCACCTAATAACTGTCCAGTATAAACGCCAATGATATCCTTAGCTCTATCTAAGCGTCCGGCAAGACGGATTCTTTCCTCAAGACTTGGCACATACTGAGCAGCTCGGTTTAAATATTTTTTCATCGTGCGACGAAAATAGGCGGAAAGGAATACGCTAGCATCTCGCAGAATATATTCTGTGGATCGTTGAAAATTTATCATAGGACAAAGGGCAGTTACACTATCTAAGGGGCCTTTATTAGACGATGCTCCAGCCTTGCTGTGCCCATTGTAGGCAGCCGCATACAAGACAGCGTGCCCTCCATTACTCATCCCCAGCATATGGAGACTGGAAATACGGTTGCTTAATCCTGATTGGGTAGTCCGTAACCACTGGGCAATTTGTATTAACTGCCTTCCCTCGCCAAGCCCTCCTAGAGACAGGCGCTTATTATCGATATAGTACTCGTCTCCTGTGTCGCTATTGAGTAACAGCACATTGAATGGAGCTTCATCAAAGAGGTGCATGAAAAAAAGTATGGGAGGGGGGGTTGACGAAAGGGAAGAAAAAAGTCCCACTTTTATTATAACAAGTGGACGTGGTTTTTTATCGTCTTTCAAGGCAAGTAGACCGCGAACAATTGTTTTGTGCTTACTATTATCGCTGAACGTTTCCGAAATAGTAATTTTTACGGAACGAATGAGGGGATTTTCAAAGAGGCCATAATAGATATTATGTTGCTGGCTGCGGCTATGGTGTCTAGATTTATGGTGTATCTCACTACATTGCTCAAAAAATTTCTCCATTTCTTGGGCTTGGCGATGGGGCTCTCCCCCCAAACCTTGAATTTTTTCGGAAGGGCATAGCCCCTGTGGCACTCTCCCACTTTGCTGGAAGCACCCGTTGGGATCCATGGATTTTCTTTCTTCCCTGTAGGGATGGGAGTATATTCCAAGGAAATACTTGCAGCTTGTAGCGTATTCGTGGGAAGAAGCAGAAGGCAGAAAATCCAGATATAGCGACCCATAATCATAAAAACGTTCCCTTTCTTTAGTTTTTGACACGATACATTGAGTTCCTGCCGTTGTCAAATAATAGGGAAATAATTTACCGGGTCTGCCAACGAATATACATGGGGTTTTCAGAAGAGTTATGCAATCGATGTTTATCCTGGGTTAGGAACTCCACATTTGTTTGAGCCATCGAGTGAGGGCCCGTGCTTCCACATCTGGGTTGGGGGTATAATTCCAAGCGGTGATAGTTCCTTGTAAGAAATAGTCGTTGTAAACCCTGATGTATAGGCTTTTTTGGTGGTGGAGGAAAGATATGGGGAGACCGGCCGCTGGAAAAATAATCTTTCCCAGCGGTATAAAATTCTAGCTCTATCTCATCTTTACTAGCTTGCCACTTCTGAGAAAATATTTTTCGCCCTCTCTCAGATCCGCTATAGGCAAGAAATCTAAGGGCATGGTACGTTCTTCTACTAAAAACTCTGGGCTATTGGATAGTATATAGGATCTGAGTATTCTGCTGGTGAGGCTCCAGCCAAAAACGGTGGAGTACATACAGTGTTTTCCATATCTTGTTCCCAATACAGCGATGTTGGAATTCTGGCTTTCCGCCTTCAAGGCTCCGCTATTTTTACTGTATTTAATAATAAAGTCGTTTTGAGAACCCCATACTAAAGTAGGCACCTTTACCGACGAGCTTTTTCCAACAAAATTATTCACGCGCCATAGATCACGTACATTGGAAATTTTTTCATTCTTAAGGGGGGAAAGGAACCACTCTGTGGGCAGGTTTTTATATTGACTTAATGCCTGTTTAATATAAAGCCCATCAACATATTTTCTTTCAGGGAGTTTGTTAAAGTCGTTCAGTGATTTCGCTAAGTTTGGTATAAATTTAGCGGCTCCATATAAATATTGGCGTATTGCAAACTGAAAAAAAATGGAGGTCCAATGACTTATTTCAAGATCGTCAGCACGTTGAAAACTAAAGAGCTTAGAATCAGGATAATCCGGTACTTCGCCACCTCGTAAAGAATTTTTCAAGGATATCCGAAGATCTACAACAGGACAAAGGGCGGTTACGCTGTCCAAAGGGTTTTTATCAGACGATCCAACCTCTCTATATCCATTGTAGGCAGCCGCATACAAAGCAGCATGCCCTCCATTGCTTAGCCCCACCACGTGGAGGCTGGAAATACGGTCACTTAGTCCCGATTGAGCAGTTCGTAGCCACTCTACAATTTGTATTAACTCCCTTCCCGCCTCAAAGCCTCCTATGGACAGGCGCCTGTTATCTATAAAGTACTCAGGTGCTGTGCTGCTGTTTAGTAAAAGCACGTTGAAGGGAGTTTCATCAAAAAAATGCATAAGAAACATGGGAAGCAGGGCAGCCCGATCAGATGAAACCAACAAGTGGGCGTGACCTGTTGTCATCTTTTAAGGCGAGTAGGCCGCGAACAATCGCTTTGTGTCCTCCATTGTTATTGAATGTTTCCGAAATAGTAATTTTTATGGGACGAATGAGGGGATTTTTAAAGAAGTTATAGCGCATAGCTGCAAAAATGCTGTATTCTGTCAAGGGAGCGAGGGAATCAGTGCTATTGATTTACTGTGTATACCACTACATTGCTTAAAAAATTTCTCCATTTCTTGGACCTGGCGATGGGGCTTGCCCCCCAGACTTTGAATTTTTTTAGCATCATAGCCCCTGTGGCACTCTCCATTGTTCGTTCGGTATAGAACTCCCGCCCACGATTCTTTTGGCTCTAAGGGGCCTGGCTGAGATAGGTTTTATCGGGTCTGCCAACGAATATACATGGGTTTTTCAGAAGAGTCGTGCAATCGGAATTTATCCAAAGTTAGGAGTTCCACGTTTGTATTGAGCCATCGAGTAAGAGACTCGGCTTCTGCATCTGAAGTTGGAACTGTAATGTTAAGAGGGAGTAGTTTTGTATAGGGAATAGCAATCGTTGCCAATGGTTTATAAAGATTGTCGCGGATAAAGGAGTAGTCCATACTCACCATTACATTGACCGCTACATTGGATTCTAATTCCTCCTCAAAGTGCTTCACTATGGTCTTGGCTTGTGCTTCTACGTCTAGAGCCCTGAATTCAGACATCTTAGTGGTATAAAAAGTTAGCTTTAGGCCCGAGCTGTTTTTAGCAGCTCGCCACTCCTGAACAGTATGTTTTACGCCTCCTACTAATGACGGCAAAGATGAGAAGTTCACGGGCATAGTATTTTTTTCCACGGAAAACTCTGGGCTATGGGATAGTATATAGGATTTAAGTATTCTGCTAGTCAGGCCCCAACCAAAGGCGGGTAAATGCATGCAGTGGTTTCCGTATCTTGTTCCCAATACAGCTATGTTGGAGTCCTGCTCTTGGCTCTCTGTTTTTAGTTGTCCAGCATTCCTAAAGTATTCAATGATTTTGTCGTTTTGAGAACTCCACACGAGGGTGGGAACTTTCACTAGCGAGCTTTTTCCAATAAAATTGTTTATACTCCATAGCTTATTCGTATGAGAAATTTGATCGTTCTGAAAAGGGAAGAAGTACCATTCTGGAGTAAGCGTTTTGTAGTAGCTCAATAACTGTCCCATTGAAATATTGATGAGGTTCCTAGCTCCACCTAAACCGCCACTGCGCGCGATTCTCTCTCTAAGCCCCGGCACATATCCGGCAGCTCTTCTCAAATAGTTTTTTGTTTGAGCGCGAAAATATCCGGAGATGAAAAAACCGGAGTGTTGCAAAGCATATTCCATGGATCTTTGGAGATTTACGACCGAACAAAGGGCCATCACACTGTCTATGGGGTTTGTTGCAAACACTCCCATCTCTTTCCGTTCGCTGTAGGCAGCTGCGTACAAAACAGCATGACCTCCATTACTCATCCCCACTAAGTGGAGACTGGAAATACGATCGCTTACTCCTGATTGAGGGGTTCGCAACCACCGTGCCACTTGCTCCACTTGTCTTCCCTCATTAAATCCTCCCATGGACAGGCGCCTATTATCCATATGGTACTCATTTCCTGTATCGCTGTTGAGTAAAAGCACATTGAATGGAGTTTCATCAAAGAGGTGCATAAGAAACATGGGAAGTAAAAAAGCCTTTTCTGACGAGGTGGAGGAAAAAATCCCTGTTTTTATCACAACCATTGGGCGTGGCCTGTCGTCGTTTTTCAGAGCGAGTAGTCCTCGAGTAATTGTTGTGTGTTCTCTGTTGTTTTCGAATGTTTCTGAAATAGTAATTTTTACGGGACGAATGAGAGGATGGTTCACAAAGTCGTAACGGATACGTCCTAATATGGTTAGGTCAGAGATGCCATGACTTCCATAACTACTGTGTATACCACGACAGTCTCTAAATAATTTCTTTATTGCTTGTCCTTGACGATGGATATCTGCACCCAATGCTTGAATTGTATTGGCCAGTTCATAGCCCTGGCACTTTTCACTACCCAACCAGTTTGGGGCGCCCGTTGGTGCCCATGAGTTTGCTCTTACTTTTATAGGGATGGGGCTTGGTTCATATTCCAAGGAAATGTCCGCAGCCCATAGTGTGGGCACGGAAAGAGTAAAAAGAAAAAAAATCCATAAACAATATTTTCTATTCATACGTTTATTTCCCCAAAATGTAGCCGTTATGCGCAAAGAAAAACTGTGTAACTTTTAGACAATAGAAAATTTTTTGTACAACTACAATGGACAGTGTGTCGACATGGAAAAAACTCTCCAAAAAAACATTTTTTCCTCAATAAAATCAACACCTAACCTCCTGCCTTGGGAGCAGGAATTGGAAAGTTGGCATCTTCCTTGCAATGTTTATTATAGATGAAGACAGCAGTAAAACAGTTGAGGAGATAGCAAGATGGCGACGTTAGACAGATCACAAAAAATAATTTTCGTTTACAAAAATGTGGACAAATTGTTCCGACAAAGAGAGACCGGCGAGAAGCCCTTCCCCATACCCATGGGAGTACAAGAAGCCCTCGCACAAAAGGAAAATCAGAACAAGCAAGATGGGACCACCCAAGAGCCCTTTCTTCGTTTGAAGCAAAATATGAAAAAGCTTTCCCAAGCCCAAAAGAAACTACGGTTTTTGCTGGAAGAAATTAGCCAGGCCGTCAAGAAAAAGGCTTAGTGTGCTATAGTCCTCTTAGGAGGACAAATGAAACCCCAATCCATTCAACATGGACATTTTTGTTATACCTGCCGCAATAGTGTGGAACTCAATGATAAGGTTTTCTTTTTAGAGGAGCAGTCTGGTGCCTATTTTTGTAGTAAAACCTGTATCCAGGAATACTATGGTCCCGTATCTAACTATTACCACCAACAGCAAATGGAGTTACGAAAAGCCCATGATATTCCCGAAGAGGACTTCCCTCAGTACGAAAAATATTCAGACTCCTGTACCGGAAGTCCTCAAGAGATATGGAGAGATTTAGGCGAACATGGCGAGGAATATTTCTATTTTATTGGCAACTTCTCGGACACCTCGGGAACGTTCCACTATATAGTCATGTGTTTCTGCATGGAGGGGGAGCCCACTTACATATTTCTTTCCTTTCCCACCCGAGATCCGGATTTGGTGGACGTTTTTCGTCGAGGAGAAAAAGTGGATCCCATGGAAAGAGGTATGCCTCCCAGCGAAGGTGACACTCCTTTTCATGTGGCACTCACCGTGGATGAACGAACAAAAGAGTTGGAGGAAGAAATGCTTTCCTACCGAAAGAGTAGCGACATTCCTTTAAAGGAATTCGAGGAACATAGCTCTTTGTTGAGTGAGACATTGGAAAATCCAGAGGAGGCCTGGGAATTGGAGCAAGGAAACGGAGATAAAATGCTCACACTCATCTCTCAACATGGGAAAAAACTTCATTATATTGTACTTTGTATTCCAGAAGAGAGTGACGAAGATGGGGATGATGAAAAAGAAAATGTTAGTGGTTGGCGAGTGCTCTACCACTTTCCCACCAATAGTGCGGAACTAGTGAAAAAATACCGACGGGGAAATGTTTGTGAAAGCCTGGGCACGCTCCAACTTGTCCACTAATGGGGGAAGGAAAGGGTCAAGAGGAGCGTGAAAGGCTAGGGGGGAAAACTATCTAATGTCTCCTTCTGCTCCTGGGGGAACTTCAAGGTGGTCGTTGCTCCTATAGGTCGAGTAGCTCTTTCCGCTCGCTCTGAACTCTATGTAGGCGTATCGATCGCTGGCACTTAACACAACAACATAATTAAAATTAAAATCACTGGACGCATCGGCTATGAAAATAGCTTCACCTCCACTGCTAGAAGATATATTTTGACAACTCTTCTGATCTGCTTTCTCTACTGTTGTTTGCCTTGGTCCTGTAACTTTAAGAACAAAAATACAGAAATTCAAAGAATAACCAGAATACTCAAGACCTTTTACTTTAATTCTTCTAGTGTCCTGATTACTAGTACAAGCTGTGACATTTCTTAGCTTGTTATTGGACAGTCCTTTAGAGCCTTCTTTGTAGTTCAGTGGCGTACAAGTCCATTGTTCATTAGCGTTTGTTGTGTTGTTATCATTGATGGTGTTATTTGTGTTGAGTCCATCATCATCGTTGGCTCCATCATCATATACATACATGCCGTTACAACCAAGTACTAACAAACTAACACTCAGTAGGCTTAGTAAATTCATATTTTTCATTTTGTTCTCCTCTATTTTAATAATTAACTTTTGCTTTCATAGTTCTATAAAGCAAGAATGATGCCAACAGTCCGCAAACAGGTAAAAATGGCGTAAATGCCTTAAACTGTTGGTCTTTTTTGATACCGTCTATTTTTTAGTCAATGCCATGGACACTTAATTCTTGTCTAGTTTCTAGTCACTTGTATAATTCTTTTATGATGTGGCTTTTTTCTGCCGTTCTTTTCTTTGCTCCTTTTGAGGCCCATGCCCACCCCACAATTAAGTGGGTTTTTGTGCAATCCCGTCCGCTCATAGAGATCTCGGAGCTACAGCGAGTTTTCTCCATACGCACTTATTACGATAACAATCGCCTACTCCTAGAGGGTGCTAACAAGAAGCAAGCCTTTTTTCTACCCTGGGAAAATTATGCCGTTATCGACGGACAATTCCAGCAGCTTAGGACTCCTCCCCAACAAAAAAATGGGAAGATTTATATAGACGCTGCTTTAATTAAGGCTTATCTGATACCCCTGATAGAAGAAAAAAAACAGCAGTGGGCGAATAGGGAAATTTCTACAATTTTCTCCAAGGCACGCCACCCCGTTTGCGCCCTAGAGCGCCCTGTGTTTCGCGTACTCTTGGACCCGGGTCATGGTGGGCGAGAATATGGAGCCACTGCTAAGCAGACCAAGGAAAAAAATATTGTCCTAGATTTTGCCCTTTTGGCCGTAAAAGAGCTGGAAAAACTAGGCTTTTCTGTGCTCCTATCGAGGCAAAAAGACAGCCAGCTATCCCTAGGGGCTAGAACACAGTTGGCAAAAAGCTGGAAAGCTGATGTTTTTATTAGCATTCATGCCAATGCCTCCCCTTTAAAAGCGGTACGGGGTACGGAGACCTATATTCTAAGTTCTAAAGCCAGTGATGGGGCAGCTAGAAAACTGGCCATCTCTGAGAACATGAAAAATGGACAGGAGGAACCCAAGCAGGCTCAAACCATAAAAAATATACTGCGTGATGTGTGGCAAACCGCCTATCTTCAAGATAGCGCCTATCTAGCTGCAAATATTCAGAAATCCTTGGTGGAGGCTAGGGAGCGTTTTATTTCCGACGCAGGCGGACGGTCTCTGAAGGGGAACCGGGGCGTTCGGGAGGCTCCTTTTTCCGTATTAAAAAGGGCTGCTATGCCTGCGGTGCTGGTGGAATTGGCCTATTTATCCAACAATGCGGATAGGCGCTTGCTCAAAAACAAGAAATTTCAACAAACACTAGCCAAAGCACTGGCCAAGGGTGTAGGAAAGTATGCGCAACATTGCCAGAAACGTGTGTTATAAGAGGAGAACCTATGGACAAAAAGACAATAAAAAGAAAAAAAGCGCCAAAGAAGAAAGCGCGAAAGAAAGCCGCAAAACACTCCAACAAGCACAACAACGGGGTGGAGAAAATTGCGAAGCTTTTAAGTCAGGCCCGGGAACCCCTATCCCTAATAGACGTACTAAAAAAGGAGGGCGTGGCTCGTTTAGCGTACATTATCGATGTGGGCACCACGCTGGCGCGCATGACTGCCAAGAAAAACATTAAATCCCAGATTCGGGAATTTAGTGAAGTTGTGGGGCTGGTGTCTTCGGAAGAGAAGCAATGGGTTTCCGTACGGGTGAAGAATTTAGAAGCGCGCATTGAGCGTCTCGAAGAAAAGTTAGATATTGAATCGGACGACAACGAGGAATAAATTTATGAAAATCGGGGAAGGAAAAAAAGTGGTGGTTGCCATGAGCGGTGGCGTGGACAGTTCCGTTGCTGCCGCTATTTTACAGCTCCAGGGATATGATATTATTGGAATGTCCGTACAAACGTTTGATGCAAGCAAGGATGAAAAGGAACGCTTTGACAGTTGCTGTTCCATCTCCGATATGGACGACGCACGCCGGGTTTGTGCATCCTTAGATGTTCCCCATTTTGTTGTCAATGCGGTGGATGAGTTTGATGCTTTTGTTATTGATAATTTTGTCAGTGAGTACCTCAATGGTCGAACGCCCAATCCATGCGTACTGTGCAATAACTATATAAAGTTCGACTTCCTCTTAAAAAAAGCAAAGGAACTGGGTGCAAACTATGTAGCCACTGGCCACTACGCTAAAATCTACCACGATAAAGAAGAAAACCGTTTTGGAATTTTACAGGCCGCAGACGAGCATAAAGACCAAAGTTATTATTTATTTGGGCTTACCCAAGAACAACTATCCCACACAATTATGCCCCTAGGGGATTTGCGAAAAATACAGGTTCGAAAAATGGCAGAAGAGTTTGGTCTACTCCGTGTTTCTAAAAAACCCGACAGTCAGGAAATTTGCTTTGTGGGTAGTGCTGGTTACGCAAAATTTATAGAGCAAAGGGTGGCACCCGATCTGATCAAGAAAAATGTGGATTTTATTTTACCCGACGGTTCTGTGCTAAACGCTCCTGGAGGAGTACATCGCTTCACCATAGGGCAGAGAAAAGGAATTCCCAATTCTGTATACCGAATGGCAACGAAAATAAATTTAGACCCCAGCGATCTCTATGTGAGTAAAATTGATTCGGACAAAAATACCGTTTCCCTAGGATACGAGAAGGCACTTTTACACACAAAATTTATTGTGGACAAGTTCAATTGGATGGTCGCAGACGATTGTTTTTTAGGCAAGGACGTGCTGGTACGGGTGCGGTCCCAACAGAAGCCCACGCAAGCTCGGGTGCAAAACTATGCTGGCAACCAAGTATGCATTGAGTTTCAAGAACCACAAAGAGCCATTACTCCCGGTCAAGCTGCTGTTATTTACAACGGCGATCGTGTGCTCGGTGGGGGATGGATCCGTGGAGTGGTACACGAGGAGGACTATGCAAACCCATAGCAATAAGGATCAAATTCCCCAAGAATTATTAGCAAAAATACAATCTTTTGAATATATTATATGGGATTGGAACGGCACCCTTTTAGATGACTTCTCTCTTATTTTTTCAGTACTAAAGGCGCAACTGGAGCAGCACAGCCTCCCTGTTCCCACGCCAGAGGATTGTCGCAATAAGTTTTGTTTTCCCGTCTCTGCGTACTATGAGCGCTTGGGTTTTGACTTCTCTAAAATTTCCTTTTCCACCCTTTCCGACGATTTTTTAATAAAATATGAAAAACGCATTGCGGAGACGGGACTCTTTGCTGGCACAAAGGCGCTACTAAAAACAATCCATGACCTGGGTTCCAAGCAAGCCATCCTATCTCTAGCAGAACAAGCGCACCTAGATTATATATTGCCTCAATTTCAAATACAGGAATACTTTCAACATATCTTTGGCAGCCCGGAAAAATACACAAAAAGTAAGCTCGCCCGGGGAAAAGAACTGTTAGCCACCTCTGGTTTTCCTCCTGAAAAAACAATTTTTGTTGGAGACACGGACCATGATGGGGAGGTGGGCGACGCCCTTGGGCTTACGGTTCTTCTTGTTGCCGAAGGATGCCAATCCTACGAATACCTAAAGCAGCAGACCCAGCACCAGGTTCTAAAAAGTCGCCATTCCCATTAGTCCAAGCGATAGTTGCGGTATTCAAAGGGAAGCCAACCCGTGAGCTTCACACAATAGCTACGAATTATTTTCCCCATATCTTTCAAAGAAAATCTTCGTTGTAACGTTAGGGTTACCTTTTCCCCAGCTCTGGCACCGATACGTTTCTCCATGCACTTAGGATGGGAACCATCATAGAGTTTCAAACCGTAGACATTACGGTAGGTATAGCTATCTCCCGTATCGTTGGCCTCTTGGTGGTAATTGCGAATGGCCAGTGTTTTTTCTTTCATAATTCGAGGGGGTCGCACCCAACCGTAATGGAAAATCCTGGCATTTGCCCATCGGACTCGCAGCTTTCTCCCCTTGGGAGATCCGTCGTCGATACGAAAACCTTGGGCATCCCGGTAAGAAAATACTTTTCGATCGAGACGCACCAGTCGCACCTCTCTTCGGTAATTCGACGGACTCTGGTTCAGTATGGAGTAGTGACCATAAAAGTGCAGGTAATTGAAAAGTAACCCGTCGATATGATCCTGTTTCTCTGCCTCCCGTGTGGATTGTTGTATTTTGGACAGATCGTCCTCATGGAGAACTTCGTCGGCCTGGAGGTAAAGGCCCCATTTTCCCCGACACTGGGCTAGGGCCAGATCCGTTTGGTGGGCAAGTGCCCTACCACCTTCCCGTAGGCTTTCGTCCCAGGTATTTTCTATAATTCGAATTTTTGGTATTTCCTGAGAGAGTTTCTGCACCACCTCTAGGGTTTGATCCTCCCCTTTTCCCACGTTTACGATTATTTCGTCGCATACAGGTGCCATGGAGCGGATACACTCTTCAAAGGGATAGTAAAATTTTTGCCCGTTGCGTATAAATGTAAATCCACTGATCCGTATTGGTGCAGGCATAAAAATTCCTTTCCACTCTCTTTGTATACTCCTTTCCATTATATTGACAAAATAAAATAAGGTTCTTAATCTAAGTGGTAGTGATAACTCGATTCATATTTTTTCTCTTTTTCCTCATCCTTGTGGCACTCCCTGCTGATCCCATTTATGCGACAAAAGATAAGCCAACAGAAAAGCCAAAGAAACAGCCGGGAAAACAGCCAGAAGAGGTCATCATCGTAGTGGATAAAAAAACCAACCAACTCCACCTCACCCGTCACAGCAAGGACGGCCTAAGCCTCACTTCATTTAAAACATTTCCCACCACCCTTGGACAAGTCCAGGGGGATAAGCTCGTAGAGGGGGATTTAAAAACTCCCAATGGCATTTATCTCATAAAGTTTCGATCGTTGCCGTCCACGGGATTAAAACCAAAGTTTGGATCCATGGCGCTGTATTTGGGCTATCCGAACGTATTGGATAGGCGGGGGCATAAAACAGGGTTCGATATCTTGATTCATGGCACCAATGATCCGGCACGTCTCCAAAAAAAATACGACAGCAAAGGATGCGTAGTGTTAAGCAATGAGCAAATAGAGAGTATATGGCCTTATGTGCAAACTAAAAAAACCCTTGTTATCGTTACGGAAAACATAGAGCATGTGATTAATAGTCCGCGTCAAAAGCGACTAAAAGACTTTATACAGCGATGGTCGACTGCCTGGTCCTCCAAGGATTTAGAGCGATATATCGACTCATACGCCTACGAGTTCATCTATGACGGTCTCAATCGGATTCAGTACTACCGGAAAAAGAAGAACCTCAATAAGCTCTATCAGACCATTGAGGTGGGGATGGAGAATGTGAAATTTTATTTTCATGAGAAATATGATCTTGTCACCTTCAATCAGTACTACCGATCCACTCGTCCTGATGGTAAAACAGCCTTCGAGGTAAGGGGAAGGAAGACACTCTACCTGCAATTACGCAACGACAAGTACCGTATTGTGTCCGAGAGTCTTTCCCAAAAGTAAGGGTTCCAGCACATGTTAAAAAATCGAAATACGCTCCTTCGATTACTTCCATACATCAAGCCCCATTGGCCCGCAATTTTGCTGGTGAGTATCCTAGCGGTTCCCATTGCAGCCCTGCGGGTGAGTCTAGTAAAGGGGTTTGAATATTTTGTGGATGAAATTTTAATAAATAAAAACCAAGACGCCCTTTCTTGGATGCCTTTAGCATTTTTATCTATTTTGATTGTTAGTTTTTTTGTTCGCTTTCTTCATAATTATATTATGCGAGCCACCGCAGTTCGCATTATTCAAAGACTACGCAATAACCTTTACCAGCACATTATGCGCCTATCTCTTGGTTATTTTAGTGAAGCCCGGGGAGGAACGCTCCTTTCTCGTGTAATTCTAGATGTGAACGAATTAAATGTTGGGATTGCGAGCCTTAGTAAGTTGATCTGTGAGCCGCTCATTTTCACCTTTACCCTAACCTATATTTTTATTTTAAACTGGAAGCTTGCCCTCCTATCCATGGCGATTCTTCCTCTCGTGGGAGCTCTTTTGGGTTTTGCGGGTAAGCGTGTGAAGCGCTATGCTTTGAAAGTGCAGGAGTCTCTAGCCGATTTGTCCTCGATATTGTTGGAAACTGTTACTGGCATGCGTGTGATTAAGGGATTTAATCTGGAAAATTTTATGCGAAGTCAGTTCATGGTTCGCAATCGGGAATTGAGTCGTCGAATTATAAAAACAACTCGCTTAGAGGAACTGGCAAGACCGGGCATGGAAGTAATTGCGGGCGCAGGCTCCGTTATTGTTCTATCTTATGGTGGTTACGCTGTGATTCATGGGGGAACAAGCCCAGGTGTGGTTGTGGCTGTTCTTGCTTCCTTAGTTATTTTAGCCAGCAATATGCGAAACTTTGGGGAATTAAATATAAAGCTCAACCAGAGTTTAGCCTCGGCAGAAAGAATTTTTCGGGTATTTGACGAGGATCCAGACATTGTGGACATGACTGGCGCCCTTGAAGTACCTAGAATAAAAACAGCCATTGAATTTCGAAATGTTTCCTTTAGTTATAACAATGGTCAGAGTATACTCAAGGACTTTAACCTCACCATTAATAAGGGTGAGATGGTGGCTCTGGTGGGACCCAGTGGATCGGGAAAAACAACTATATTGAGTTTAATTCCCCGTTTTTTCGACCCAGACGCTGGTGCTATTACCATTGATGGTGTGGACATTCGAAAATATAAAATTTCCAGTGTAAGGGATCAGATGTCCATCGTAACCCAAGACATTTTTCTCTTTCATGATTCCATTCGCAATAATATCCGTGCCGGTAATTTCCAAAGTATGGAAAGTGAAATTATCGATGCCAGCAAGGCTGCCCAAGCGTGGAAATTTATTGAGCGCTTGCCCAATCAGCTCAATACTCAAATTGGAGATCGGGGACAAAAGCTTTCTGTGGGAGAGTGCCAGCGCCTATCCATTGCCCGGGCGTTTTTAAAAAACACTCCTGTGCTTCTTCTGGATGAAGCCACTTCTGCTCTGGATACGGAAAACGAACAACTGGTACAGTCGGGAATTGACCAACTCCTCAAAGGGCGCACCGCACTAGTCGTGGCTCATCGTCTTTCCACCATCCGTAAGGCAGATCACATTGTGGTTATCGAAGATGGAAGGGTGCTGGAGCAGGGAAAGCACACTGAACTTGTAAAGAAAAATGGCGCATACGCTCGCTCCCTATCGTTGCAAGAAAATGTTTGAATCTATTGGGCTTAATGACTTGTTTCCCCGTCTATTTCTTGTTAAACCAAATCTTATGATTCAATTGTTTTTCTATCCTGTACGAACTTTATTTCTTGTCCTAACCGTTACCCTAACTCTTTTGCTCTCTGGGTGTGGCATGCGTAGTATTCCCACGTCCCATAACGAAGTGGAGGCTTCTTGGGCAGAGGTACAAAACCAGTATAAGCGTCGTATAGATTTAATACCCAATCTTGTGAGAACAGTAAAAGCGTATGCAAAACATGAAAAGGACACCCTACAGGCTGTGGTGGAGGCTCGAGCAAAAGCTACTCAAACATCGGTGAATTTTAACAAGCTCGATGCAAATTCTCTGCAACGTGTGCAACAAGCCCAGGGCGCTCTCTCCAGTGCTTTATCCCGTTTAATGGTAGTGGTGGAAAAGTATCCAGACCTTAAGGCCAATCAAAATTTCAGGGATCTTCAGGTGCAGTTGGAAGGAACGGAAAATCGGGTGGCCATTGCTCGACGTAGGTATATTGAAACCATAAAAGTTTATAATAATTATATCACCGTGCCTCCCGAATCCTGGTTCAACTCTCTTTTTTTAAAGTTTAAAAAGAAGCCTCAGTTTGCAGTGGAAAATATCGAAAAGCTAAAAGATGCGCCTAAAGTAGATCTGTAATTATGCCCAGGCTATTTATTTTTTGTTTTCTACTCCCTCTGTTTAGCAACGGAGCTTTTGCTTTGGACGTGCCCACAAATTCAGGATTTGTGGTAGACAAGGCTAAACTTCTTTCCAGGGCAGAAAAGCAAACGTTAAGCGCAAAGCTACAAGTCCTACAAAGAAACCAGGGTCCTCAGGTGCGTGTTCTTATTATTCCGTCCTTAGAGGGTGAGAATTTGGAAAGCTACTCCATAAAGGTTTTAGAGAAGTGGGCCCTGGGAGATAAAAAAAGGGACGACGGTGTGCTATTTCTTATGGCCGTAAAGGAAAGAAAAATACGCCTAGAGGTGGGTGGGGGTTTGGAAGGAGATCTTCCCGACGCTTTCGTGGGGCGAATTATTCGAGAGGGTATGGAGCCGTACTTTAAGCAAGGGCAGTTTTTCACAGGCATACAAATGGGATTAGCATTAGTGGCAAAAAAACTGGGGCGTGATTTGGGTATTTCCACAACAAGCAGGCGCGCCTCTCGTGGTCGTCGCCATCGTGGAGGGGTGGGAAATATTTTCTTCCTTTTCTTTTTGCTTTTTGCCATCTTACCCCGTGTTCTCGGTAAACGCGGCAGGAGAGGAGGCCTTGTAAACGGCTTGCTTTTAGGAAGTGTACTCATGGGTGGCCTTGGCGGCAGGGGCGGCTTTGGCGGCGGTTTTGGTGGCGGCGGCTTCGGCGGTGGCGGCGGCGGTTTTTCTGGAGGAGGTGCTAGTGGCGGTTGGTAGGCTTTCTGAAGCAGAAAAAAAACAAATTGAAGACTGTGTGGCTCAGGTGGAAAAAAAATGTGCTGGAGAAATAGTTCCCGTCATTCTTCAAGAAAGTGACGACTATCCCGGCGCGCGCTGGAGAATGGCCGTGGCCTTCTCCCTCCTATCCAGCTTTCTCCTTTACACTTTCTCTACTCTAGAGCCTCTATGGATTTTAACCTCTCAGTTCCCAAGCTTGTATGCGGGCTACCTACTCAGTCAGATTTCTTTTTTAAAGCGATTCTTTTTGGCTGAATATAAAAAGGAGGAAGAGGTGTACCAACGGGCCTTGGAAGCGTTCTGGACCCATGGAGTTTCCAAAACAAGGGAGCGCACGGGTATTTTGATTTTTATTTCACTCCTAGAAAGGAAAGCAAGAATACTTTGCGACACTGGAATCCAAGCGAAAGTAGATCAGGAAGACTGGCAAGCGGTGCTGGATAAACTGATAGACGGAATTCGTAAAAAAACCTTAGTCTCCTCCATGTGTACCACTATTGAGGAGTGTGGCGCTATTGTGGAAAACCATTTTCCGCCGAGAAAAGACGACACAAATGAGCTCAGCAATACCGTAATTTTGGACTGAAAAAAATGGGCAATGAAAAAGGAAAAAAACGAAAGGATCTAGTTTGTTTTTGTTACTCTGTCAGTCGGGAAGAAATTGTAACTGCCATTAAAGAGGGTTCCACCACTCTTATGGAAGTGCGTAAGACGACAAACGCAAACACGGGCTGCGGCGGTTGTGGAGAAGATGTAAAAAAGCTCCTGCACAAACATGCCCCCAGGCAGGCAAAACAAAAAAAAGGGGGAAAATGAGCAAGGTATTGGTAGTGGGAGGAGCCGGGTATATTGGCAGTCATGTGGCTAAGCAATTGGTTCGATTGGGTCATAGTGTTTTAAATTTCGACAACCTTTCCACTGGATTTGAAAAATTATTACAGTATGGGGAATTCTATCGAGGTTGTCTTCTTGAGCCTAAGGAAATTCAAGATTGTATTCAGACCTTTCAGCCGGAGGCAGTTTTTCATTTTGCTAACCTTAGCTGTGTGATGGAGAGTGTGGAAAACCCTGGGCTATATTATAGAAACAATATCGGCGGCACATTGAATTTATTGGATGCAATGGTATCCTTTTCACCGAAGGTGCCCTTAGTATTTTCTTCCTCCTGTGCCGTATATGGAGAACCCCAGGGAGAGCTTTCGGAAGATCACCCTCAAAATCCAGTGAATCCCTACGGGCACACAAAAAAAATTGTAGAAGAAATTATTAGTCAGTACCATCATACCCATAAGATTCCCTTTGCAGCACTTCGCTACTTCAATGCTGCTGGCGCAGATTCAGAGGGTGAGCTAGGGGAACTCCATGAGCCGGAAACCCATCTCATTCCACGAGTACTCCAACTTTATAGCAACCGCAACCAAGGTAAGGTTTGTATTTTTGGCAATGATTATAATACGCCCGACGGAACTTGTATTCGAGATTTCATCCATGTGGAGGACTTGGCCCGTGCCCATATTATGGCCTTGGAGCATTTACAAAAAAATAGCGGCTCCCTTCTTTTAAATTTAGGTTCTGGCAAGGGTTATAGCGTGCTGGAAGTAATAAAAGCTATTGGACGAATAACAGATAACTGTGGAGAAATCCCCATAGGACCACGCAGGGCTGGTGACCCGGAAAAACTGGTGGCAGCGCCGGGACTTGCCTTGCAGTTATGGAACTGGAAACCCAAGCATAGTTTAGATAGTATTATTAAAAGCGCTTGGGACTGGAATGTACGTCAATGAACGGTGCTTTTTTTCTCGATAGAGACGGCACCATTAATTTCGACAGGGTGTATATCAACAATCCTGAACTCATGGAACTCATCGAAGGTGCTGCCCGGGCCATAAAGCGTATTAAGGATCATGGCTACAAAGTTTTTGTAGTGACCAATCAATCGGGAATTGCTCGAGGATTGATTTCTCCCGATGCACTTCCTCTTATTAATAGACGTTTAAATAATCTTCTGCTTCAAAAAGCGCAAACTTCCATTGACGATTTTCTTATTTGCCCTCACCATGAAGATGAAAATTGTGAGTGTAGAAAGCCCAAGACAAAGCTCATGGAAAATATTGCTAAGGCACAGGGTATAGATCTCAAGAAATCCTTTTTTATTGGAGATAAGCTATCCGATGTGGAGGCAGGTTTAAATATAGGGGCCACCTCCATACTGGTTCGCACGGGCAAGGGCAAGGATTCAGAGTGGCGTTTTTGTACCGAAAAAAAGTTTCATAACAGACAGCCCCACTATATTGCTGATGACTTGAGGGCTGCAGTGGACTGGGCCCTAGAATCTTCTAGCAAGGATTCCACAAAAGTCTGAGACGGCAGCGTATAGGTACGAAAACCAGGACAATGGAAGGATAAAAATTTTTTTAAAAATAAACCCACATCCTCAATGGTGCTATGGGGAATCGTCTGCAATTTAGGTAATTCCAAGATGGGTGTGTTTAGTACCTCTTGTACCCAAGAAACCAGTTCTCTGGAGATGGTTATATTCATGGGTGAGGCGTGTGTTCTAGAAACAGTGCCGCCCTTATCAATGGAAAAAAGCTGTTCATGGGTATCCCATGAAATTTTCTCTCCCGATACCACGCATTGATGGAATATGGGGGAATATCCTAGGCGCTCCAGTAATTTTATTTCAAAGGAGCGAAGCAGGGCGTAGTTTATCTGAGTTTTTTCTAATAGATATAAATAATGGCTCAATAGGATAAATATATTTCTTACTGGCAACTTATCTTGGGTGAGGTGATTACAGAGATCGAGAAAATAGAAGGCGGCTCCTATGTTTTCCAAGCTACTTTGTACGCCCATAAATCCATGTTTTACTGAAGCGCTATCTATAAAGGTTAATTCTTGCCCTTGTTTTTCCACAAATGAAAAGTCAATGCAGGCACAGAGATCAAAGCTTCCAGCAAAGCGTTTTGAGTGAATGGCTCCCTTGGCAATTCCTGTGATTTTGCCATGATGCTCGCTTAGGATAGAGACTAAACGATCGCGCTCCTTGTGGCGTCGGGATTTTAAAATAATGCCCCTGTCTTGTATTTTCTTAATTGCCAATATGTACCTCTGATACTATGATAGTGGAGAATGATATTCTTGTCTATCGTTTGGTGCCATGGAGCTTTTAATAATTAACGGTGAGTTCCAGCTGTAGTCTCCAATGATCACTACATAGAGGCAGTACAATAGTATTGCCTGGAAGCGCCGGCATTGCCCGGTGTTGAGGTTTGTTAATACAATTTGTTTTATGCTCAAATTTTACGATAAAGCCAACCGCTAATAATTCATCCGCAATGTATAGAAAAATATCATCTGTCAGGTTTTGGATGATTTTTTGATTTATTTCTTCTCCCCCGTTGTTTTGTTTTTTTTGAATATATAGGCAAGAATCTTTTGTAAAACAAATACTTAAAAAACCTTGAAAGTCTTTGGTGGTAAATGTGGAACTAAAGCTAAGATCTCCGCTAATATGATTATCTTTTGCTATAAAGGGCGGTTCTTTTTCTAACGATTCTTCAAGTCCTTTCTTAGAATATTTCATGGGACCGAGTATAAACGGCATTAGAAAAACCGCATCCAATTTAAATTTATTTTGTATGGGTGGGGGTTGTTTTATGGCTGTATCAATAATTTTCAAAAACTCTGCCTCACGAAAAGGCTTGGAGAGAAATCGAAAATGGCCGTTGAGGATTTCGCTAATATTACGGTTTTCTCTGGATAGGCCAGAGACCACCACAATGGATAAATTATCCCCATGGTATTGTGCTAAAATATTAGTAAGCAACTCGTCGCCAGAGAGTTTAGGGATGGAAAGGTCTGTGATTAACACTGTAGGCGGGCTATTTTTGAATTTCATAATAGCCTGCAGGCCGTCCTCAGCAGTGAAAACTTGAGCTTTTTTATAGCGCTCCTTAAGCATACCTGCTATTAGTTCCAGCATATCCGGTTCATCATCCACCACGAGGAAGCGATACTTCGACTCGTCTGTTTCAATAAAATTATAGGCTTCTGGCTTTTCCATCTGTTTCTCGGTTTTTTCTCACTGCAATTTTTTTATTTTATGAATAATACACGGTCCAAAAGATTTTTTATTTTCCAGGCATCATGAGAGGCCGCTTTATAATTTTAATTTATCATAATTTGACATAATATTTAAGAGTAATAAAAATTTTGTCCTTATAAAATTAAGTGTATTGAATTAAAATAAATTAGAGGATAGAGAAAGAAATATGCGAAAAAAATACACACAAACAGTAATTCTCTTTTTTTACCTACTGGGCGGTCTGAGCGTATATTTATTATTGGACCTGAGCTTAGTGCAAGCTGAAGATAAAGAAATACCTGCTTGCGAAAATCTTGAGTTCAAAGAAACAAAGGGCTGCGGTATAAAAACAAAGGTCATAAAAGAGTATAATGCAAAAATAAAAGGGTACAAAAATTCTCTTACGGAGGAGGATTGTAAAGAGCTTGCTTGTTTATTACCTGCCTTGAACTCTCCCCTAGGGCAGTATAAATATGTCTATTGTAAAGACAAGAATTCCACTCGAAGAGAAAAGGATGGTTCTTTTACTGAAGAAAACTTGAGGGTACAGGAAACTTGGAGAAGCGGAAAAAGAAGACGGCGACACGCTTCTTGCACGGATCAGAAATATGTGGCACTTATACATCGCGCTTTAACAGAAGTGGGCAAATGCACTGAGGTTAATCCCAAGGATATACTTCCTCTGTTAATCCATGAATCTCGTCTAGGCCTGAATGCACAAAGCGAAACTGGCGCTTCTTGCTTGGGACAAATCACCTCCTCCTCTATTGATGAAGTCTATCGGGTTGATTTTGAACCTAAGAAAAGCAACTTTAAAAAGAGATTTAATGACTCCTCTGATTGCGAAGTCACAAAAAAAGGAGTACTAGAGTCCTACGGAAAATTTCCAGATGAAATGCCTGTATATTATGACAAGAATGGAGATAAACACCGGGACTGGAAACACTCAAAACGACGCTGTCAATTTACAGAAAATCCCTATCTGTGTCTTCTCTTTAGCATGCGCTATTTTAAAAAAAACTTGGAGAAATCAAACAAAATTTTAAGCAAATGCAGGGATCGCTTTGAAAATTTGTATGCCGATATCTCGTCGGCTGGACCATCTCCACCAATTTTCGAAAAAATGGCTGCTTGGTTTAAAAATCCTACAATACGGCACTCCATAGAGTACGAACACAATGGGGAGACAGAATCTCTTACATCCGAGATAAATTTTTCCGTTCTTTTAGCCACATGGACCCACAACGCTGGAGTAGGTTTATTTGCGTGGATGGACAATTATTGCGAAAAAATGGTGGATGATATTCATTCTGAAACTGAAAATTTTTTGAAAAAACCTACAACACTTAGTAAATTGAAATCATTTGAAAATATAAAAAGTTTTATGAGGGAAAAGATTGAAGAGTATAAGTCCCTCAAAAATGTTAAAAAACATGTCAGCAATCGAATAAATGCTGAAAGGTTTCCAAAAGGTAGGAAAAAAGAGATTTTAGAGTACTTAGACAAGACAATAAGAGATACCCATCTGCTTTTGCCAAAGAACTGCCAACCAAAATCATGGCAAGTTACAGATCTGTTCATGGGCCCACTTCCAATGAAAAACCGGAGTGATACTGATGGGGCTAGATAGGTTTCTGTTATTCCTCCTATTTAGTCAAACATAGCTAACGAATATTGAGCTGTGCCCTCTTTAATAATATATCTTTTTAGTATGTTATTGCGCTCAAAGCCATTTCAATGCGCTTTTTTATAAGCCAACTCATCGTATCGTCGTATTGACTCATAGTGAAAACAGATATTGATATTAAGCGTTATATTTGATATGATGCGATAACTTAAAGGAAGGAGAAAATAATGGGTAAAATTTTATTTAATCCCCTGCTTGCCATAGCCATATTTTATTCGCCTCTTTCTCTTGCCACAGACTTCGCACTCCTGATCAATGGGGGGACTAGTCCGAAACAAAACAGTATTGCATTCCAAAGCAATTTGAGGGGAATTTTTATAGCGCTTAATAAGAAAGAATTTGATGCAGCAAATATTCACATCCTCAATGCAGGTGGCCCTAGTGAAATTGCCTTCGATCGCAATACATTCATAAATACTCTTATTAATGGCTCTGTCTATGATCTTGATGGGGATGGCATAGAAGATATTATTGATGTAGCAATGCCAGAAGCAATTTCAAATGCTTTTGATAAAATTGCAAAAAAATCTAAGCCAGGTGATCGGGTTTTTTTGTACATAACAGGCCACGGGGACAGTGAGAGCGGTTTATCTCTTTGGAATAAAAAATATTTCTCTACAAAAAATCTTCGGCATGAGCTTGCTAAATTGCCAGATGGGGTGACAACGCAAACAATATCTGATATCTGCTACAGTGGTCAATTTCAGGTTCTGACGAGCAAAAACGTCTGTTTCTTAACAAAAACAGATGCTGAAAACCTAGGGTGGATCCATCGGTTTCAAACTTCTTTTAACACTAAATTATCAAGAGCTATTAGAACAGGAAATGTCTTAAGACCTGATCATTACAAGCAAGAATATTTTAGCTTAAAAACTTGGCAGAGAAAATCTAATAATACAAAAGAACTCAAGATTCCTCTCCTAGATGCTTTTGAAGATGCAAGACAGTATGACTTCCATAAAAATACTACTCACATGACGAGTATCGACTACCTCTTGGAACAAAACGAAATTGAGATAAATGCACTAGCCCCTCAAGACAACGATCGGCTAAATAATTCGGACAAGACTTCCTCATCTCTTGAACAACCTCAAAATCCTAGGCGACAGCTATATATAAAATACCTCACAGAAAAGGCCGCTGCACTTAGAAAAAGCATACGCGGATCACAGTGGGAAATATCGCAAGAAATCCTTCCTCTGCGGCAGGACTACCTCATCCTAAAGGAGGAATATAATAGCTTACACCTTGAAAATAAGCAGCTAAAACTAGAATTGGAAATGCTCCCCACAGAACAAAGGCATAAAGCCATAGTACTTTATTCTGCAGCTAATGGAATAAATAAGCTCAGGAACTCTTTAAACCACCTGGTTCGCAAGGAAAAAGAATTAAGATTTGTGTATGGGTGGGAAAAGACTATTGTAGAAATGAAAAAATCGATCGAAAATTATCAGAGGCTCATCCCTAGCTCAGATAATCACTATAGACTTATGAAGCGAGCAAGCACCAACCTGCCAAAAGCGATAAAAGAAAAAATAGAGCGAGTACTAAAAAAGCCAGAGCTCCTAGCTATTATCGAAGAATTAAGAATCGATATTAACGAACAAGAAGCCATGGCCGGGCTAGCGGCAAAGAAATACCAAAAAACTCTTCGCGAGCTTACTTTTATACGATACGCGAGCGAAGAAAAATTTGAAGAGTATGAATCCATTCGGAACTGTTTGGAGCTTGAGATATAAAACAAAACTTCCTTAGGCTTTGGGAGATTTTTTCTTTCTTTTCCTGGGCTTTCTCTTAGGAAAAAATATCCATTCCCTTTTAGCAATTTCTTTGTTAATTCTATCTTGAATTTTTGCTTGAATTTCATTGCAAATTTTATGTACCAACTCACGGTTGCCCGTATCTTTTTTGCTATATTTTTTCATGTCAATCGGTGGTAGAAAAACAATTTTCCATTTTGCCGGCAACGGCAGTATATTTAGAGGAACGGGAATAATAATCCCTCTAAGTTTTTTTGTTAGTTTAATTTGAGATAAATTAATATTTGTCTCCTCTGCTCCAATCACAATGGTGGGAATAATGGGAGCCTTCCCCTCCATTGCCATTCTCACAAAACCCCGTCGAAATTCCTTGAGTTTATACCTGTCGTTGGTCGGTTTAAAATTCCCCGCCTCCCCCTCTGGAAAGATCATCAAAAGCCTTCCCTTACGCAATAATTTCACTCCAATCTCTTTTTTTGCTTCCACCAGACCCATGTTTTTGGACAGTATGCGAATATTGGGCCCCATAAACCACAGGGGGTGGGCTAAGATTTGAGCTATTCTCTTATGGGTGCGAGAAATCTCGTTTCCTATCATCACACCGTCCAAGGCAGTCACTCCAGAGTGATTGGACACCACCAGCCCCCTGCCCTTTTTGGGTACATTCTCCAGCCCCTCCACCTCTAGGCGAAAATATTTACGAACAATCTCTAGCAGAAAGTTAGGAGTATCTTTATGATATAATTGTCTCCGAGCGGAGATGCTTTTAGGGCGACCTGAAAGTGCTTTCATAGGACTTATTACTATACAAGGAGCGTAAAAGAATCAATGAAAAAATACATCCTATCCATCGATCAGGGCACTACGAGCACTAAGGTTCTCATCGTAGATGAAGATCTCTGTATACAATCCAGTCAAACCACGGAGGTTCTCCCTGAATACCCTAGGGAGGCGTGGGTGGATCATGATTTGGAGAAGGTGTGGAAGAGCAGCCTACAGACTATAGAAAAAGCCCTAAAAGAAGCCGGTAGCCCCTCTATCTCTGCCATAGGGATTACCAACCAACGGGAAACAAGCTGTGCTTGGGATAAAAAAACCCTTGCTCCTCTGGGAAAAGCTATTGTTTGGCAGTGCCGGAGAACCACCCCCTGGTGTGAAAAGCTAAAGCAGCAGGGTTTGGAGGACACGGTAAGGAAAAGAACGGGGCTTGTACTCGATCCTTACTTCAGCGGTTCCAAAATGGGGTGGATGCTGGAAAACCTAAGCGAAGTACAAGACGCCCATAAACGGGGAACCCTAGCTTTTGGCACCATAGATAGTTTTCTTTTGTCTCGATTAACCTCGGGAGCTGTTCATAAAACAGATGTCACCAACGCCAGTCGCACCTCGCTTATGGATATTCAAAACCTTTCCTGGTGCCCTGAAATGCTGGAGTTATTTAATATACCACCATCTACCCTTCCTGAGATTTGCAGCAGTTCCCAAGTGTATGGAAAAACCAAAGGTCTAGGAGTGCTTCCCGACGGTATTCCAATTGCTGGTATTTTAGGAGACCAGCAAGCTGCCCTTTTCGGGCAGTTATGTACTCAGCCTGGAGAAACAAAAATCACGTATGGCACAGGCTGCTTTCTTCTTTTAAACACCGGGGAAAAGCCGTTTTTTTCCAAAAATGGCTTGCTCACCACTGTGGCATGGAAAATCGGTTCTCAAACCCATTACGCTCTGGAGGGAAGTGCGTTTATGGGTGGTGCTACTATCCAGTGGTTACGGGATAATCTAGGAATTATAAAAGACGTTAGCGAGGTGGAAGCGCTAGCCTTATCAGCAAAAGAAGAAGATATGGGATCTTTAGCGTTTGTCCCAGGGATGACGGGTCTTGGAGCTCCTCACTGGGATCCCAATGCCCGGGGGTTGATTTGTGGAATTACACGAAACACAAATAAAAATCATTTGGCTCGTGCTGCCCTAGCCGGCATTGCTCATCAAAATGATGAACTCCTTGCTGCCATGAGGGCGGATTACCATGCTCCACTACATAGTATTAAAGTGGACGGTGGCGCTGCTGCCAACAACTACCTCCTACAACTACAATGTGACCTTGTTGGTATTCCCCTTATTCGACCAAAAATTTTAGAGACCACAGCGTTGGGTTCCTCTCTAGCTGCGGGACTGGCCATTGGTATTTGGTCTTCTTTAGAAGAATTGAAAGGTGTGTGGCAATTGGATAAAAAATTTATTCCCTCCATGGCAGAAGAGGAAAGGCAACGACAAAAAAACCGTTGGAATATTGCTGTTCAACGTTGCCGACTATGAACTCTTACAATATATTTAAAATGTCCTGAGATTTTTTAATACTAATTAACTCCATTCCGCTCCACGTTTTTTTTATTTTTTCATAATTCATTTCCGGCAAAAAACATTGTTTGAATCCTAGTGTTTTGGCTTCCTTTAGTCTGCTCTCTAGTTGGGAAACAGCCCGTACTTCACCCAAAAGACCCACTTCGCCGATAAATAGCGTTCCCTTTGGAATGGGTTTATTTAAAAAGCTACTTGCCATTGCGGCCATAACTCCTAAATCCACGCTTGGTTCCGTAAGACGCACGCCACCCACAACATTTACATAAATATCCTGTCCTCCAATGCGCAAGTCCCATTTTTTTTCCAACACTGCTATTAACAGAGCAACACGATTATGGTCCACGCCCAAAACAGTTCTCCTGGGGTTGGGCAGGTAACTCTGAGATACAAGGGATTGTAATTCAACAATAAGAGGACGGGTGCCTTCTAAACTGCTCACAACTGAGGAACCAACTGCCCCCTCATCCCGTTCGCTAAGAAATAATGTTGAAGGATTTTTTACTTCCGACAATCCATTTCTCTCCATTTCAAAGACACCTATTTCATTAGTAGATCCAAATCGATTTTTCACACTTCTTAAAATTCGGTAATTTCCTCCAGAAGCGCTTTGAAAATATAAAACCGTATCCACCATATGTTCTAGGACTCTTGGTCCCGCAATAGCGCCATCCTTGGTAACATGCCCAACAATAAAAGTAAGTATCCCTGCTCCTTTTGCTAAATGCATTAATCTAGCCCCTGTTTCACGAACTTGAGACACGCTCCCTGGGGCCGACTCAACAGCATCTGTATGCATTGTTTGTATTGAGTCCACGGCTAAAATGTCCGGTTGTTCTTTTTCTACAATGCTCAATATTTTTTCCAGTGAGGTTTCCGCTGCCATAAATAAATTTTTCCCGACCAACCCCAATCGATTTGCCCTTAACTTCACTTGAGAAAGTGACTCTTCACCAGTTACATACAAAACTTTTTTCTGTTGAGATAAGTTATCTAATGTTTGGATAAGTAGTGTGGATTTACCAATGCCCGGTTCTCCACCGATTAAAATAAAAGATCCCTCCACGGCACCACCGCCCAATACACAATCTAACTCTCCAATACCCGTGGATAAGCGGTTGTGGTTTTCAAAGGTTAGATTTTCAAGTGTGGTGATTTCCTTGTTTTTTTTCTTCCGACTTTTAAGAATAGTGTCGATCATTCCTTGGGGGTCTCGTTTGGCTATGGCGCTATGGTTCTTTTCTTCCACCAGAGTGTTCCAACTGGAGCAAGCGGGGCAGCGCCCCAACCACTGGTAAGCGATATGGCCGCATTCCTGGCATGCATACTGTGTCTTTGCTGTCTTCCCTCCCATAGTTCTTTGGGCATACCATAGTCTGGAGATTTAGGCTTGACTAGAAGAGACGAGTCCGTCAGAATATAAATAGGACGGACGTTTGTCCATCCGCGAAGTGAGTGAAATTGACTACAGAAAGGCCATATGCAAAAGAATGGTATGGCCCTTCTTCTAACGCATAAAGATAAAATCCAAAACAATCCCTTGTCTTAGGCTGCCTTATCTCTTTTTAAATCCTCTTTTTCATACTTAGGTGGAAACGGTCGCAGAGAGGTGGTAACAACTAGTTTTTTCTTTGCGGGGCGGGTAAGCCCATAGCCAACAAGAAGGATAAGAGCAATTACACCTACCACATAAAGAACTTGATTTCTGTTTTCATTACTAAAGGCAGACGTAACTGTTTCTTTTGTTTTATTCCACTCCCCACGGAAAGCATTTTCTTTCTTTACACCTGCCTTGCTTACCTTGCTGATCACTGGAGGCGGTTTTGTTACTCTCTTCACCTCTGTAGGCAGGGCAGTTGCTAACTGTACGGGCACGGGGGGTGATGGCGATTTTTTTATTTCTTTGGCTATCTTTTCCTTCTCTGCTGCAATCTCTCTCGATACTTCTGTTTTTTTCTCTGGTGCAGGGGCTGGTCCCATGATGCCTGCCACTGGAGGAATGACTCTTGTATTGGTCGGGGGGTAGTAAACTAACTCCATGCCAGGAAACACATGATCGTAATGTGAAATTGTTTTTTGGTTTACAATATATAACTCTGTCCATAATCGAACCGTACCCAAAACACGAAGGGCAATTTTTTGTAGTGTATCTCCTTTTTCTACAATCACCTTACTAAGAATCTTTTCTCCTTGTCTTTGTTCTATTTTAAGCAGTAGCTCTTTTTTGTAGCGAGAAATTAGTTCCTTCGTCAACATTTCTGATGGCGAATTGAATTCAGAAAAATTAAAATAAACTTTTACACCTGCCTCTACCTTTATTTTACCTTTTAAGCTAGGATTCATATCATAAATTTTATTTTTCTTTTTAGAGTCACCATAAATTGCTCGTGATATTTTATACACAGTATCTCCAGCAAGCGTCGTGTAATAATAATCGTGACCATTTTCTGCCTGGGCTGCAGGCAAAAGATTCATAAAGCCTAAAAGAATAGCTCTTGCGATAACTAGTGAATTTTTATATTTTATTTTCAAGCTCACCATGAATTAATATCGGAAACACGGTCAAAATACATTAGCCTTTATTTAATATTGTTTTTTATTTAGAAGCTCCAAGAACTCGACTTCTGAGATAATTTGGATACCCAAGCTGAGGGCTTTTTTCATTTTACTGCCCTCCACGGATCCTGCTAAAAGGTAATTTGTATTCTTACTCACACCAGAGGATACCTTTCCTCCGTTTTCTAAAATAAAGTCAGCCGCCTGCTTGCGTGTAAGTGTGGGGAGCCTACCTGTAAGCACAAACTGTTTACCAGAAAGCCTTCCTCCCTCTGGCGCAGAGCGATCTTTGGGATTAATCCCTAATGTAATCAAGCGCTTTACTTCATTTTTATTACTTTTCTTTTTAAAAAAACTTACAACACCCCCGGTTACAACAGGGCCAATGGTACCCAGTTCAGAGAGTTCCTCCACGCTTGTATTCATCAGGCTATCCAAATTTTTATAATGACTACTCAAAAGTCGAGACACTTGCTCACCCACATGGGGAATACCCAAGGAGTAAATCACTCTAGGCAAAGAGGCTTTTTTGCTCTTTGCAATAGCTTCATAAAAATTATCTGCAGATTTCTCTTTTACTCGCTCCAGGGTTAAAAAATTATCCTTGGTTAGTTTATATAAGTCAGATGGCTTACTAATAATCTTGGCCTCTATCAACTGATGGATGCGCGATGGTCCCATTTTTTCAATATTCATTGCTCGTTTTGAGGCAAAATACGCGATCCTGGCATGCACTTGCGCAGGACATTTTGGATTTACACAAAGAATGGCAACCTTTCCATCGGATTGTTTTAATTTTTTTAGGCAGCTTGGACATTTTGTGGGGAAAATAAACTTTTTTTCTTTTCCTGTTCTTTTCTCTCTTACAACACGAACTACTTTCGGTATTACATCTCCAGCTCTTTCCACAACTACCGTGTCGCCCGGTCGAATATCTTTTCGTTTTATTTCATCTTTGTTATATAAACTTGCTCGACTAACAATAACACCAGAAATATTCACAGGTTCTAAAATAGCCACCGGCGAAATTACTCCTGTTCTGCCCACTTGAATTTCAATATTTTTTAATACCGTTTCTTCTATTCGAGGTGGAAACTTTATGGCAATCATGGATCTGGGTCTTCGAGCTACAGCTCCCATATTTTTCTGTAATTGCAGATCGTTAATTTTTACCACCACACCATCGATATCCACGTCTAAACTATCTCGCTTTTTCTCGATTCCTTTATAATATTTCCATACCTCTCCAATGGAAGCACACTTCCTGGCATGCTTGCCTGATGAAAAACCCCATTTTTTCAAAAGAGCAATTACGTCATCTTGACCTTTGGGCAGGGCAAACCCATCCACACCACCAATGGTGTATGCAAACACCGATAAATCCCTCTCAGCTGTTAATCTTGAATCCAGTTGACGAATGCTGCCAGCAGCAGCATTTCTTGGGTTAGCAAATGGTTCTTTTCCCAATTCTTCCTGTGCTTTGTTTAAATTCCGAAAAGCTGGTATGGGGAAAATCACTTCCCCGCGAATTTCAATATATTTTGGTGGTTTGTCTGCCTCTAACTTCAGAGGAACATTTTTAATCGTACGAACATTGGCTGTAACTTCTTCTCCTTCCTCTCCATTTCCACGGGTAACCGCATGGGTAAGCTTTCCATTTTCGTAAATAATGCTAATACTAAGTCCATCAAATTTTAATTCACAATAATAGGAACTTTCTTTTTTATTCTCGGGTAGTAATTTTCCCATTCTTTTATGAAAATCCATTAGTTCATTTTCTGTGGTCGCGTTGGCAAGGCTAAGCATCGGTTTTTTATGTGTATATTTTTTAAACCCCTCCGCTGGTGGTGCTCCCACTCTATGTGTGGGAGAATCATCTTTTTTGAGTGTGGGAAAAATTTCCTCCAACGACTGTGCTTTTTTAAAAAGAGCATCATATTCTGAATCACGAACGGATGGTGCGTTGTCTAAATAATATTCTTTGATATATTCATCTAGTTTTTTTATATCTAAAAGATAATCGGAAATATATTGTGAACAATATTCCTCAATATCTTTTTTTGGATCAATAACAACGGGTGGATCATTTGGATAATATTCCTTAATATATTTATCTAGTTTTCCAGGTACCCCGGATTTTTTCGATTTCTTTGCCATTCCAGATATTTCTTCCAGTGCCATTAAACTATAAATATACCTGTATTTGTGTATTTTTCAGCAAGTTTTTTTAAAATAAGTGGTATAAAAAAAACAACAGCCTAGCTTCCATTGCCATACACTCCTCGCCATAGATACTAATCCCTCTCAAATAGAAAGCAGCCTTAATCCCCTTTATCTCTAAAAGAGGCTTTGTGTGTTTGGAATAACTCCTAATAAATCGCAGCTTATTTGCCGGAATCTAATATAAAACCAAAAGCAGGTAACGCCAGGCATTGATTAGATTAATTGGGGTTATTGTTTTATTTTTAGCGTGATGTATGCTGTAATTTATATACGTGAGTTGAGTGTAAAAATTGAAGGGGAAAATTATGAAGAATTTGTATCTTATCTTTGCTATGTTTTTTTTGGTCTCTTGTGGAGAAGCTGCTCCCGACCTCCCTCCACCCCCAACAACTGATTTCGTATCAACATGGCGGACAACTACTCCCAATGAAACCATCACCTTGCCTTTAAGGGACGGTTATAATTACGATTTTACTGTTGATTGGGGAGATGGAACGAGCAATGCTGTGACTTCAGATGCTGACCTTGATAAAACTCATGAATACGCAGAGGAGGGGACTCATACCATTCGCATCTCTGGAACTATGGAGGCTTTTTATTTCAATGATGAGGGAGATAAAGAGAAAATTTACACGGTGGAAAATCTAGGTGATGTGAGTTGGGTAAGCTTAGAATCTGCCTTTAAGGGTTGTTCAAACATCACAAAATTTATTGGACAAGGCAATACCAGTAGGGTGACAAATATGGCAGGCATGTTTTTCAAAGCTAGTTCTCTAACTTCTCTTGACCTATCAAACTTTAATACCAGTAGGGTGACAAATATGGCATACATGTTTTTCAAAGCTAGTTCTCTAACTTCTCTTGACCTATCAAACTTTAATACCAGTAGAGTAATAAATATGAAATACATGTTTGCCTTGGCTAGTTCTCTAACTTCTCTTGACCTATCAAACTTTAATACCAGTAGAGTGACAAATATGTACGACATGTTTGCCTGGGCTAGTTCTCTAACCTCTCTTGACCTATCAAACTTTAATACCAGTAGAGTGACAAATATGTACGGCATGTTTTTCGAAGCTAGTTCTCTAACTTCTCTTGACCTATCAAACTTTAATACCAGTAGAGTAACAGATATGGATTACATGTTTACCTAAGAGCTTATTCTCTGACTTCTCTTGACCTATCAAACTTCGATACCAGAGCAGTCAAAGATATGAGCTATATGTTTTACGAGACCAGTTCCCTAACTTCTCTTGATGTCACGAGTTGGGATATCACAAATGTAACAAGCAACGATGAAATCCTCTCTGAGACAAACACAAATCTAGCTGTGTACTGTACGGGAACAACATTCTTTAATAAAACTTGTAGTACTAGAGAATAAGCTCTCCCTGTTGCTATACTTTTTTGAGGCTGAAGCTAAAACAAATATAAAAGCCCTGGGCTAATATAAAATCGAGAGTCAGCAACAGTATCTCTGTCTGTAAACGTAGTTTCGCTGGATTTGAAATAAGCGTTCACCCGCAGAGAGAACCTATTGTTCCAACGCAAAAGCCAATCCAAGCTAATCCCTATCACACTTGAATTTTCCGACTCCTTTGAAATATCTCCCTCGTAAGAGAAGGCCGAAAAAGGCTGTATATTTAAGGAGAGTTTTATTTCATTTTTCGCACTTATTTGAAGGTTCCCTGAAAATTTTAATAGAATCCCCGAATATCCTTTTTCTTTTATAGCAATGGAGGGAAGGGTGACATCAATGTTCTGGAATCCCAATCCTAACATTACATGATTACTACCTATAAAATGACGATATCCCAAGAAAGCGTTAAACGCCTTCCATGAAGCATCTGGGATTTCTGGTCCATCTGCCACATCATCTAAGTCGCCGTACATAAACTCATATTCTGCGCCAAAAATTAAATATTTCGTTATCCATAGTTCATTGAAAAACCCCACCCCTTGAGCAAATCCTGAGGTATATGAGCTGCTTCCATCTGAAGCGGTACTTTCGTGGTAAATGTTTCCAAATAAAAATTTAGATCCAAAAAGGCCATACTTAGGGTTCCTCTTGGGCATATAGCGTGCAACACTTTTTTGCTCTGGCTGGTTCAGGGTTAGCTCTTCTGCTGTTTCTTCCTCTATTGGTGTTGCCTCTGAACTAGGCATTTCATCTTCTTTTCTTCCATCACCTGCCACGAACATTTTATCTAATAAAGGCTCCTCTTGTGTCTCTTCCATTTCTTTTGTTGTTTCCATAGTTTTCTTGACTGCACTTTCCTCCACCATAGTTTCTATTTTTGGTGACTCTTTGGCAATTATCTTTTTTGTTCCAATAATTTTATTATTTACAAAAATACCATCGCTTGAGTTTTCTGTAATAATTTCTGCAAAGGATAAAACCGAATCGGAATCTGTTATTCTGGCTTTGCCTGTAACCACATAGTCAACACCCACCAAGGTTTTCAGTAGTGGGTGGCGTTTTTCAGAAACAATCCGTACTATTTCAAAGACATCTCCAGGGCTCATCTGAGTTCGATCCAAATCCAATGTGAGCGTATTACCCGATCTGCCTGTAATATTTCCTTGAAATGGAATTTGTTGGATTATCTTTTCTGTTAAGCTGGTCACTAGGGAATCGTATTTTTCTTCTTTCCCTCCTTTGCCTTCACCTTCTTCGAGAAACAACAGTCGCCCATCTGCGGTGTACCAAGCCTGCTGTATTTTAAATCCATCACCAATATGCTTTAAGTCCATTCGGATAATAATATCTGCCTTCGATATTTTTGCTACTTGTGCACGAACCTTACGACTATTTAAAATTTTCCTATAGGTGCCTTCATCCAAGCCGATGGCATTAATAATATTTTTATCTCTTATAATAGTAAATCTAGCATTCTTTCCTAAACTAGTAAGAAGAACCCTGCTAAGACGCTTGCCTAAAACTCCACCTAACGTATCCTTGGTTGGAAATACAAATAATTTTTTTATTCTCAGACGCTTGTCTAGCTGGGCAGACCCATTAGCCGTTGGTACAGGAGAGGGTTTTTTATCTCCCACCTGAGTCCACCCCACAGTAGAAAATAAAAGAGCAATTAGCAAAAAGGCGCTATAACGAAACATCTAACTTCTCTTCAAATATCCTTACCAACATATTCAACTCAGAGTTTTGCTCTGTTAAATATTCTACTTTTTTCACTAGCCCATTTACTCGAACCTCCAGTGCTTTCCATTTTAAATCCCATTCGGCTGATGTGAGTTGTACTTTTTCATTTTCCAACAAATCAATCTTATGCGTTTTTTTCTTTACTGTTGGTGTGGTTCTGTCTTGGGATTGAACAGGAAAGATATCTCTCTCTGTTTTTTTTCCCATATCATTATCGTTTGATAGAATGAGATAGCGCCCTTCTTCCAAACGAAACGTAACTTTATTGGATTTAATTTTGCGACGCAGGGTGGAGACGCTAACCCCTTCCCTTATCGCAAACTGTGTAAGTGGTAGCCATTTTTCTTTTGTCATACTCTTCCTCCTGAATATTCAACCTACCTTTAGTTTAAAAATTGGATAGGCAAATGTAAAGCTCTTTATAATTCATTGTTTGACAAGCCTTTCTCTAGGAGACCATAATGGAAGTATGCCTCAAAAGACCAACGGTTCTTTTAAAAAAATTGCTTTTGTTTGCTCTGGAGGGGCCACAAAGGCCGCTGCCTTTCACTTGGGCGTATGTCTTGCTCTCCAGGAGACCGGATTTAGCTTTCAGGGAGGAACCATGGACATGCCTACTCAGCCAAAATCCCCTCTAAATATTGATACCTATGTGGGCTCCAGCTCCGGATCTTGCATTTCTGCCTATCTTGCTGCCGGTTACAGTGTAAATGATATTTTTACTGCCTATACTCAGAGAAAAAAAGAAAATCGTCCTTTTGAGCCTATTTCCTATTCCACCTTACTGAGCCGGAAAAAACCGACCCATGAAGCAGAACGATCCGGTGTGAAGAACAAAATTATCGGCATTGCCGATTATGCGCTCAATTTATTAAATAACGGAAAATTAATCACCAGTCCTGGTTTTTGTACAACAGCAGGAATAGATCTCCATATCAAGGAGGTGCTCCCATCCAATAATTTTGCAGACTATAATGCGGATTTATTTGTTGTTGCCACTCAACTAAATCACCCCAAACGAATTATTTTTTGCAAAAAAAAGTATCCAACGCCAGAGGACGACCTTGGTTGCATCTATGATACAAGTGTTTCTATATCCGATGCTGTTGCTGGATCCGCTGCCTTTCCTCCCATTTTTGCTCCTTATGGAATCCGTAATAAATCGAACGATGTGATCTATTATTTTGACGGTGAAATCCGAGAAACCCTATCCGTGAATGTGGCAGAAACAGCAGGCGCCGACCTGATTATCTCCAGCTATACTCACCAGCCCTATCACTATTCAGAAGAGATTGGCTCGTTGACTAAGTTCGGGATACCTGCCATTGGTATCCAAGCCATTTATCTTTCTATTGAAAGAAAAATACAAACCTCCATTCAAACGAGACACAGAAAAAAGGTGGCTCTGGAGACCGTGAATCAGTATTGTAAGGATAACGATATAGAGGACAAGCATAGAAAAAAAATCACCGGCATAATGGAAGAAAAACTTGCCATTCATTCAAAAACAAAATATATATATATACATCCAAGGCCAAAAGACTACCAGATGTTTTTTGGAAAACACTTTAGTTTAAATGTAAAATTTATGGAAAAAATTGTTCGTATTGGTTTTTTCTCTGCTAAAAGTACGCTTAGAAAAGAAGGGTTTTGTTCTTAGTTTCCTAGAATTACATTTACTGTGGATGGGCTGAAATAGCCTATCTCCGAGTACCGGAGCTTCCCTGCACTGTTCACTCCTTGTAAGAGCACTCTGCCTGGGGGCATATCAAATATGGCATATGTCCCATGCTTCGGTTCTGTATAAGAATGAGCTCCTTGAATTAGTTGTGACTTGTTGAAATAATAGTCTTTAGATTCATTATAGTTTGTGCTTTCACTTAAAGCATCAATGCGAATTTTTTCCTTGTTATTTACCTTTCCCATCAGAAGTCCTCTATTAGGATTTAAATTAATTCCCACTGCTGTAGCAAGATCATTTATATACTGTAGAGAGAAAGCATAAAGATTTTGATTGAGTATTTTTTCGTTCTTATCGTTTTTTCGAGGAATTTTTAAAGTATATCGATGTTTATAGTAACCCTTGGCATTTACCTCAATAAGTATTTCTTTATTTTCCACAAAAAATATGTTCGGCAATTCAAAGGCACCAAATGCATCTGATTCTGTCCACTCAGAACTTCCTTCTATCCGCACCTGTGCCAAGGGAATAGGCGAAGGTGCAGAGTCTTTTTTATTAATTGGATCAAAAAGTCTTCCGCTCACCTTACCTTTGCGAATGGAAACTTCTTCATACAACAATTCATTTTCATCGATATTGGACACAACAAATGCTGCCACTTCTTTTCCTAAAACACTGCTCTTCACAAAACCCACACCAGGCTCCACATCAAAGTATATGGCCCGTCCATCAAATGTGGTTGCAGTCAAGCTCTTGTCGGGCGTGCCGTCAGCAGAAAAATAGAAAGGCCCTTGGGCGTTAAGGCTAAGATCAAAGCGGATTCCGGGGAGCCCCTGACCGTCAACACTTTTTGACTCAAGGATAAGTGCAGATTTTGTTTCTGATACACTAAGTCTCAATGTTTCTGCTAGACTCGCAAGAGCATTCCTGCTCACTAACTCAACTGCCTCTTCCTTTCCTCCCACAACGAATTCCTTAATTCGAGGGAGGTATCCGGGCTTTAATATTTCTAAAAGCACACGACCCTTGGTTTTTGGGACATTTAAGGAAAAAGAACCGTCGCCGTGGCTATACGTTTCTTCCTCTGTTCCTCGCAAACGAATTTTTGCTCCTGTAACGGGAAGAAGTCCTCCGTTCTCCACAAATGTTGCTCGAACCTTGCCGCGAATAACATTGTATTCTTTTCTAGTAGCGGCAATCCCAAATGGCGAAGTTTTTTCTATTGGTATAACAACAAAGGGCATGTTTTCATCATAAAAAATTTGCTCTCTTGCGTACCCAGACCATTCTGTTGTTTCTTTTCTTTTATTTCTTCCTTCGTAACGAGCAAATAAATAGCCTCTGGCTCCATCCAATACTGGAAGAGCAAAGGTTAATTCTGGCGGCGTTACCATCACCTTAGATATGGGTGCACCAACGGGTCTTCCCAATATATCAATGGACTGGTATAAACCCACTTCAAAATGTCCTAAAAACATTTCTGCTTCCGATCCAAGTGTTCCCTCGATAAATGCTAATTTCCTTTCTTCGGCTGTGTCTCCATTCCTCTCTGGTGCGGCAGATACCATTCGTACGGGCTTTTCAATAAGCACCGCTTCTTCTTTCTTTTCTTCCCTAGCATCTGCAAGCAATAAACCGTCCAACTCTTCTCGCTCTTGTTTCGTTAATTTTTTAGAGATACGAGTGGTTTTTACTTTTCTTTGTATTTGCCTCTCTATTCTTTTTTGGGCTACCTTTTGTGTTCTTGATTGATTTTTATATCTATTTATTGTCATCTCTTCTGATACAAAGGCAATGTTCCTCACATCTTTTTTAATAATTCTTTTTTCTAATGCTAGCTTTTCAAACTGCTGATAAGGTTCTAGAAAAGATAGGGTAATTTTTTTTTCCGATCCTGAAATTATGCTGAAAAAAACTGTGTTTATGTGGTGCCTGGAAACAAGGGCGAAGGACACGCTGGTCAAAATGATCAACAGAAATAGCTGAATATAGTGCTTTTGTCTTTTTATCTCCCCGTCCATGGTGATATCGCCCTCTTAGGTAATTGTAAACGAATATCCAAAAAATCGAAAGAACTTCTTCATGAATAGTGAACTCCAAAAAAAAATTCTACCTCTTAACAGATAAAAACAGCTTTGTCATGGATATTCAAAAAATACAAGTGGATAAGCTAAACGAAAAAATGCTACTGATTAAGAACGTTTATGCGTGCTTCTGCTCGCTCTCGAGCAAGCGTTGCTTGTTCATATTCGACGCTACCTGGTTTTTCTAGTATTTCTTTGGCATTACTCAAGGCTCGTTGTGCCCGGGCCTTGTCAATTTCTTTGGCTAGCTCCATGGTTTCGGCTAAAACGGTGAGTGTATTTTTATGGATTTGGGCAAAACCATCGTTTAAAAATGCCCATGTCCACTTGCCTTGTGCTTTATAGGCAAAGGATCCTGGTCGTAGGCTTGTTAAAAGATCTGCGTGGTCGGGAAGAATGGTCATTTGTCCTTGCTCTCCAGGAATTACAACACTCTCCACCGGCAGATCGGAGGTTATTTTTTTTTCTGGCGTAACGATATTTAAAATAATAGATGACATAATTATATAACTACAAAGAGATAGAAAACTCCTATTTTATTTCCTCCGCTTTTTTCGCTACTTCATCAATTGTACCCACCATATAAAATGCTTGTTCAGGAAGGTGATCGTATTTCCCTTCGAGGATACCTTTGAAGCCAGCGATGGTGTCTTCAATTTTTACAAATTTTCCTTTAAGCCCTGTAAACTGTTCTGCCACAAACATTGGTTGGGAAAGAAATTTTTGTATTTTCCTCGCTCTAGAAACAACAAGTTTATCTTCCTCGGAAAGTTCGTCCATACCAAGGATGGCAATAATATCCTGTAAATCCTTATAGCGTTGCAAGGTTTCCTGAACTTCCCGTGCTATCCGGTAGTGTTCTTCTCCCACCACTTCAGGAGTAAGAATCCTGCTGGAAGAATCCAGTGGGTCCACTGCAGGGAAAATACCTAACTCCGCAATGGATCGACTCAAGTTTGTTGTTGCATCCAAGTGGGTAAACGTGGTGGCTGGTGCTGGATCCGTATAGTCGTCTGCGGGTACATAAATGGCTTGAATGGAGGTAATGGAACCTTTATTGGTGGATGTAATCCTCTCCTGTAACTCTCCCATTTCCGTGGCCAATGTGGGTTGGTAACCAACGGCTGACGGGATCCTTCCCAAAAGGGCAGACACTTCGGAACCCGCTTGGGTAAAGCGAAATATATTATCCACAAACAGAAGCACGTCTTGGTTTTCTTCGTCACGAAAATACTCCGCAACGGTCAATGCGGATAGGGCAACACGGGCTCTTGCTCCGGGTGGCTCGTTCATTTGTCCATATACTAGGGCTGTATTTTTCAATACTCCGGACTCTTTCATTTCCATCCAAAGATCATTGCCCTCTCTTGTCCGTTCTCCTACTCCAGCAAAAACGGAATACCCTCCATGTTGGGTGGCAATATTATGAATAAGCTCCATAATCATTACTGTCTTACCCACACCAGCGCCGCCAAAAAGTCCAATCTTTCCTCCCCGTACATACGGTGCCAGCAAATCCACAACTTTAATGCCCGTATAAAATGGCTCGATGTTTACCGACTGTTCCACAAATTTTGGCGCTTCCCGATGAATAGGGTTTCTCTTTTTTGCCTGTATGGGTGGACCTTCGTCCACAGGTTCTCCCACCACATTGAGAATTCTTCCCAATGTTTCTGGTCCCACGGGTACTGTAATTTGCGATCCCGTATTCAAGGCCTCTAAGTTTCTGCTCAAACCATCCGTTGTGTCCATGGCAATACAGCGAACCGTATTTTCTCCAATGTGCTGAACCACCTCTGCTGTGAGGTTGTTTTTCTTCGCATCAATCGCCGGATTGGTAAACGTGACCGCCGTAAATACTGAGGGTAATGCGCCCGCAGGAAATTCCACGTCCACCACGGGACCGATAACCTGCTTAATCCTTCCAATATTTGTGTTTTGTGTTGTTCCGTTGTCCATTTTTTTTCTTTGCTCCTTTTCTATTTATAATGCTTCTGAACCTGCTGTAATTTCTAGTAACTCACTTGTAATGCCTGCTTGGCGAACATTGTTGTATAGTAATGTTAGCTTGCGAATCACCTCACCCGCATTGGTGGTGGCACTGTCCATTGCGGCCATACGAGCACCATGCTCACTAGCGGTGGACTCCAGTACAGCCCTGTATAATAAAGATTTAAAATAACGAGGTAATAATTTTCTTAAAATAATTTTGCTATTGGGTTCAAAAATAAAATCATGGGACTCACTCTCCCCGGAAGATACGGGTATTGGCAATAGAGTTTCTTGTTTTATAATTTGAGATAGGGCGCTTTTGAACTCGGCATACACCAAGCGCAGTTCATCGAACTCACCCTGTAGAAAAGATTCCATCAGACCCTCGCCCAAAACAGCTGTTTTAGAAAAATCAGCGTCTTTATAAAAATCGACATAGGTTTTCGCTATGGGCACGTTCCGCAACTTTAAATACTCGGAACCCTTTTTGCCTAGACAGGTAAACGTAAAGCTTTCAAAGTTTCCTGATTCCTCTTTATATAATTTCTCTGCAAATTTATTCAAGTTAGAATTAAAGCCGCCACACAGTCCCCTATCTGAGGTAAGAAGCACAACGTTTACTTTTTTCACTTTTCTTGGCGCTAGGAGTGGACTAGACTCTGTTAGGGAGGTGTCTTGGGCTAATGCGCCCACCACCTTCTTGATTTCTTTAGCATAGGGTCGGGCCTGTATAACCCTATCTTGGGCTCGACGTAGCTTGGCTGCCGACACCATTTTCATGGCTCGCGTGATTTGCTGTGTGCTTTTCACACTGGTAATTCTTCGTCTGAGTTCTTTTCCTGATGCCATAAAATTCTCTTGTTCTTGGTTTACTTATTAAATTCAGCAGCGAAGACCGCAATGGCTCCATCTAACTGTTTTTTTGTTTCCTTTCCAATGGCTCCGTCCTTAGCAATGGACGGCAAAACGTCCGGGTGTTTATTTTTAAGGTGGGCCTGTAATTCTCGTTCAAACTCTAAAACCTTGCTCACGGGTATTTGATCTAAGGCCCCTTGGTTGGCGGCATAAATTCCCACCACCTGCTCCTCCATTTTTTGGGGTGCAAATTGCCCTTGTTTTAATAATTCCATAAGACGGGCGCCTCGGGATAATTGTTTTTGCGTGGCTGAATCCAAGTCAGAACCAAACTGAGCAAAGGCTGCTTTTTCTCTATACTGGGCAAGGTCTAGACGAAGGCTACCTGCCACTTTTTTCATGGCTTTTGTTTGGGCACTTCCTCCCACACGGGAAACACTCAGTCCCACGTTTACAGCCGGTCTTTGTCCCGAGTTAAACAGATCGGACTCCAAATAAATTTGTCCGTCTGTGATAGAAATAACGTTTGTGGGAATATAGGCAGAAACATCTCCTGCCTGTGTTTCAATGATGGGAAGAGCAGTAAGGCTTCCTCCTCCCATTTTATCGGAAAGCTTTGCTGCTCGCTCCAATAGACGGGAGTGCAGGTAGAAAACGTCTCCGGGGTAGGCTTCTCGTCCAGGTGGTCGTCTCAATAAAAGAGATAATTGACGATAGGCTTGGGCCTGTTTTGTAAGATCATCATAAATAATAAGTGCGTGACGACCACTGTCCCTAAAATATTCTGCCATGGTAACCCCCGTATAGGGTGCGATAAACTGGAGAGGTGCGGGCGTGGATGCTGTTGAAGCAATAACCGTTGTATACTCCATGGCTCCTTCCCTTTTCAGTCGGTTAACAATTTGTGCAACCGTGGACTGCTTCTGTCCAATGGCGACGTAGAAACACTGAACATTTTTTCCCTTTTGGTTAATAATCGTGTCCAGAGCCACTGCTGTTTTTCCTGTTTGACGATCGCCAATAATTAATTCTCGCTGTCCTCTGCCAATGGGAATCATGGAATCAATGGCTTTAATGCCTGTTTGTAGGGGTTCGCTCACACCTTGTCGGGCCACAATACCAGGAGCTTTGATTTCCACCCTACGGGAATCTTTTATGGATACTGGCTCTCCGCCGTCGATGGGTTTTCCTAGGGCATTCACCACTCGTCCTAAGAGGGCCTCTCCCACGGGAACCTCGAAAATTTTTCCCGTACGTTTTACAACAGTGCCTTCCTTTACCAGTGTTTCATCTCCCAATATGGCTACGCCAACGCTGCTTTCCTCTAGATTTAAAACAACTCCTCTTACGTTATTGCCAAAATCCACCAGCTCACCCATCTGTACATTGTCCAAGCCGTAAATACGGGAAACGCCATCACTCATGGTTAGCACCGTACCCGTCTCTTCGATCTCCATCTTGGTTTCAAAGTTCTCTATTTGACGTTGAATAATACCTGTAATTTCTTCTGCCCGTAGTTTCACTATATTTCTCCTCTATTCTATTGCACGCAATGTTCTTTTAATCGAGCCAGTTGTGTGCTTACACTGGCATCAAATATCTTTCCACCCACATTTACCACAAAGCCGCCCAAAAGAGCTTCCTGTGTTTTTGTTTCTAACTTCACTTTACGGTTTAATCTTTCCCCAATCTTCTTACATACAGCTTCCACTTCTTTTGAGGCCATGGGAAATGCTGAAGACAAGGTTCCAGAAACCGCATTGGAGGCCATATCTTCGAAACTCATATACTTGTTTAAAATTTGGGCAAGTAAGTTCATTCTGTTTTTCTCAATAAGTACTAACAAAAATTTCTCGCTCAAGTCCAACACTTTTATTTTTTTACATATTTCCTTCACTATGGCGTTGCGATCCTTGCGAGAAAATACGGAAAAGTACAAAACTGATCTCAGCTCCTTGGAGAGAAGACAAACATTATGGAAATTCGCAAGGTCTTTGCCCACCTTATCCACTTTCCCGTGCTTTTGGGCAGAACCAAAAATTGCTTTGGAATATACTACCGCTGGATCTGACATACGCTCCTCTTTCTCAATCCTACAATTGGTTAACTGCTTTTTTAAGCAGTTCCTTTTGTTCTTTTTCTTTCACTGTGCTGGAAATTTTTTCTTTCGCACTTCCCTCTGCTCGATTCAATAGAGAAAGGAAAAGGGCTTCTTCCAACTGTCTCGCTTCGTTTTCAATAATTCTTTGGGCATCTGCTTCCATCCGGCGAACGCTTTCTTCATTTTTTTCGAGCAAGCTTTTGGCTCTTCTTTGCGCTTTATCTATTTCTTGGGCTGTTATTCTTTTTTCCTCTTCGCTCATCGTGGATAATAATTTTTCTGCCTGCTCTAATCGATCTTGCGCTTCCTTTTCACTTTTATTTGCAAAATGAACTAAATCTTTTATTTTCTCGTGCCGTTGGTAAACGAACTTTCTTAGTGGTTTTCTCAAAATAAAAAACAGAGCCGTTACTGTTATTGTGAAATTAATCCCAAAGGGAATTAAATGAAGGGCCGACATTATTTTGTTTCTCCCTTAATAAGTTTGTCTAAAAAAAGATGGGAAATCTTCTGCACAGAGGGTTCCAACTCTTGCGCAGATTCTTTTGCGTTCCTAGCGCTATTTGTTCTTGCCTCTTCTATTTTCTTTTTATTTTTCTTACGAGCTTCCTCTGCCTGCGCGCTTACTTTATTTTTTGCTTCTGTCCAAATAACTTCTCCACTCTCCCTTGCCTTTTGCTTAACTGCGGATAGAAGCTTCTCGCACTCTTTTTCCTTTTCTAGGGCTAGGGCCTCACTTTTTTGGGCTTCCCCAACCTTATCCACTGTATTGCTTTTGCGCCACTCCAGGAGGGCTAGAAATGGTTGAAAATAAAGCTTTCTCAGAAAAAAATAAACCACTAGGAACAGTGCGAACTGAAACCACAAGGTTTTATCAACACCCAGCTGACCTAATATATTTCCAATCATAATTCAGCCCAATATAAGCATAAAATGCGCCGGTATGGAATGTATTTTTCACGTCAAAAATAGGAATGGAGGTGAGAAGAGTGTTTTTTATACCTGCCCAGGGGCACTTTTCTCCGTCTCGCCCTGGTTCATCTGAGATGTTCCCTCAAATATAACTCCATCGTCCACCATAAGGCTTGGAGTTTCAATATTTCCTCGAAATGATGCCGGGCGATGAATCTCCACTCTGTCCCTTGCCCGGATATTTCCAACAAAGGCGCCGTTGATAACAAGGGTTCCAACCTCTACCTCGGCTTCAACGGTGGCTCCCTCTCCCACGATTAAAATATCTTTGGTAAAGATATGGCCACGAAAAATACCGTCGATACGAAACGTTCCTTCAAAACTTAGGGTGCCTTCAAATTCTGAGCCTTTATCGATCACCCCTGTGAGATCATAGCTTCCCCCAAGTGCGGATGGTTTTTTTGCTTTTGCCATGTTCCTCCTATTGCAATAAGATCGCGCTGAGACGATCCAGATCTTTTCGGTTAAAATACTTTATAACAATTGTACCCCGCTGGGCTTTGCCTTGGATAGCAACTTTTGTGTCCAGTGTGCGACCCAGTCTTTGGGAAAGGTGAAGTAATTCTTCCCGTTCGGGGGACATGCCCTTGGCTGCTTTCTTGGGTTTTCCTGCTAGGATTTCCAAAGCCCTTTGCTCCGTATCGCGAACGGAGAGTCTATGCTCCATAATACTGCGATAGAGTTGAATTTTTTGTGCTGTATCCGTAAGACTGAGAAGTACCTTTCCATGGCCAAAGGTGAGTGTTCCCTTTCTTAGGCTTTCGATAATTTCTTCGGGTAATTTCAAAAGACGGGTGTGGTTGGCAACAGAGCTACGATTTTTTCCCACCCTCTTTGCCACTTCTTCTTGGGTGAGCCCAAAATCTTCCATCAACTGAAAATACGACAAGCCCACTTCAATACAGTTCAGATCCTCCCTTTGCACATTTTCAATCAAAGCAAGTTCGAGAGCTTCCCTATCCGTACCCTGACGAATCACCACTGGGATTTGTTGTAAGCCTGCCATTTTTGCGGCTCGAAGTCGCCTTTCCCCGGCGATTAAATGAAGCGCACCATTCACTTTACGCACAATCAGTGGTTGGATAATACCGTTGGCTTCAATGGAGGCAGCAAGTTCTTTTAATTTCTCGGATGAAAATTCTTGGCGTGGTTGAAATGTATTTACCTCTATGGCGTCGGTGCTGACCATGCTTATGCCCAACACTCTTCCCGATACCGTATTGCTCGTTCCAATAGCTGTGGTATGTTCGGGTAATAGGCTCGCAAGGCCCTTTCCTAGGCCCTTCCTCAGTTCTTTTTCTGGGCCTTTTTTTAATCGTAGGTTTGAAAATTCTTCCATTGCTTACCTCCTATTTATAGTCTTTGATCCTGTTCAAATGTATTCATTCTTCCAGGCATATTTGTTTCGGTAAACGTTGATGCTTGTTTTTTTTCCGACACTTGATTTTGAATAATTTCTCTTGCCACAGACAAATACGCCATTGCTCCCTTGGACTCAATATCATAGAGCAAAACTGGTTTGCCGTAGCTGGGAGCTTCACTCAAGCGAACGTTTCGGGGGATGGGTGTTTGAAAAACTAAATCTCCAAAGTGGGTTCGGGCCTCTTGGCAAACTTCTTTTGCTAAGTTGTTGCGAGAATCAAACATCGTCAATAAAATTCCCTCTGGCTTTAGTTCTGGATTTAATGATTTCTGAATGGAGGATACGGTGGACTCCAACTGAGACAGTCCTTCCAGTGCAAAATATTCACTTTGTAGTGGCACAAGATAGGAGTCTGCTGCCGTTAGTGCATTTATCGTCAATAAGCTTAAACTTGGGGGGCAGTCCAACAATATATAGTCGAACTTATCTAACAGGGGTTCCAGCATTGTTTTTAATTTAAACTCCCGTGCCAGTTCTCCCACCAACTCTATTTCTGCTCCACTTAAATTGCGATCCGCTGGCGCGACAAAAAGTTCCGACAATTCCGTTTGCAATAACGTTTCCTCCAAAGAGCATTCTCCGATGAGAGCCTGGTAAACTGTTTTATTATTTTTAATTTTATCGGACATTCCCAGACCGCTGGTGGCGTTCCCCTGGGGATCAAAATCCAGCAACAGAGTTTCGTGCTCTGCGACAGCAAAAGACGCTGCCAAGTTTATCGCTGTGGTTGTTTTACCCACTCCGCCTTTTTGATTGATAATAGCAATTACTTTCGCCATGTATAGGAGAAACCCTCGTTTAAGCCTTCATAATACGAGTTTTCCCCCTCTTCCTCAAGCAAGAAGCGGATTGTCGGTAGAAAAAAACGGAATAACGCTTGACACACTCTTTAAATTAACGCAAGGTTTAATTTGCACAGCGCAAATTGGCAGTAAAATTAACAGGAACAATAAAAGGAGAATGGAACAATGAGTAAAAAAATAATAACAATAATAACAATAGTACTTGCTATAGGAGTATCTGCTTCGCCCACGTACGGAGAAGATGAGTTGTCTGACGAGGGGGTGTGTTCTGCTAATGAGTTGACTGCAGAAAATATGCTCAAGGCTGTAGACGAAAAAGGCAAAACAATGCAAATACTAAAAAACAGCATGGAGGGATTAACAAAGGAAGAGAGTTATTATTTTATGGCTCTCCTTTACGGCATCGGGAATTCAAAAGAAGGAAAACTCCTCTTGCTCGTTGAGACACTCAAACTGATGGATATCGTAGCAAGCGAGTTGACGGCAAAGCAAAGAACTCGGGCAGTCAAAAATATAACCCAAAGCCTGAGAGACTCTATACATAGTGCGCTTTAGAAATAAAAAATATATGATGTGGCGCTTCTTTTCGGTGTCACATTAATTGCAAACCTCGTTTTTTCTAATTTAAGGCGTGCCTCGCTAACGACGAGCGGTCAGGCGAGTTTTGTTAGATAACCGTTCTAAATAACGGCAGAACTCCCATAATAACTTCAACTTATTTCATGTTTTTGCTGACGTGAGAGGAGCTCGCAGAGCATGGAAGCGTGTGGCGACCCCTCTCTTTGAGACCAAGCAATCAAATTAATTTAATAAAAACATATAGTTGCAAATTTAATATCGTGTTGTTGCATAAATAGACCACAACCACAAAATTAACCCCTCTGCTGCTATGATAAAGTTGTGGATCCTCTATGTAACATACTCTTTTAGTATGCTAAGTTTTTCTTGGAGTCGCAATCTATTGTTTTTAAAGCTATTTTGACACATATTTTTATGAGTCAATTGGGGAGATGAAAAATAAAAATATACTAACAATAATGCTAATGGCTTTTGCTATAGCATCACCAACAATCGGCTACAGTGAATATGAAGAGGAACAGGAATGGGAAAATCCACATGTGATGTGGCAATCAGTAGAACGCAGTGCGGGTAGTAATCCGTGTTATGATGAAGCTACTCTACTTATTTGGCCTGGGCTTAGTTACGTTGCATTGCCTACTACAACTTTAGCATGGCTATTTGGTGGTATGTCTGATGATCATGTTTACACTGCGTCGAAAAAAAGATTGAACGAGTGTAAAGCAAACGCTGCTGATGACAATGATCAAGGCGACTATTAAGTCTCTGAAAAGATACTGAAAGTTTTGATATAGACAATAAACTATATAGTTTATTATAATTGCACTAAAAGCCTTCTCTAGAAATAGAGAGGGCTTTTTTGTACCTAGCGTATTTTAAATGTTCCACGTGGAACATGGGCAAAGAGCTTGGTACCATGGACCTCTAAAGTTAATAGCTATTCACACAAAAACAACCCTAGACGCACACGCCATCAGGTCAAGAGATTTGTTATCTTGTAGCTGAACCCATCTTAGTCTAAGGGCACTGAAAAAATGCCTTGATTTCATCAAGACTATCTAATTCTACTTGCTTGCTCTCTCCTACTGTCTGATTCCATTTTTTTATCGCACATCGAGCTTCTTTATCCAACTTTGCCTCTCTCAGATCCGCACCGCTTAGATTTGCATAGGTCAGATTCGCACCGCACAGTTTTCCAGAAACGATAGTTTTATGTTTATAAGCATATCCCTGCTATTTTCCCTATAAATTCAGGCTTTTAAATGAATATTGAGGTGTTAAAGTATTTAATCATACTGTAAATGATTGTTTTTATAGGAATTTTCTGACTAAACCCAAACCTAAGGGCACTGAAAAAATGCCTTGATTTCATCAAGACTATCTAATTCTACTTGCTTGCTCTCTCCTACTGTCTGATTCCATTTTTTTATCGCACATCGAGCTTCTTTATCCAACTTTGCCTCTCTCAGATCCGCACCGCTTAAATTTGCATTACTCAGATCCGCACCGATCAGATTTGCATAGGTCAGATTCGCACCGCTTAGATTCGCACTGAGCAGATTTGCACCGCTTAGATTCGCACGGAGCAGATTTGCACGGTTCAGCTTTGCCTCTCTCAGATCCGCACCGATCAGATTTGCATAGGTCAGATTCGCACGCCACAGATCCGCATCGCTTAGATTCGCACTGAGCAGATTTGCATTGCTTAGATTCGCATAGAGCAGATTTGCATTGCTTAGATTCGCAAAGGTCAGATCCGCATCACTCAGATTTGCACCGCTTAGATTCGCAAAGGTCAGATCCGCATGCCACAGATCCGCATCGCTTAGATTTGCATTACTCAGATCCGCACTGAACAGATTTGCACCGCTTAGATTCGCATAGAGCAGATTTGCATCGTTTAGATCCGCACCGCTTAGATTTGCTCCGCTTAGATTCGCACCGCTTAGATACGCACGCCACAGATCCGCACCGATCAGATTTGCATAGGTCAGATTTGCACCGCTTAGATCCGCACGCCACAGATACGCACCTCTCAAATCTACATAGCTCAGATGTGCGCCGCACAGTTTTCCAGAAGCGATAGTTATATATTCATAACTATATCCCTGTATCTTCTCCATAGGATTAGCGTTTGGGTAGAGGTTTCTCATATTTTTAGTTGCTATCTCATAGTCCATTTGAGAATAACAGTTTTTATCTACGGCAAAGCCACTTTGAGGCACCAAAAAAGCAATAGCTATAAACAAAATGCTTAATTTCTTATTTTTCATCATAATTTTCCTTCTTTCTTTGTAGTTTTACGGTCTCAAAAATCCCTTGGAACCATTTACTGCGTAATATAACACAACGAATTAAAAAAGTAAACTAAAAGTTTCTGGTTTTAGGAAATTTCTGTAAATGATCGTTTTTATAGGAATTTTCTGACTAAACCCAAACCTAAGGGCACTGAAAAAATGCCTTGAATTCATTAACATAACTTAATTCTGCTTGCGCATTCTCTCCTACTGTCTGATTCCATTTTTTTATCGCACATCGAGCTTCTTTATCCAACTTTGCCTCTCTCAGATCCGCACCGCTTAGATTTGCATTACTCAGATCCGCACCGATCAGATTTGCATTACTCAGATCCGCACCGATCAGATCCGCACCGATCAGATTTGCTCCGCTTAGATTCGCACCGCTTAGATCCGCACCGATCAGATTTGCATTACTCAGATCCGCACCGATCAGATTTGCACCGCTTAGATTCGCAAAGCTCAGATCCGCACCTCTTAGATCCGCACGCCACAGATCCGCATCGCTTAGATCCGCACCTCTTAGATCCGCACGCCACAGATCCGCATCGCTTAGATCCGCACCGCTTAGATTCGCAAAGATCAGATCCGCATCACTCAGATTTGCATCGCTTAGATCCGCACCGCTTAGATCCGCACGCCACAGATCCGCATCGCTTAGATCCGCACCGCTTAGATTTGCATTACTCAGATCCGCATCACTCAGATTTGCATAGGTCAGATTTGCACCGCTTAGATCCGCACGCCACAGATACGCACCTCTCAAATCTACATAGCTCAGATGTGCGCCGCACAGTTTTCCAGAAGCGATAGTTTTATGTTTATAACCATATCCCTGTATCTTCTCCGTAGGATTAGCGTTTGGGTAGAGGTTTCTCATATTTTTAGTTGCTATCTCATAGTCCATTTGAGAATAACAGTTTTTATCTACGGCAAAGCCACTTTGAGGCACCAAAAAAGCAATAGCTATAAACAAAATGCTTAATTTCTTATTTTTCATCATAATTTTTCCTTCTTTCTTTGTAGTTTTACGGTCTCAAAAATCCCTTGGAACCATTTATTTACTGCGTAATATAACACAACGAATTAAAAAAGTAAACTAAAAGTTTCTGGTTTTAGGGAATTTCTGTAAATGATCGTTTTTATAGGAATTTTCTGACTAAACCCAAACCTAAGGGCACTGAAAAAATGCCTTGATTTCATCAAGACTATCTAATTCTACTTGCCTGATCTCTCTTACCATCTGATTCCATTTTCTTATCGCACATCGAGCTTCTTTATCCAACTTTGCCTCTCTCAGATACGCACCGCTTAAATTTGCTTTACTCAGATCCGCACCGCTTAAATTTGCATTACTCAGATCCGCACCGCTTAGATTCGCATAGAGCAGATTTGCATTGCTTAGATTCGCAAAGGTCAGATCCGCACGCCACAGATCCGCATCGCTTAGATCCGCACCGCTTAGATCCGCACCCCACAGATACGCATTATTCAGATTTGCATCGCTTAGATCCGCATCGCTTAGATCCGCACGCTTAAATTTGCTCCGCTTAAATTTGCATTACTCAGATCCGCACCGCTTAGATCCGCACTGAGCAGATTTGCACCGCTTAGATTCGCACGGAGCAGATTTGCACGGTTCAGCTTTGCCTCTCTCAGATTCGCACTGCTTAGATTCGCACCGCTTAGATTCGCACTGAACAGATTTGCACCGCTTAGATTTGCTCCGCTTAGATCCGCACCGATCAGATTTGCATTATTCAGATTTGCACCGCTTAGATTCGCATAGAGCAGATTTGCATCGCTTAGATTTGCATTACTCAGATCCGCACCGATCAGATTTGCATTTCTTAGATTCGCAAAGGTCAGATCCGCATCACTTAGATTTGCACCTCTTAGATCCGCACGCCACAGATCCGCACCGATCAGATTTGCATTTCTTAGATTCGCAAAGGTCAGATACGCATCACTCAGATTTGCACCGCTTAGATCCGCACGCCACAGATCCGCACGCCACAGTTCCGCACCGCTCAAATCTGCATAGCTCAGATGTGCGCCGCACAGTTTTCCAGAAGCGATAGCGATAGTTATATATTCATAACTATATCCCTGTATCTTCTCCATAGGATTAGCGTTTGGGTAGAGGTTTCTCATATTTTTAGTTGCCATCTCATAGTCCATTTGAGAATAACAGTTTTCATCTACGGCAAAGCCACTTTGAGGCACCAAAAAAGCAATAGCTGTAAACAAAATGCTTAATTTCTTATTTTTCATCATAAATTTTCCTTCTTTCTTTGTAGTTTTACGGTCTCAAAAATCCCTTGGAACCATTTACTGCGTAATATAACACAACGAATTAAAAAAGTAAACTAAAAGTTTCTGGTTTTAGGAAATTTCTGTAAGTGACTGTTTTTAAATGACTTATTTCGCTTGTAGGGAAACCATACTCCTGCCGCCCAGCCCCTTGGGGAGGCTATATTGTAAGGGTGGGTCCATGGAAAAGCCTTTTTTTTCTAGCTTCTTTTCTGCCTTTTCCCAGTCCTTATATCCCTCTGGGCCGCAAAAAAATATCCACTGCCTTATTTTAGGGTCCAACAATAAAATAGCTTTGTGGGAGGGAACAATAGCTCGTAGAAAAACGCTATTAACCTCTTCTTTTTTTAGTTGACAGAGAAAAGCCTCTCCTCGCAAGCACTGGGTGGAACAAAAATCCAAGCCCAATGCTTGTAAAAATTCTTCCAGAGCATTTATTTTTTTTCTTCGACTATCCAAAAGAATAATTGGCTCTCTATTTTGAAGAATATGGAGTCTCCAAAGAGCTATTGGGATACCGGGAAGCCCTCCTCCAGTGCCCCAGTCGAGGCAGGCTCCTTGGGGGTTTACTTTCAAAAGAAATAAAGAATCATAGAGGTGCTTCCAGACTGCATCTCCAAAGGAACGAATACTTGTGAGGTTTAAATATTTATTTTTTTCCAGCAGTACGGACAAAAAAAGACAAAGGCTGCGGTTAAAGGCTTCTTCTCGACCGGACCAAGCTCCCTCGGGTAGTCCTCTACGCTTTTCTTCTTCACGCACAAAGGAGGAGAAAAAATCCCAATCCTTTTTTGCCAAGATTAATTTACCTGCAATGACTATCTCCTTTCGTTGTTTGGGAACTTGCTCGCTCCAAATAAATATATAAAAGTGCTGTGGCTGCCGGGGTAACACCAGAAATACGCCCCGCTTGACCCAAGGTCATGGGTCGCACTCGACCCAATAGTTCCTGAGCTTCATTGGAAAGACCCTTTATGGTCGAGTAGTTAAAGTCGAGGGGAATTTTTCTGCCTTCCTGCTTTTTTAGTCGCTCAATTGTTATTTTTTCCCTATCTATATAGCCTTGGTACTTTGCATGAACCTCTACTTCAGAAAAAATTGCTTTTTGAATCCAAGCAGGCAGGGAAGAGTCCTCTATTGTTGTGGATAAATAGCCTGCATTTTGGAGTTTCATAACCGTAACCTCGGGTCGCTTTAAAAATTCTAATATGGAAGTGCGTTGGGGGATATTGGCTATCCCTTCTTTTTTTAATTCCTCTCTTTTGGAGTCGGACTGTTTGACGTAACAGGTTTGCCAAGCTTTTTGCACACTCTTGAAGTTATTTAGCTTTTCAGAAAACACCTGCCATTTTGCTTTTTCCAAAAGTCCCAGCTTGTAGCCCTTTTCTGCCAAACGAAAATCCGCTGTTTCCTCCCGTAATAGGAGACGATATTCCACTCTGGAGGTAAACATACGGTAAGGTTCGTAGCAGCCCTTTGTGACTAAATCATCTATTAAAACACCTATATAGGCTTCTTCCCGTCCCAAAACAAAGGGTGGTCTTTTATAATAATGCAATGCAGCATTTATTCCTGCTATCAGTCCTTGGGCTGCGGCCTCCTCATAACCGCTGGTTCCATTCACCTGACCTGCGCAAAAAAGACCTTCTATGTCCTTGGACTCCATCGTGTGTTTGAGGCCCGTGGCTTGGATAGCATCATACTCCACTGCGTATCCAGGTCTGACCAACTCCACCTTTTCTAAGCCCACGATCGTGTGCAAAAACTGTTCTTGGATATCCACAGGCAAGCTGGTGGATAGTCCATTGGCATAGATCTCGTCCGAGGAGAAGCTCTCAGGTTCTAAAAAAATCTGGTGACTCTGCTTTTCCCAAAAACGAACCACTTTGTCCTCAATGGAGGGACAATACCTGGGTCCTGTACCCGTTATCTGCCCATTGAACATGGGGGAACGTTCCTTAGCTCCTGAAATGATCTCGTGGGTTTTGGTCGATGTGTGAGTAAGGTGGCACGGCACTTGTTCCAATAAAGGAAAGGGATTGGAGCGCGTATAAAAACTAAAGGGTGTGGGCGTAGTATCTCCGTGCATGGGTTGGAGAACAGAAAAATCAATGGATTGTTTTTTTAATCTTGGCGGCGTTCCTGTTTTTAATCGCACAAGAGAAAACCCAATTTCTCGAAGAGTGTCTGACAAAGCGTTTGATGTTTTATCTCCCACTCGTCCTCCCTCTGACTGCGACTCTCCACAATGCATAATGCTTTTTAAAAAAGTTCCTGCGGTTATAATCACCGAGTGGGCAGAAATGATTTCTCCCTTAGCGATGCGAACTCCCCTGCATTGTTTTTTTTCTATAATAAGTTCTTTCACCTCTGCTTCATACACTGTGAGGTTTACTTGCTCCTCTATGGTTTTTCTCATATTTTCGCTATATATATTTTTATCGCATTGGGCGCGTGAGGATCGCACAGCCGGACCCTTGGAACTATTTAACTTTTTGTATTGGATTGCACTTTTGTCTGCATTTATTCCCATCTCTCCACCTAAGGCATCTATTTCCCGGGCTAGTTGCCCTTTTGCTTGTCCTCCAATGGCAGGGTTACAGGGCATGAAACCAATGCGACTCCGGTTCATCGTCAAGAGAAGAGTAGCACAACCCATGCGAGCACTCGCCAGTGCGGCTTCCACTCCTGCATGTCCTGCGCCTACTATAATGGTGTGAAATTTATTTTCCATCCCTACTTTCCTATACAAAATTTAGAAAAAATATGTTTCATTAAATCGTCGCTCGTTGTTTCGCCTGTGACCTCGTTAATACAATGGATGGCTTTCCAAACGTCGGAGGATAATAAATCAGCACAAAGTTCTCCTTGTTCAATCTTTTCAATTGCATGCTCCAAATAAGTGGTGGCTGTATGTAAAAGGTGACAATGACGTATTTTTGCAATTCCAATCCCTTCCCCGTGTAAAGACTCTTGAGAAAACAAATTAGAAATGACCGCTTCCAACTCTTCCATTCCTTCCCCATTTTTAGCACTGATAAGAACAGAAGGAATTTCTAGAGAACTGCTGGGGAAAGCAAGGGACATTCTATCCTTCTTATTTATAACAAGAATATATTTTGCCCCAACCGTATGTTTTGAACATTCCGTAAAAAGCACTTCTTCACTCCCCAACTCTTCAGAACCATCCACCAATAAAAGTACGAGGTGCGCGCCTTTGAGTTCCCCATAGGAACGAATCACTCCTTCTTTTTCTATTTCATTCGTGGTGGATCGAAGTCCTGCTGTGTCCGATATATTTAAAAGTAAATGATTAAAAACCACGGCTTCCCGAACAATATCCCTTGTTGTTCCTTTTATATCGCTAACGATACTTCTTTCCTCTCCAAGAAAACGATTAAACAATGTGGACTTTCCGCTGTTGGGTGCTCCCACAATGGTTATGCGAATTCCTTCTCGAAACGGCGTGGATTTTTCAAAACGAGTTATCATTTCTCTGGATCGAACACACCAGCCTTTTAATTCCTGCGACCATTGATGGTAGTCCACTGCGGGAACATCCTGGTCGGAAAAATCTATATTTAATTCCATCTGAGCTAGCAAAGTTACAAGTTCTTCCTTTAGCTCGTTCATGGTATTTTTTACTCCACCTTGGAGAGCGTGGATCGCCAGTTTTGCTGCATTTTCTGTGCGTGCAGAAATTAAGTCGGTCACGGCTTCTGCCTGAGATAGATCCCTTTTTCCGTTGCGAAAAGAACGAAAGGTGAACTCCCCCGGCTCTGCCTTACGAACATCCCCTAGTTTCAAAATTGTTTCCATTGTTCTATAAAGAAGCGCAGGGTTTCCATGCATGTGCATCTCCACGCAGTCTTCGCCCGTATAGGAACGAGGCGACCGCATAAGAACAAATAAGCCCTCGTCTATGGTTTCTTTTTTTCCGTCGTGAAATTTCCCTTGGTATAAATAATGGCTTTGTGCTTTTCCCCAACCTCCCTCTTGGAGAAATTTAGACCCGGGACAAATACATTCCCCTGCCACCCGAAACGCTTCTGCTCCCGACAATCGAATAATTCCAATGGCTCCCATTGTGTTGGGTGCAGTGGCTATGGCTGCAATTGTATCTTCGTTAAAGTAGGTTTCCTTCATGGCCTTAGGCGGAACTGGGAACTGCCTTTGTTGTTTCTATGGGAGAAACATTGAATCTTTTATTTAAAAAATACTGTTGGGCAATGCTGATGACCGTATTAATAAGCATGTATATATTAAGTCCTGCGGGTAGAAAAAGCATAAACACTCCAAATATTATGGGCATAAGTTGCATAATTCGTTTTTGGGTGGGGTCTGTTACCGTATTGGGCATAATTTTTTGTTGCATAACCATTAACAGCACAAGCAAAATGGGAGTGATAAATAGGGGATCCTTTGCAGATAGATCTTGAATCCACCCAAAAAAGGGTGCTCCATATAGTTCCATGCAATTGAACAATACACGGTAGAGGGCAAAGAATACGGGCATTTGGAGCAAGATGGGTAGGCAGCCGCTAATGGGGTTGGCTCCATTGTTCCGGTATAAGTCCATGAGTTCTTTTTGGAGCCGTTGTTTGTCGCCCTTATGCTTCTCTTGGATAACCTGCATTTGGGGACGGAGCTTTGAAATTTTCGTTAGGGATTTCATGCTCTTATAGGTCAAGGGGAAGAGGAGTAACTTTACAAAAATGGTCACAAGGATAATGGCCACGCCATAGTTATGCACATAGAAGTAAAACCACTTTAGCATTTTTAAAATGGGTAGGGCAATGATGGATACCCATCCAAAATCGAGGGTGCCCACAAGAGCAGGGCTAGCTTGCTCCAATATTTCTATTCTTTTGGGACCAAAATACACGTCCAATGGAATGGTAAGTTCTTTTTGTCCGTTGGTAGAGATGGCAAGTCTTCCTAGGACAGCTATTTTGCCCTGTTCTTCCACCCGCCTAATTTGTATTCCCGTAAAGGGCTTAATTAGGTTGTCGGGAATAAGTGCTAATAGAAAATATCTTGTGTCCACACCCAGCCAGTACACTCCGGTGTTTACCAACTCTTGGGGTTTCTCTAATCCTTCGGCAGGAAAGATTTCTTTTTCGGACCTATCTTGGTAGGCGATGGCAACTCTGTCCGGGATTCCTCCTAACATATTTCCTGAAGTGTCGTGCTCTCTCTTGGGGCTACCAAAGATATCTAGGAAGACAAATGCGGGCACTTCCCGTTGAAAAGAAATTGTGTATTTCAGTGGCATTGTATAGGATTTTTCCGGTCGGTAGAGCGTGCGAACTATTTTCACTCTGTTGTTCTGAAGTCTGTCTTGATACAAAACATTTTTCGAAGTATCGTCGACCGTCCACCTTTGGCTGTTTGATTTTGGAATAAGGCTGGTATCGGAAAAAGCAATTTGCAATTGGTTGGAAAACCCGGTGATATATTCCATATCAATGGGTGCGCTCCCCTGTCCCAGAACCTTTTCTTTTCCTTTATTTATTTTAAAATCTTTTAATTTCCAACTGTCTAAAAGTCCACCCGTATTGGAAAGGACTAGAGAGAAAAGATCCAGTGCCTTGGTTTGTTTTTCTATCCTTTGTATGGCAGGACTAACGTTCTCTGCACTTTTTATGGCAGTGTTGGAGATCCGTGCACCCGTGTTGTCGCTTTTTTCATCCTGAGATTTTTTTAGTTTGTTTTGATAGGCGTTCCATTGCTTTTGTTTTTCTTGGTACGGCTCCCAATACATTTTCTGCCACCCCACCCAAATAATTAGGGAGACAACGATTGCCATCAAACCGTTTCTATCCATTTTTTTCCTCCAGTCTTCGGCCCGGAACGGGGTCATGACCGCACCCTCCAGCAGGGTGACAATGTAGGAGTCTCCATAGCCCCAGCAACACTCCCTTTACAGGACCGTGTACCTGAACGGCTTCTCTCATATATTGGGAGCAAGAGGGGGTAAAACGACATTCCACTCCCAATGCGCTAAAAAATGGGGATCCCACCCATTTGTATATGGAGAGAAAAAAAAGGACTGTCTGTGCTACTAATTGCTCTATATATTTAATTTTTTTCATGAAAAACCAAATTTCCGAAATCCTCGTTTAATTTTTTTTCGTAATAGGCTCTTTTTATTCCTTTTTGGGGGACTTTGACAACAAAATGCACATCCTGATGGGAAAAAGTTTTCTTATTTGTTCGAAAAAACTCTCGAATTAACCGTTTTATTCGGTTTCTGGCGACGGCAGACCCCACGCTTCGTTTTACGCTAATGCCTATCCTTGGGTTGGGGCTGCTTTTTTTATGGCTGAGAACAAAAAGGCTGGATAGATTCCTTCTCTTTGACCTTTGGTGAATAGTATGGAAATCTTCTTTTGAGCAAAGGCGGTGGTTAGGACCGAAACTATTTCTAGTATTCATTTAGAGCCAGTTGTTACGACTAAGCGCTTTCTACCTTTTTGACGCCTGCGGTTTAGTACCTCTACACCCCCTGGAGTGGACATTCTTTCCCGAAATCCGTGGGTTCGGATGCGTTTTTTTCGACTGGGCTGCCAAGTTCGCTTCATTACGGGTCTCCTCTATTATGTTCCTATGTATCTATCAAAAATCCAGCCAATGTGTCAAGAATGATTTTTATAATTTTTCTTGTCCAAATCGCCGGCTTTTGCTAAATATTCTTCTCACAGGTTCCATTTATTAAAATTAGAGAGAGACAGTGGCAATTCTTAAAGACGGCATTTATAAAAAATTTCCTTCCAAGCAACCAGACTTCTGGTTGTCTGTTTTGGATCGTTTAAGAAAGACGATAGGCTCGGACCAATTCCAGGCTTGGGTGGAACCCTTGAGCGTGGTTTCTTTTAACAAGACCACCCTTACCCTATCCGTTCCCAATGAATTTTTTAAGACCTATGTGAAGAATAATCTGGAAAAAAAGATTTTCAGTGTGGTGGAAACTGTTACGGGGAACCGCCTATCCATTATTTATTCCACTGAAAAATCAACCACTTCTAAATCAAAGCCCGTAACTCCATACAAGGAGTCCAGGGCTTCCTCATCGCTGGATAACGAGCAAGACTTTTCCTCCTTGGTATCTTCGAGTGGTCTTATTAAGACCCGTGGTCAGCCCGTGGACACCCGGTACAGCTTTGATAATTTTATTATTGGATCGGGCAACCAGTTTGCCTATTTTGCTTCCCAAGGGGTAGTGTCCAATCCCCATGGAAAGCACAATCCTTTATTAATTTATGGAAACTCGGGGTTGGGAAAAACCCATCTTCTCCATGCCATTGCTGTGGAAACGTTAAAGAAAAATCCCAAAGCAAAAATTTGTTACGTAACTGCTGAACAGTTCGTTGTGGATTTTATTGATGCCACAAAAAAACAAACTCAGAGTGATTTTAAAAATCGCTATCGTTCGAAGTTTGATCTTTTCCTTATCGACGATATACAGTTCCTTGGTGGAAAGACTCGTTCCCAAGAGGAGCTCTTCTATACATTCAATTATCTTTGTGAATCCCACTTTCAAGTAATTGTTACTAGCGACCAGCCACCCAGTGAGCTTGTTGGTTTAGAACCGCGACTCATTTCCCGACTCCAACAAGGGCTTGTTGCCGACATAAAATTTCCAGATTTAGAAACACGAATTTCCATTCTCAGGGCCAAGGCAGAACAAGATGATTTATATTTGCCCGATGACGTTTGCCATACCATTGCTTCCAATATAAAAAATAATATTAGGGAGTTGGAAGGATCGTTAACTCGCCTAGAAGCTGAGGCTTCCATAAACGGAACTGAGATTACATTGGAGACAACCAAGGAAATTCTTTCCGAACTTTTCCATCACAATCAAAAAAAGATGACCAGTGTTCTATCCATAAAGGATGGGGTCTGTGAGTACTTTAAAATTTCTCCTTCGGACTTGGATTCTCGATCCAGGGCAAGAAAATATTCAAAACCGCGTCAAATCGCCATGTATTTAATTCGAAAGCATGGGGAAAAAACATTGTCGGAGATTGCCTCTTTTTTTGGAGGAAAGGATCACTCCACGGTTATTTATGCAATACGTAAAATTGAAAAAGAAAAAGAGTCCGACAGCGAACTTAGTCATTCCATTGAAAGTATCCAAAATAAGCTCCAACTATAAAAGCAAATTCCCATTGTAGATACATTCTGGATATCCTCTTTATATCTTTCTTTTTGTATGGATATCCTTCCTTTTTTTGCCATTGGGCCGACTTTTTCACCACATTTATGCCCTGCTAAATAAATAAAAATCCTCCTATTTTCTTCTTTACTTTTAATTACTTAGGTTAGTATTCCCCAAAAACCACAGCCTTTTCTTCTCTATACGGACTCTATACTGGAGGAAAAACTTTCTTTTTGTGGATAAAGTGGAAAATGCTTTCCTTTGGAGCCTTTTTTCTGAAAAGAGAAATGAAAAACTCGGGCTTTTCGTTTTTATCCACATATAAATTCTGGATATCCATGTGAATCTTTCTATTTTTCTATATGCTGTCAGCTTACTCACAATTGTATACTTATTATCCAAGAGCATTTTTTCCCCATTTTTTGGATAAGTCCCTATTATTTATTATATTTTTTGCTTATCCACATATCCACATTGCCTATAACAACCATTAAATTTTAATAAAGATTAAACTTTAGTAGAAGATGGGGTAAAAAGCCTAAAGAGGGGAAAAAAATTATGCATATAAAAGCACCGAAAAAAGAGTTCCTAAAAGGGTTACAGAGGGTAGTCTCTGTAACTGTGCGTCGTACCACAGCCCCTATTTTAGAAAATATTTATCTACAGGCAAGTGATGGAAGACTAACCATGAGAGCCACGGACTTAGATATTTCAGTAGAAACTTCCATTCCCGTAGAAGTTAGTGAAGAGGGTTGTTTTACTATTGTTGCAAAAAGGTTTTTCGAAATTATGAAAGAGCTTCCCGATGAGGAAGTGGAGATTCTATCCAAGGAGAATTATTGGGTCTCCATAAACTGTGGAGCAGCTAATTTTAATATTATGGGTTGTTCACCAGAAGATTTTCCCACACTCCCCGATTTTTCTATGACCAAGGCTGTCCCCATTTATGTAAAGCCATTAGAAGAAATGTTGAGCCACACATTGTTTGCTGTTTCTACCGATGAAACCCGTTATCACTTGAATGGTATTTATTTGGATAAGGGCAAAGGCAATAAATATTTTATGGTAGCTACAGATAGTCACCGCTTAACCTATTGTGAAAAAGAGTTATTTGAGACTGTTCCAAACTTTTGGGAAAAGGGAATTATTATTCCAAGAAAAGGTGCCCAAGAATTAAAAAAACTTTTAGACATCAATAATGAAAACTGGATGGTCTTCCTGAAAAATAATCATTTAATTTTTAATTCTGGAGACACGAATTTATACGTACGTTTGATTGAAGGTAATTTTCCTGATTATAAGAAAGTAGTTCCAGAGAAAAGTTTACTTGAGGTTGAAATGAACAAGGAAGAGTTATTAGTGGCCTTACGACGAATGTCTTTACTAGTAAGTGAAAAGACGAATGCGATAAAACTATCCATTAGTAAAAATGAAATGGAAATATCAACAAGCAATCCAGATATGGGTACTGCTAGGGAAAAAATAAAGGTTGGGTTTACAGGAGATTCCATGGAAATAGGATTTAATTTAAAATACTTGATGGATAGTATAAATGGTTTTTCTGGGGAAAAGGCAACTTTGTTTTTAAATGATTCAAAAAAATCTGGCGTAATTAAAATTTCTGGTAATGAAGGATATTTTTGTGTCCTGATGCCCATGCGCTTGTAGTTTTTAATGTTCTTAAAAGAAGTTCGCATTCAAAATTTTAGGGTCTATTCAGAAATAGCTTTTCCACTGGAACAAAAACTTACTATAATAACAGGCCCTAATGGTATTGGAAAAACTTCTATCCTAGAGGCTGTTTCTTTTTTAGGGTCCACCCGTTCCTTTCGTTTTGGAAAAAATGAAGATTTTATTCATACGGGAAAAGATATGTCCACATTACAGGGTGAGGTAGAAGAAGATGGACTTACAAACAAGGTACAGATCAATATCAGTGCAAGTAGAAAAAATATTTTTTTAAATCAGAAAAAACAAACTCGACAAAAAGAAATGTTAAAAACTCTTCCATTTATAGTTTTTTCTCCAGGAGATCATGAAATCATCGAAGGGGGTAGTTTAGAAAGAAGAGTCTTTTTAAATAACTTTTTATCCAATTTGGATTTTATTTATGGCGATGTCCTTCGTAAATATAAAAAGGTTTTATTCCAACGAAACTTGCTTTTAAAGGAAAATAAAGGAGAACTAAGGAAAAAGTCAATAATAGAGAAAAACATAAACGCCTGGGACACACAATTCGTTCAATTTGCGTCCTTTTTAATAAAAAGCCGCAGTAAGGGGTTAAAGGTATTGGAATTGGAATGGAACAAGTACTATGAAAAAATATCGGGAAAAAGTCATCGCCTGGAAGCAACATACTTTTTTAATAATAGAGATACGATCGAGAATCTTGAAAATATAGAAGATTTTCTATGGAAGGAACTCGCCAAAAACTTAGAAAAGGATATTTTACGATGCACCACATCTGTGGGACCCCATAGGGATGAAATTATACTAACCCTAGACGGAAAAAAATTAAAAAATTATGCTTCTCAGGGAGAAAAGCGAACGGCAGTATTGGCCCTGCGTTTAGCAGAGGCAGTCATTTTTAAAGCTCAGCATAAAAGGAATCCCATTTTACTCATCGACGATATTTCCTCAGAGCTGGATCATACAAGGCGCAGGGCTTTGGTACATTTTTTGAGGCAAGGAGACTCACAGGTCATTATGACAGCCACAGAGCTACCTATGGATCTATTAAGAGAAATAGATTCTCCTTTTGAGCACATAGACCTTACAAAAAAGGAAGAAAAAGTGCACAATAGGTATTCATGGGAGAGCAAATAAATACAGAGTATTCAGCCGATAAAATTAAGATTTTAGAAGGACTGGAGGCAGTGCGAAAGCGACCGGCTATGTATATAGGGGATACCACTGCTCGTGGTCTCCATCACCTAGTTTGGGAAATTGTAGATAACTCCATTGATGAAGCCCTTGCAGGGTATTGTTCAGAGATTCATATTACCATTCATCCCAATAACTCCATTTCCGTTTCCGATAATGGGCGAGGAATTCCCACTGGAGAGCACTCCTCTGGTGTGAGCGCAGTGGAAGTTGTTCTCACAAAGCTCCATGCAGGTGGAAAATTTAACGACGAGGATAGTGCCTATAAAGTTTCTGGAGGATTGCACGGAGTGGGTGCTGCTGTTGTCAATGCCCTTTCCAAAGAACTAAGGGTTGAGGTTTACCAGCACGGAAAAGTTTTTGAACAGGGATTTTCCAAAGGAAAACCAACATCTAAATTTTCTGTTATAGGAAAAACAGATAAAACGGGAACCTTAATTACATTCACTCCAGATGAAGATATATTTTCCGAGATAGAATATAATAAAGACACTCTAGCTAGTCGTCTTCGAGAGCTTGCCTTTTTAATGAAAAAAATTAGATTATTTCTAGTTGATGAGAGAACGGGAAATAATTTTGAATTTTACTATGAGGGTGGAATTTCTTCTTATGTAAAATATTTAAATAAGGCAAAAGGAAAATGGCATGATGAAATTATTACCATTAATGGAAGTAAAGATGAAGTAGAGTTGGATTTAGCTTTCCAATGGAGTGACGGTTACAGCGAAAATATATTGTCTTATGCAAACAACATTCATACTCATGATGGGGGAACCCATTTATCTGGATTTAAAACAGCCTTAACTCGTGTAATTAATAGCTATGGAAGAAACAGCAAGTTATTTAGTAAAGAAAAAGAAATGCCTACCGGTGAAGATATACGAGAGGGATTAACAGCTGTTATTAGCGTAAAGGTACAAAACCCACAGTTTGAAGGACAAACAAAAACAAAATTGGGAAATTCAGAGATAGAGGGCATTGTCCAAACAATGCTAAATGAGCGGTTTAAAATATTTCTTGAACAAAATCCCTCAACAGCAAAAAGAATTATAGCAAAGGTACTGCAAGCAAAATCAGCACGCCTAGCTGCTCGTAAGGCACGAGAACTTACCCGTAGAAAATCTGCCATTGATCTTGGAGGTTTGCCTGGAAAAATGGCAGACTGCCAAGAAAAAGACCCAGCCGTTTCCGAACTTTATATTGTAGAGGGAGATTCTGCTGGTGGTAGTGCGAAACAGGGAAGAGAAAGAAGATACCAGGCCGTGCTTCCCTTAAAAGGAAAAATATTAAACGTTGAAAAAGCACGATTTGATAAAATGTTGGGGTTTGAGGAAATTAAAATTCTTATAACGGCAATTGGAACTTCCATTGGAAAAGACAATTTTGATATTTCTAAACTTCGCTACCATAAAATAGTTATTATGACAGATGCGGACGTGGACGGATCACATATCCGAACCTTGCTATTGACATTTTTTTATCGGCAGATGCCAGAACTAATAGAACGAGGATATTTATATATCGCTCAACCTCCTTTGTATAAAGTAAAAAAAGGCAACAAAGAACTTTATTTAAAAGATGATATAGAATTAAATGATCATCTTGTTAAAACAGCGAATGATTCCGTGGGGGTTACCCATAAAAATAAAGAAATGCAGGGATCTTTACTATCCAGTGTTTTAAACTCAACCTTGAAATTGCAGGAAGAGTTGAATAAATTAACCTTTAAAATGGATTTAAATATTATAAAGGCCCTATTTATAGGGGGGAAAATAGATGAGAAGATTTTAGAATCGAAAGAAAAATTAAATGATTTGTTTAAAAGAATAAAAGAAAGCCGTTATTTGAAAGGTGCGGATTATATAGAGCCAGAAATAAAATACGATAGCGAGCATAGTAGCCATTGTTTAAAAATTTCCACCGTTGTTCATGGAATTAAAAGAGAAACAAACATTGATAGAAATTTTATAAATTCCACGGAGTATAGTAATATACAGCGATTGATAAATAATATTGGTATTTTCGTAGAAGGTTCTTTTCTAATTCATACATTGGATTCAAAAAATTATAAAAAATCTGAGGGTAAAGAAAAAATCGATATGGAAGAAATTGTGGATGAGAATTTGTCCAAAGATCTCCATGCAAATGAAGCAGTCGATATTTTTGAATTAACAGAAAAACTTCTTAAACTCGCAAAAAAAGGAATGTATGTTCAACGGTATAAGGGACTTGGTGAAATGAACCCAGAGCAACTTTGGGAAACAACCATGGATCCTGAAAAAAGAATGTTGTTAAGAGTTATAATAGAAAATGTTGTGGATAGCGATCAAATTTTTAGTGTGTTGATGGGAGATGCAGTAGAACCTCGTCGTCAATTTATTCACGAAAATGCTTTAAAAGTAAAGAATTTGGATGTTTAAATTATGACAGAAAAGCAAGCAAACATTACAGACGTAAACATTGTAAAAGAAATGCATACTTCCTATTTGGACTATGCCATGAGTGTAATTGTTGGCAGAGCACTTCCCGATTTGCGTGACGGCTTAAAACCAGTACACCGAAGAATACTATATACAATGCATGAGATAGGGAACCAATGGAATCGACCCTATAAAAAATCTGCACGTGTGGTTGGTGATGTTATGGGAAAATACCATCCCCATGGAGATACTGCAATTTATGATGCCATTGTTCGAATGGCACAATCGTTTAGCATGAGCCATGTACTCATAGATGGACAAGGAAACTTTGGTTCCATAGACGGAGACTCCGCAGCAGCCATGCGATACACAGAAGTGAGAATGAGCAGAATTGCTTCCGAGCTTTTGGCCGACATTGAAAAGGAAACTGTAGATTTTGTACCTAACTATGACGGCTCCACTATTGAAGCAAGTGTCCTGCCCGCAAGAACGCCAAACCTACTGGTAAACGGTTCATCTGGTATTGCTGTTGGTATGTCCACAAATATTCCACCCCATAACTTGTCAGAGGTGTTGGACGCTATTACTTACACTATTGGTCACCCGGAATCCACAATAGTGGACATGATGAAAATCATAAAAGGCCCGGACTTTCCCACAAGAGGTTACATAACTGGTTCAGAAGGAATTGCAAATGCGTATAGGAATGGTCGCGGAATTATTAAAATTAGAGGAAAAGTTCATGTTGAAGAGGGAAAAAAAGATAAAATTGTTATCACGGAACTTCCCTATCAAGTAAATAAAGCAAAGTTAATAGAAAAAATAGCCTCTCTCTACAAAGAGAAGAAAGTAGAAGGAATTAGTGCCATTAGAGATGAGTCCAACCGAAAGGGCATGCGAGTTGTTATTGATGTTAAAAAAGGGGAAAATACAGAAGTTATTATCAATTGTCTGTATAAGTTGACCCAGCTTTCAGACAGCTTTGGCATTATTCTATTGGCATTACATAATGGGCAACCAAGGGTCTTAAACTTAAAAGAAATTATTGATTTCTTCATACAGCATAGAAAAACAGTGGTGGTACGAAGGACAGCTTTTGAGTTACGAAAGTCAGAGGCAAGACTACACATTGTGGGTGGCTTACTTAAAGCTATTAGTAATGTGGATGCCATTGTTGCTTTGATAAAAAAATCAAAAAATGGAGCAGATGCGCGGCAAGCGATTATGAAAAGTTTTAGCTTCACAGAGATACAAGCAAAAGCTATTTTAGATATGCGTCTTCAAAGACTGACAGGTCTGGAAACAAGCAACTTAGAAAAAGAATTTTCAGAATTAAATGATAAAATTAAATACTATAAAAAAATTCTTTCCACTGAAAAAATGATTTTGGACATCATAAAAGAAGAATGTAAGGAGATAAAGGATAAATATGGTATTCCAAGACGAACAGAGATAATAAGCGAAGTTAAAAGTATAGAAGAAGAAGATATGATCCAGGACGAGGAAATGATTATCACCATCTCTAGTCAAGGTTATATCAAACGGAACTCTCCGGAATTGTACACTGCTCAACGCAGAGGTGGAAAAGGAATTAAGGGAATGGCCATGAAAGGTGAAGATTTTGTGAAAGATATCTTCATGGCAAAAACTAAATCCTATATCTTATGCTTTACCAATTTAGGTAGGGTATACTGGTTAAAAGCACACAAAATACCGGAATCTAGCAGGATAGCTAGAGGAAAAGCCATAGTGAATCTTCTTAGATTATCCAAAGAAGAAAAAGTTTGCTCTGTTCTTCCCGTCGATGACTTTAACACTCCAGGATTTATAGTAATGGCCACAAGAAAAGGAACAGTGAAAAAAGCAACTCTTTCCGCCTTCTCCAATCCGCGACCAGGAGGTATCAATGCCCTTACCATCAACGCCCAAGACGCATTGGTGAATGCGATTTATACAAAGGAAGACAGCTACATTATTTTAGGCTCTCAGAATGGGCTTGCTATAAAATTCCATGAAAAAGATATACGACCCATGGGTAGAGCAGCCGCCGGAGTTAGGGGCATGTCCCTCTCTCCAAAGGATGCCATAGTTGGAATGACTGTTATTGGTAAGACAGAAGAAATTGATATTCTCTCCGTGGCAGAAAATGGATATGGAAAACGGACAAAAGCATCGGAATATCGTCTTCAAAGCCGGGGAGGCAAGGGGATCATTAATATGAAAGTTTCAGAAAGAAATGGACCTGTGGTGGCCATACATGCAGTCAATGATTCCAGCGATTTAATGATGATTACGGACACGGGGCAAATCATTCGAACAAGAATGAAAGAAATATCCACTATTGGCAGAAATACTCAGGGCATTCGTCTTGTTCGCTTAAAGCCAACGGAAAAATTGATGGCTGTTCAGCCCATAGTCGAAAAAGAAACCGATGAAAAGTAAACAGACGAAAATTGTTTCAATTCTTTTCATTCTCTTTACTCTCACAGCCTGTAATATTAACAGTTCTCAAAACCAGTTTGAACTGGCAGAGCAACTCTTTAAGGATAAAAAATATGAGGGAGCTGCCCATGAGTTTCAAAAAATTTTTGAAAAAGATCAGGGATCTACACTAGGGCTGGAGTCTTTGTATAGAGTAGCAACTATTCGCCATCTTTATACAAAAGAACCACTGATTGCTTTAAAAGCATACGAGCGCCTGTTGGAAAAAACAAAAAATAAGGAATTTTCGTTTCGTGTTAGAAAAATAGTTGCGGCCATGTATTTTGAGAAATTTGAAAATTATAGGCTAGCCATAAGAAATTATAAAATTTTGTTGAAAGATTTTTCGTCAAAAGTAGAAAAAGATTTCTTTTTGTACCGTATAGCAAGATCCTTTTTTCTACTGTCGATGTTTGATAATTCCATAAAAGTTTTTAGTAGGTTGGCTAAGCTATATCCTGAAAGTAAATATGCCAAAAAATCAAAGCTAGCAATAGCCAACGCCATGAGTTCCAATGGGAATTGTAAATATGCGGTAAAACAATATAAAAAACTCTTAAAAAATGAAAAACAAAGTGAAGAGCAAAGAAGCTTTATTTCATTTGGCCTAGCTTCCTGCTATGAGGAGTTAGATAATTTAGATAAAGCCTACGATCTATTTGCAGGCATTAAAAATACCTATCCTGTTCCTTCCGTGGTTATGTTGAAGATGAAAAAAATTAAACGAAGAAAAATTTTTCGCCAAAGGTAGGCAAATAAGTGCAAAAAAAAGAGGAACAGCGACGATTTTGGCGCATTCTATCCATCTGGGTTCTATGTATTAGCCTCATATCCCTAGCGATCCACCCCCTCTACCAAGTGGGAATTATACTCTCCGGCGTTCTCGTTCTGGCTACTTTATTCCAACTCACCATAGGTTTAGTAAGTGAGCTCGCAAAGGATGGGAAACAGGGGCGAGGAAGCTTTATTTTCCTACTTTTGGGTAAAGCGTTATGTTTGATCCTTCTACTCTCCTCTATATATTGGTTACCCAAGGAAACAGCCACGGGACTTATGATGGGACTAGCTGCTTTTTTAGGAGCACTTTTTCATTTTGCTCTTGGTACGAGGAGGAGCCGATGAGGTGGCAAAAAAACAGATATAATGCCATGAATAATATGTCCTTGTTAAAGAGGAATAGAGGAAAATCATGCTATTAGACCCGACGTGGACAAAAAAAATGGCTGCCTTTGGAGCACTTTCGGTGGAAATCTTCTGTTATGTGGCAGGGGGCTTTTGGCTAAACTCCTGGCTGGGTTCTTTCTTAGATTCCTTTTTAGGCAGCACAGAAATTGAGACCTATCTTGGTATTTTTGGAGCTTTCTTGGGTTTGGGTCTTTCTATTCGTAGAGTAATTGTGTACTGTAAAGTGCAAAATGAGAAATAGCTATTATGGAACATCATTTTAATTGGTTTAATTATCTCCCCTTTTCAGAGGTCTTACCCGTGCACTTGCTGGGGTCGTCCTCCGTTGCCATAATTTTACTTTCTTTCGCTGGAATCGCACGTCTCAGGTTGGCTTCTGTTGGGAACGTCCTTGTACCAGACAGGAAGCTTAGTTTTTTAAATGCCTTTGAAATGGTCGCAGAAGGTCTTTTAAGTATGTGCGAGCGTGTTCTTGGAAAAGATGGAAAAAGGTACTTTCCTCTAGTGGGAACGATTTTTTTATATATTCTTTTCAGTAATTTGCTGGGACTTATCCCCGGCTTCACACCACCAACGGACAATATGAATAAGACACTTGCCTGTGGTCTCTTTGTTTTCTTTTATTATAATATCGAGGGCATACGGAGCGGAGGGCTTTCCTATCTAAAGCATTTTTTAGGGCCCGTTTGGTATATGGCCTGGCTCCTCTTACCCATTGAAATTATAAGCCATATGGTTCGCCCCCTCTCTTTAGGATTGCGACTATCAGGAAATATGCAAGGAGACCACATGATTTTAAATGTAATGACGGATTTGGCTCCCTTTGGCCTCATCATACCCATACCGTTTTATTTTCTAGGATTTTTGATTTGTTTTATTCAAGCATTTGTTTTTAGTTTGCTTACAATGGTGTATATTGTTATGGCGAGAGAGACAGCGCATTGACTAAAACTGAAAAAGACTAAAAAAAGGAGATACGAATATGAAAAAAATGACGATGATACTAGCAGGAGCCACAGTATTTTTTATCCCGTTCCTAGCGTTTGCTGAAGAAGCAGTTGCAGAGGGAGAAAAGCCTGGGCTATTTTATGTGGCAAAAGCACTAAGTATAGGACTGGCAGCCCTTGGTGGAGCTCTAGGACAGGGTAAGCTTGTTGCTGCAGCACTAGAGGGTATTGCAAGAAATCCAGGCGCAGCGGCTCAGATCCAAACGCCAATGATTCTTGGAATTGCTTTCGTAGAGTCCCTTGCGATTTTCGCATGGTTGATCTCTATTACGATGTAATAGAAGCAAAACAGTAATAAAACAGCAAAAGGGAGCCGCATAAAAAGCGGCCGCACCCCCCTATAGGTATTCTTTAAGATACTTAGCTGTATAGCTCTTTTTACTTTTGATTATTTCCTTAGGGGTTCCTTGGGCTACGATTTCTCCACCCAGGTTTCCTCCCTCTGGTCCCATGTCGATGATATAGTCCGCATGCTTAATAATATCAAGGTTGTGTTCAATGATAATAACGGTGTTTTTCCGATCCACCAGCCTATGGAGTACTTTTAAAAGAGTTTCAATGTCGGCAAAGTGCAGCCCTGTGGAGGGTTCGTCCAATACATAAATAGTTTTTCCCGTTGGGCGCTTGGATAGTTCCTTGGCTAATTTCATGCGTTGGGCTTCCCCGCCGGAGAGAGTTGTTGCCGATTGTCCTAGTTTTATATAGCCCAAACCAATATCGGATAAGATTTTTAAATATTTTTCTATGGCAGGGATAGTGGAAAAAAACTTCAGAGCTTCCTCTATGGTCATATCTAAAATATTAGCAATATTTTTGCCCTTATAGCGAACAGTGAGGGTTTCCCGGTTGAAGCGAGCAGTATTACAGATATGACAAGGAATAAATATATCTGGCAAAAAATGCATCTCTGCTTTGATATGTCCAGCACCCTCACAGGTTTCACATCGTCCTCCTTTTACGTTAAAAGAAAATCGCCCCTGCTTGTATCCTCGGATGCTAGCCTCTTTTGTTTTTGCTAAGAGGTTTCGTATATGAGTTAACAGTCCGGAATAGGTGGCTGGGTTGGAGCGTGGACTACGGCCAATGGGCGACTGGTCCACATTGATAATTTTATCAATATTTTCTAAACCTGTAATTCTTTCTAAACTTGTGCTCCGGTGTTTTCTCCTATACACCAAATTTTTAATGGCAGGAACCAGGGTTTGAATTACCAAAGAAGATTTTCCCGAACCAGAGACCCCAGTAAAACAAATGAGTTGTTCTAGAGGTATATCTATGGAAATATTTTTCAAGTTGTTTTGTTGACAACCGATTAAAGATATTTTTGTATTAGATTTTCTTTTTTTCTTTGCATGGGTTATTTTCTTGCTTCCTCTTAGATAGGCGCCAGTGACACTTTTCTTACATTTTTCAAGTTGTTTGGGCGTGCCGACAAACATAATGTTTCCACCGTTGATGCCAGAACCTGGGCCCATGTCTATAATAAAGTCTGCGGCCTCGATTGTTTCCCTGTCGTGTTCCACGACGATAACAGAGTTACCTCTGGATTTGAGAGTGTTTAGTGAGTTTAATAAAAGGTTGTTATCTCGTTGGTGCAGGCCAATGGAGGGTTCGTCTAGAACGTAGAGAACTCCAGTGATAGAGCTTCCAATTTGAGTGGCAAGGTGCACCCTTTGAATTTCTCCACCGGAGAGAGTGGCTGCGGGTCGAGATAGGGAAAGGTAGTTTAGACCTACGGAGCTTAAAAAAACCAAGCGAGCAGATATTTCTTTTACCATATCCGAGGAAATTTTCTTTTCCTTTTCGCTTAATGTAATGGAGGAAATAAATTCTTTTAACGAATCCACGGGCATTAGGTTTATTTCTGCGATACTTTTTTTATTTATTTTAAAAGCAAGTGTTTCCGGCTTTAGGCGAGCTCCCTTGCAGGAAGAGCAAGACATTTTAGATAAAAACTTTTCGTAGAACGACTCTTCTATGGAGTTAGCGTTTTTATATTTTCTTTTAAATTCGTTTATTACTCCTTCAAATTTTTGCAAAGAGCGGTAGGTGGAGGTACGTCCCTTTATTTTAAATTGAATCTCATCCTTGCCACTCCCAAAGAAAAGCATGGTTTTTATTTTATCGCTGAGTCTGTAATAGGGCATCTTTAAATCAAAACTATAGTGATGACTAAGCGTTTCCAGTATTTGCATCTGTGGAGTTAGCTGGCTTGCACTTTTCCCTGACCAGGCTTCCAGTGCACCACCTAAAATAGATTTCGTTTTGTCCTGTATGATGAGGTCGGGGTCGAATCTAGTTCTATAACCAAGACCATTACATTTTTCACAAGCACCGACTGGGCTATTGAAGGAGAACAAACGAGGTTCTGGTTTTGGAAAACTCATTCCACTCTCTGGACAATAAAATCTCGTGTTAAATTTTATTTCTTCTCCACTGTCTAGAAGTTCCACGGTCAAGAGACCTGAAGTTTGTTTTAGGGTGGATTTTATGGACTGGGCGAGTCTACGTTCAATATTTTTTTTAATAGTTATACGGTCGATAATTATGGAAATATTATGCTTTTTATTTTTATCTAAATAGGTGTCTTCATCTAGGTTTATGGTTTTTCCATCTATTTTTGCCCTTGTATAACCAGCGCTTTGAGCAAAGGCTATTTCTTTTCTGTGCTCGCCCTTTTTCTCTAAAACAATGGGAGCGAGAATTTGTATTTTGGTATTTTCCTTTAGGGCCATTATTCTTTCCAAGATTTTTTCCGGGGATTGGGAAGATAGTTTCTTTCCTGTTACTGGGGAATAGGGAATAGCAATTTTTGCAAAGAGAAGTCTCATATAATCATAGATTTCTGTAATAGTGCCGACGGTGGATCTTGGGTTTTTATTCACTCCTCGCTGTTCAATTGAAATGGCTGGAGATAATCCTTCAATGGAATCCACAGCGGGCTTTGTGAATTGATCTAAAAACTTTCGTGCATAAGTGGAGAGGCTTTCCACATAACGACGTTGTCCTTCCGCATATATTACATCAAAGGCTAAAGAAGATTTTCCAGATCCAGAAAGTCCCGTGATTACCACAAATTTTTCTTTGGGTATGTCAACGGAAATATTTTTCAAATTATGCTCTCTTGCACGTTTGATAACAATATAATCTTCAATTTTATTTTTTTTTGTCATAAATGTTTAGCCATAACGGTATTTAATTCAGATTCTATATAGGATTTAATTTCTGTCAGTCTTTGTGGAGTGTCCGCTTCAAAGCGCATAACTATTTTTGGTTCGGTGTTGGATGGTCGAACAAGCCCCCAACCGTCGTCAAATGTAACTCGAACGCCGTCTATGATTATGACTTCATGCTTGTTCTGTAGTCGAGTTATTAGTTTATCTACGATAGCTTTTTTCTTGAGATCGTCAACATCAATTTTTATCTCTGGAGTGCAGTATGTTTTTGGTACATTGGACAGCAGTTTAGATGAGTCCTCTTTAGTGTTGGAAAGTATCTCCAGAAACCGAGCTCCAGCGTATGTTCCGTCGTCGAAGCCAAAGAAACGATCAGCAAAGAAAATATGACCGCTCATTTCTCCAGCTAGAAGGGCACCAGTTTCTCTAATTTTCTTTTTAATTATGGAGTGACCCGTCTTCCACATTATGGGCTTGCCGCCAAGTTTTTCTATTTCTGCATAAAGATTTTTTGAGCACTTAACCTCTGATATAATTATAGCACCTGGGTTTTTTGATAAGATGCTGCGGGAAAAAACAATCATTAGTTGGTCGCCCCAGAGAATGTTGCTGTTATTGTCCACAACGCCAATGCGATCCCCGTCTCCGTCAAAGGCAAAACCGGCATCGGCGCCAGTCTCTTTTACTTTTTTCCTCAAGTCTTTTAAATTTTCCTCGACTGAGGGGTCTGCTGGATGGTTGGGAAAGTTCCCGTCTGGCTCACAGTACATTGAAGTTACTTTGCAGCCGAGTTTTTCATAAATGGCTGAAGTGAATGGGCCTGTGGCTCCGTTTCCAGCATCCACAACAATGTGTAGGGGACGGGAGAGAGTAATATTTTCTGTAATGTATGTGGAGTATGCTGGAAAAATATCCAGCTTTTTTATGTCTTTAGTGGGTGTGGGTGTGTAGGGGGTATTGTCGCTTTCGATTATTTTTTTTAGTGCTTGGATGTCGTCCCCTAATATGGTTGTTTGTCCAATGGAAATTTTAAAGCCATTGTAGTTGGCTGGGTTGTGGGATCCTGTAACTACGATGGAGCCTTCAAGATTTAAGTGAAACATGGAGAAATAAACCATGGGGGTGGTTACCATTCCTAGGGCATGGGTTTGGATTCCTCCATCGCGTAAGCCTGCGATTAAGGCGTGGTAGTATTTTTCTCCAGTTGAGCGGGTGTCATGACCAACGGTGATTTCTGCTTTTTTAAGGGTGGCCCATTTCGCATATGCTCGCCCAAGCCGGTAGGCAAATTCCTGTGTTATGTCCTTTTCCACGATGCCGCGGATGTCGTATGCACGAAAAATATTCGGATTGACTTTCATGAAAAACCCTGCGTTGCCACCTGCGTAGATGGCATGCCCTCCAAACCACTACTCTAAGGGGGTACTATAACTAAATTTGGCGGTTAAGGGAAGTGGGAAGAAAAGCTAGGGCAATACAACGCGAATCTTGCAAAAAGACTGCACTATGGGCTATTGATAAAAAGAGAGCCGCATGCGCGAGTAGCTCAGCTGGATAGAGCAACAGACTACGAATCTGTAGGTCGGAGGTTCGACTCCTCTCTCGCGTGCCACTTGAGTATGACGGCAGGAAAAAATGGGAGAGGTGGCAGAGTGGCCGAATGCACATCCTTGCTAAGGATGCGTACGGGCAACCGTACCGAGGGTTCGAATCCCTCCCTCTCCGCCACACACAATGTGGAATAAAAACCTTTCAAACCCTAGCACCCACACATAGGAAAATAAGCAGAGGGATTCGAACGCGGAGCAATGACCCGCGCTGGTTCCGAGCTAGCGAGGAACTAGTGAGGGGAAAAAAATCCTTGATGATTTTTTAAATTGCGTAGGGGAGCCTACGCAGGGAAATCCCTGGAGGGGGTTTCCTGTAGTGGGTCGAGCCCTCCCTCTCCGCCAATATGACAATGTGGAGTAGTTGAACCTTTCAAACCCTAGCACCCACACATACAAAATAAGCAGAGGGATTCGAACGCGGAGCAATGACCCGCGCTGGTTCCGAGCTAGCGAGGAACTAGTGAGGGGAAAAAAATCCTTGATGATTTTTTAAATTGCGTAGGGGAGCCTACGCAGGGAAATCCCTGGAGGGGGTTTCCTGTAGTGGGTCGAGCCCTCCCTCTCCGCCACACACAATGTGGAATAAAGGGGTCTCTAAAGTTAATGGTGGAAGTCATTCCAAAACACAGTCCTAGAGGCTCACACGAGTAACAACTTTCAGTTTCTGTTCATGGATATCGCATGATTTATAGTCATTTTCAACATATTTATAGGATTTAAGATAAAGCTATCCAGCTGATTTTTTAAAATCAGTGCTTCCTATACTCCAAAACGAACCTTAGGCCCTTCAAAGGCATCTAGTTCTGGCCCTAACTACATTTGTAGAGTGCTCGCAGCCTATAGTTCTCAAAGTTTTGAAAACCGTATGCCTGCCGCTGAAGGAGCTTACACTTTCGATTGAATCCTTTAATACGAGCATTGGTGAGACCTGTTCTACGCATCGTTCTAATCTCTTTTATTTTGGATAAGGCCATATCATCAGTGATCTTTGTTAAAATTCTTGATGCTTGATTGAAGCCTTTTATTCTATAAAAGTTATTTATTCGCTCTTTGAAATTATAGACCTCACCAAGGGTAGGGTTTTCTCTACAAAATCTTCCAATCGCCCTTTTTTGATAGGTTTTTAAATCTCTCCCGTTCCTTAAGAGAAGTCTTAAAACATGAAACTTATCAACAACAATACGAGCATTTGTGAAATAACTTTCTGCAAAATTTTTATAGTTTGCACTCATATCAATAACAACATGAGATACATTTTCTTTCCCAGGGATGTGTTTAATAGCTTCATAAAGATCAGTATGATTACGACCAGATGCCATTTCTCTTAGGCATCGACGAGGATTATCGACAAAGCAAGTAACAAAATCTTTTATCCTGAATTTCTTATTGCGACCAAAAGCATGCTCATCAATTAAGACTGTTTTAGACCAAGGAGCGTTCCTTGACTTTCTAAGTTCAAGCTCAAGCCTTTCATTCACAGTGTAAGTCACAAAAGAGGTGGAGCATCTTAGCTTTTTAGCAACAGTTGTTGCGCAAGACGATTGCCTGAAGTCATAAAGGAGTTCATTACGATACTTCCCATTGGCTCTTCTTAACGCAGAAGAAGAGAAACGTCTTGTTAGATTGTTTTATGAATTTTTTGAACTTCAAGTCTGGCAAAATGAAGCGATTTACGAGATGATTTTCTGGAGACATAGGTGTCCTTTCTTTTAATAAAATTAAGCTTTTACAATTTAATCTTACTGAAAGTTGGTACCTATGTCTCATCTAAGTAAAATGGTCAGGAAGCGGTGCGCACACCATCAAGTTAGGAGACCCCTAGTTACCTTATATTAACCATCTGAATCACGCTTAAATCACGCAGGAATAAATTCTTGGGCACAAAAATGCATGTGTTTGGTTCAATTTGTAATAATTATGGTTCTTCTAGGCGGTTTCTAATATGGCTTTTGCTATCTTTATAGTTTAGAGATTCCACGGAACGATTAAAACCATAGGCATATTGTTTCTCTACAATTATTTTATAATCGTCGTAATTTTCGGGAACGTTCCATTGAAAAGAAATGTATTCTACCCCAGGGGTCATGCGTGGTGCTGTATCAGTTAGGTCACTCATGTCTACCCAGTAATTTACGTTAGAATTCTTCTCTATTATGTCGTAACGAATTTTATTTGTATCAAATTTGAATGCGGATAACATAGTCCAATTCGCATAAAAAGGAAAGGAATATGGATAGAGCGTTACTACTTTATCTGCTAGAGACTCTGCAATATTAATTGGATATAGATTAACGGCGCCAGTTAGATAATGGTTATTTTCAATTTCCACAGGTCCGATTAGTATGGGATCGGAAACTGATATACGTACAGCTTGTGCTAAAGTGAGGTCAGATATAATCGCCACATTTTCACGAATAGCGCTCATTGGTTGAGTAGAGCCAATGAATGATTTAAAATTTTTCGGTATTTTACTTGCTGTATGTTTATCTGTAAGTAATATTTCTGTGAAGCGTTTCATACCGACGAGGAGAGAGGATCCCAGATGCTCAGGATAGGATCCACCCGTCTTATGGAGATCTTGCATACTACTATAACCAGCGCGTGATCCTATTAATATAATAGGTATGTTATTTTTATTAAAATTCTTTCTTAGGTATTTAGACTTTTCGAACTCATCATCATCTAATCTTAAAAGCGAGAAATCTGCATCTAGACTATTACTAAAGGGATAGGTATATTCGCCAGAAGAAGAACCAGAGGAAGAATTTTTGCTTAAAAATTCCTTTATAGTGGTGCTTGCTGTTGTATTCTCGATTTTTCTTTGTTTATACTCTTGAAGTATTTTATTTTGCACGCTCCTTATATCCGACGCTTCCCATCCCAGCTTAACAATTATACTGGCAAGTTTTAGTATACCAGCATTATTCACTTTACTTTCACCAGTATTCTTATTTCGTTCTTGGTTTATGAGTAATGTCTTATGGAACGTTTCACTTTTTATATACTCTAAGCGTTTTGTGGAGTCAGGAATAGTATTGATAAGGGCAGCGGCAATGGCTCCACCACAACTGCCAATAATAAGGTCTATATCTTTCAGTCCGGAGGCAGAGGTTTCTATTCCGTCAAACATGCCTAAAAAGAAGGCAGTGTTTAGGACTAGCCCAGAAAAGACGATAGCTGTTCTGAAGGGTTTCTCCCCGGGTATGTTGGGAGTGTTACAGGAGGCTCGAGTGGAGGCAAGAGTTATAGCGATACACATGACTGTTATTATTGACTTTTTCATAATGATACCTCTTGAATATATTGTTTTACCATTTATGACTCAATTAGTCAAGAGCGGATTCCCCCTTTTTTGGACCGTTGCAATAAGCGCTCGAATAAGCGACAATAAAGAGGTCCGGCTCTGAATCGGACTATTATGATCATATCTAACTAAATCCAGTTTTAATTCCCATAAAATTTATCCTTGAATTGCGTCTTTGTTCAACGGTGAGGTTAATATGTCGATAATAATTGATTCAGTCTATGATTTTCTAAAGCAAACCCGTAGAAGTGTCTTAGTTATTTCCCATGATCGTGAATTATTGGAGCATGTGGATGTTATATTTGAATTATCGAATGTCGGTTTAACTGTATTTGGTGGTAACTGGGAATTCTATAAAGCTGAAAGTGGAGCGGAACGGGATAGGTTATTTGAAGGTTTGGACCAGACAAAAAGAGCAGCAAAGAAATCAAAACAAGATCGTATTATTAAACTGGAACGTCAAGAGAAGCGGACAAGAGATGGTAAAAAAGCCGCTCTTAGAACTGGAGTCGATAAGGCTATTCAAGGCGACATGAAGAGGAAAGCGCAGAGAACGCAAGGAAGGTTGAACGTGGAAACTGAGAAAGCAATCAATAGCAGGGTTGCTGATGCTCAGAGGGCCTCCGGCAGCTTGAAGGTGAATAATATCATCTATGCAGAATTTCCAAAGACGTTTTTGCCATCGAATCGACTTGTGTTTGAGGCAAAAGAATTCAATTTTAAGTATAGTGGGGCCGAATATCTTTGGAAGGATGATGTATCTTATGGGCTAAAAGGTCGATCTAGGTTGCGCTTGATTGGAGAAAACGGATCAGGAAAATCCACTTTGCTCAATCTAATTACTGGTTTCAAAAAACTACAGGGTGAGAGTAGAGGAGATCTCCGTTTAGGAGATGTTTCTTTTGGTTTGCTCGATCAGTCCTTCAGTATTTTAGAATCAGACCGCTCCATACTTGAAAATATTCAAGGGGTAACTCAGACTCCTATAGGTGAAATACGAAATTTTCTTGCCCAGTTTCTTTTTCGAGGCGACGGAGTTAATCAGATTGTGGCCACCCTTAGTGGTGGTGAAAAGATGCGAGCGGCTTTAGCGAAGATATTGCTCCAAGATCCACCACCGCAACTCCTGATTCTTGATGAACCAACAAATAACTTGGATATTGGTAACATTGAATTCTTGGAGGCAGCGATCAAGAAGTTTGAAGGAGCAATGGTAATTGTGTGCCACGACACGCGGTTTGTGGAAAACCTCAAAGTGACGGATGAACTCAAATTATCATGATGGAAAACCACTGAGTATTTTAATGTATATACATAGAGATTTTTCAGACAGTAGAGTATACTTAAACAGCATAAACTATTGAAATTAAAGTGGATTTTTTTATGTATATTATTTTGTATTTATAGCAAATTACTTAAATTTAATGAATAAAATGCAAAAAATAGCGTGTTTTTTCTAAAAAAGTATGGTTTTTTAAAGAAATTTTATAAAAAAATTAAAAAATACATACATGACAAAAACTATATACAGAAAAAGATGTTTAAAAACAAGTAGTTATATCATTACTATTTTTATATATATAATTTTTTCATTTATACTATATTATGAGAATTTTATGTATAATTATAAATAGAGGATTTGTTTAAGTGGACACAAAAAAAGCCCCTACCATCGCCGAGGCTCTCAAAGATATTCGAAAAAGGCTCAGGCTTAGTCAAAAGGAAATAGCAAAAAGGCTTGAGACTACGCAGGTGCATATTTCTAGGCTGGAAAGTGGAGGGAGAGCATCAGAAGCCCTAAGATATAAGATTCTCAAGCTTTTTGAAGATGAAAAAGCGGATGTGCCACGGTATGATTTTGAAAAATCTTGCTTTCATAAGGTGTATAAGCATTGGGAAATTGCTTATTTTTCCTACCCTCGAAAATTGTCTGGCGATAAAATATTCTACTATGCTAAGAATTCGTGGGGAAAGGCGCACCTACTACACTGTGATGCGGCGGGAATGGGAGCACCAGCATCTCGTGATACGGATTATTTATTTTTACTCTCCGGACTTATTCTTAATATGCTGAAAGATCATGCTCGACCAGATTCAATATATACGTTCCTCAATAAGGTCATAGGGCAAAATAAAAAAATGTGGCAAGACAGTCCTAGTTCTTTTTTTATAACTGCGTATGAAAAAAGTGATAGGCTTGAGTTAATTTGCGCAGGAATGCCAAGACCGTATGTTTTGAGGAGTAAGGGAAATAAGCTGGAGGTGTTTAACGGCTCTTCGTGGCCCCCTGTTGGAAATAAGAAAAAGGAAGAAAGATTTGAGGTTGATATTTTAACGCTAGAAAAAAAAGACACTCTGATTACATTCTCAGATGGGTTTCTGCAAAACTTTAATAAATTCTCTGATGAAAAGTTGGATGTGCAAATTCCTTCTCTTGCCAAATTTAAAAAAGAAAATATTTATGGTTTACTATTAAAGTTGCTAAAAAACTTTGAAGATAAACTGTTGTGCAGGGAACTAAATGATGACGTTTCTTGTCTAATGATAAGGAATAAAGGATGAGTGGAGGCAAGCGTTGGGCAGCGATTAAATCAGACTTTAAAAAAGACCCAAAAATGTTTGGGAAACGACACAGTTCTCAAAAATTTACAGAATTAAAGGAAATGCTAAGGGGAACGAGGGAGATTTTTAAAAACCAAAATTTAGTAATAAAAATGTGTCGGAAGATAGTAGAGGAAGTGGCAAATATCGTTGATCATAACCAAACATGGACAAAGATTAGCGTTGCCTCAAAATCGAACTCCTCAAAAACTCGTTGCAAAATAGATATGGAGTATGATGGTGGAAAGTATTTTGATCCAAGTGAAGTAGATAATGTTTGTGGCGATTCAGTCAAAGAATTCCTTGATTACAAAAGAAAACATTCTGTTGCAGATGATGGTGTAGTAACAATTCAAGTTAATTTAAAGATTGATGCTGGCACAGATATTGATTAGAAAATACGGAAGTGTAGGAGGAGGAGAATGCTTACTATAAAAAAAGAAGTATTGAAGGATAAAAAAAATGTTTCAGTCGGTACGATTTTACAATTATCTGGTGAAGTGGGCTATGGTGTAGACGATGCCACATTTGGAGAATTAAAAGATGCCATCAAATCCCTTTTGGCGTTGCTGGAATCAGATGTAGTTATTATTGATGTTAGAGATTTAGAGTATTGGGACTCACTTGCTCTGCGAGCAGTTTTTGATAAAATAGAACCCATCAATCAGAAAATAAAAAAACAAGGCGGGATACCTGTGTGCTTCATTGGCTCCAAAACCAAAGACGTATTTGCGGCTGCATGTGAAAGGTTCCCCTCCAATAGAACAGGGGTAACTCCTTGGTATAAAGACATAGAGGAATACCTCAATAAATATGACGTTTAATCGTCAGGAATTTTCTAGGTGATGCTTGGGCGAGGGGCTGGACCGTTATTTCACTGTCTTGTAGAAACTCTACAAACTTCATACAGGTAACTTTTTCCTCTTTGCAAATCAAGGGAATTCTATAGCTCCATAAATTTTCAGGTGGGGGGGGTTTGATATTTTTCTTCAGTAACTAAAGTATAATTTTCCATTTTTGCAAAAGCAATTAATCTCACATCATTTTCGTTAGCTCCATTAGTGTTGTCGTCTATTCCGTATTTCTTGCTCATATTGAACGCCGCTACTGTGTGTTTTTCTGCTATTTCTATAGGAGTTAAGCTTATACGTTTAAGCCATAAAATAAGGTTTGATTCTTTTTCTATTTCTAAAAAAATGGGTTTGATTAAAATTATTTTTTCAGAATGTTTTTTTAGTTTGTCATATAGAGTAGGAAATGTTCCTTTTGGATAGGCCTCATTCCAGAGATGTATGAAGGAACTGGCGTCAAAACAATATTTCATGCGATATCTTCAATTAATTTCAGTATATAGTCGGTTTTTTTAAGTCCAAGCATATTTCTTGCTTTATGTAGAGTGATGTCTTTGTTGAAATAGGCCTGTATTATAGTTTCTAAATAGGTTCCACCGTATTGTTTGAGCAACCTTTTGTTCATTTTCTTAGCAGGACTATCTGCGCTCAGCTTCGATTTATACCTGTAAATTTTCGAATGTTCCCTGTGGTCTTTTGTAAGTGCCGCCTCGGTTGTTTCGATGGGGATAGGCAGAGACTTTGTCGGTCTAATTTCATGTTCTTTATCAATGCTGGATTTTAGTTTATTGAATGTTTTTTGATCAATAAATTTTAGAACTCTTAGTCTTACAATGGTTGCGTAGTCACTCACTTTGAATTTTCTAGCGATTTTTTTCACAGTTTTGATATTCCGATTTTCATCAATTTCACGTCTGAACCTTGATATTTCAATTTTGGGCAAGGTTTCATGATAAACACTAAGACCCCGGAAAACACTTGGCTCAATTTTTGACCAGCCAGGGAAAACGCTAGTGGCAAAAATAAAGACACCTTTTTTTTCTGCCCTTTTTCGCCACTCTTTAAAATTAAGCGATCCTTTTTTAACCCCTAGCCATGAACGAACTTCATTAGCGCAAGACTCAATATTGTTAGAGCTTATTCCTTCGATAGGCGGAGAAAACTTATGGACCGACTCCTTCATTTCTTTTTTGAGGTCTATGATTGTTTCTCTAAAACTTTCTATCATTGTGATCAGAAATCTGGATTTATATTTAAATTTGTCACCCTGTGAGTTCTGAAATTTTCTAAATGAAGGGATGGTTTTGGAAAAATTATATTTTTTAGGCAGCGCTTCTTCCATAAAAACCCAAGAAGGAACTAAGTATATTCCAGATAGTTTTTCAATCTGCTTGAAGGTTGGCTCACGTTCTCCTGCCTCAACTTTAAGCAAGGTTGTCATGCCTGCTTTTCTTTGAGCTTCCTCGATACTCAGGGACATTTGCTTTCTGCAGTGCCTCAGTATATTGAGGTTAAGTTTGATTCCTAATGTTTCTTTAGGCATTTTTATTTTAAACTCCAAATATCATTTACAGTGCTAGTTTGAATTTATCTTATTTTGCGCCATCATATCTCCCACACTCCAAGGAATGCAATTTTTGTGTCACAAAAAAATTCTGCTATCTTGCGCGAGAGCCCCGTCTCTATTAAGCGAAGCCTTATAATCGGACTTAGGCAGGAGAAAAATGCGTCTATTTCTCTTATTTAATTAATGCGGAGCATAATCCCATAAAACCCCAAGCAAACTATTGAACATGGATTCTTGCATAAAGTAAGGAAGCTGCGATATGCTAGGGGTGTTGTTACACGTAGAGGTTTAAAATAAATGCCATGCTGATTAAGCGGTTAGAATTACAGGGGTTTAAGTCATTTAAGGACAAGACGGTGATCCACTTTGATGAGGGGATTACGGGTATTGTGGGCCCGAATGGCTGTGGAAAGTCCAATATAGTGGATGCCTTTTTTTGGGTTTTGGGGGAATTGAATCCACGGAACCTTAGGGGTCAATCCATGGAGGATCTCATCTTTAGCGGTACCAAAGAGGCCGCTCCTGCGAATATTGCCGAAGTGAGTCTTATTCTTCAAATGTTGCCGGAAATTAGTGGGCCGAATGCTCCAGCGGGCGCAACAAATGTGGAGAATCCCATTGCTAGAGAGATGACGATTACGCGTAGGTTATACCGGGATGGGGAGAGTGAGTATTTACTCAACAAGATGCCTTGTCGTCTTCGGGACATACAAGAATTATTTATGGATACGGGTGCAGGCGTGCGAGGGTATTCCATTGTTCAGCAGGGGAAAATTTCTGAGCTAGTGAATGCAAAGCCTGAGGACAGGCGAGCAATGATAGAGGACGTGGCAGGGATTACAAAATATAAATCTCGTAAGCGAGAGTCTGCTCGCAAGTTGGAAAGTACTGAGCAAAATCTTTTGCGTGTTACCGACATATTAAAGGAAATTGAAAGCCAAAAGCGACAGATGGAAAGACAGGCAGAAAAAGCTCGTCGATATAAGGAGTGGAAAGCAAAGCTCCATGGCATGGAGTTATCCTCCAGTGCTTACCAGTGGGAGCAGGTGAGGGAGAAGATCGACACCTTAGGGGAGAGCAAAGAAAAACAAGAAGCGCAGTCGTTGGAATTACAATTGCGGAGAGAAACGGCGGATACCTATGTGGTACAAAAGCGCCTAGAGGTAGTTTCATCGGGTAAACTAAGTGAGGAGCTTCAGCAGAAATGGATAAGCCAGCGGGAGCAGTTCAGTACCGTAGAAAGCAATCTCCTGTATAAACGAAAGTTTTTGGAAGACGTAGAAAAAACGGCCCAAGTGTTAGAAGAAGAGGAAGAAGTGGAGCGATCCCAGCTTCTTGGTTTAGAGAGCCAGCGTACGGAACATCAAGAAAACAGCGATTCCATACAAGATTTATATGAGGAAATTTCTAGCCGACGAACGGAAAAGGAAAGCATTGCGACTGATAAGAGGGAAGCGTTGCAATCGGGAGAGGAGTATGCAGAGGAGAGTCGCAATCTATTGACCCAATCGAGTGTGGAGTGTGTGGATTTAGAGCAGGAGCTTCGTACGGTGGAGAACAGGCTTACGGATGTACAGAAAAAAAATAAACTTTTAGAAACTCAGTTGGGAGAGAAAAAAGAGGCTCAAGAAAAATTACTTCACGAGGAGCAAAGAGTTCGCGACGGTTTAAAGCAAGTTCAAGAGGAAGCAAAAATTGCAGAAGGCAATCTCAAGGTTGTTTCTGAAAAGATACATGGACTACGGGAAGAAACGCAAAACCAGCAAAGGGAGGCCTCCGCGCTTGGAGCGCAGAGGGCAGGGACACAGGCTAAGTTGGGAACGTTACGGGAGCAAAAATCTCGTTATGAAGGTAGCGCCTCAGGGGTGCAAGCCGTGTTTCAAGATTTACTTGTTCATAACGAGTCTTGGCAAGAACATGTACTGGGCACATTGGCCGATTTAGTTATTGTGGAGTCGGGAAAAGAAGTGGCTGTGGATGCAGCCCTTGGCACGCACTTAGAACTTATACTTACGAACAATAGTTCTGTGGCTTGTGAATTGGCACAGAAGTTAAGAGAGGGGGAAAGTGGTCATGCTGCTTTTGCAGATCTCACACAGGTGGGTGAAGTTCCCGTTGGTGTTGATGAAGATAAATCCCTTTGTCCGCTGTTGCGTTTTGTAAGGTTACAGGAAGAGAATCCTAGCCAGGGTCGATTTTTACAATTCATCTTAAAAAACACATTCCATGCCCACAATCTTGCCACAGCCCAATCCCTTGCGTGCACCTATCCAGATTATACTTTTGTTACAGATGATGGCGAGATTTGTAAAGGAGCTTGGTATTTGGCTGGTGGCTACCGAGGAAAAACTGCGGGTACTTTAGTGATGCGCAACCAAGAGATTCTTCAATTGGAAGAAACACTTGTGGGGTTAGAGGAGAAGTTTCAAAAAATGCAGGACAGCCTCGCACAACAAGAGGGTATATTGGAAGGCTGTGAAAGCGATCGCATAACCCTTGAACTTGCTCAAAAAGAAAAGCACTGGCCCCTGGTTTCTGAAAAATCTTCTTTGCTTGCATCTGTTGAAGCGAAGTACGTTGAAGTTAGTGCGGCAGTAAAAAACACAGGCGAAGAATGGGAGAATTTTTCTAGAGAAGAGGAAGAACTTAAAACAAAACAAGAGACTTTAGAGGGAAAAACCCAGGAGTTGGAAAAAAAGAAAGCAGACTTGGAATTCACATGGGAAGCAGCAAGGGAAAAATTAGCCGGATTGAGAACAGAAGCACAGGAGAGCCAAGAGGATTTGTCTAAAGTTAGGGTGGAAGAAGCCTCAGTTTTGGAACAAAAAAAATCCGCCCAGGGCAGACTGGAGTATGCAAGGGAGGGTTTGGAGGCAGCACAGAGTCGTATTGCCAATCTCCTTGAAAAGTCACAAGAAAAGAAAGTGTTGGGAGAAGAAACTGTGGCAGGAATCTCCCAGTTGGAAAAAGAGATAAAAGAAACCACTACAGCTGTTGCAGAGGGTGAGAATGCTTACCGAACGGCTAAGGATGAAGTGGATAGGCTTAATAGTGAGCTGGATAAATACCGGGAGACATCAGAGGAGGCCTTTACTGAAGAACGTCAGATTAAAGACAAGCTCCATGACTACACGTTAAGCCTAAAGGAAGCAGAGATGGAATCCCAAAACCTCCACGACAATATTTTAGAAAAATACGGTGTGGAGCTAGGGGAGTACACTCAAACACCAGAAGTTATTGAACAGGTGGAGAGCCTGAAGAGTCAAGATGAGGCATTTAGGAAAAACCTGCAACTGGATGTTGTGCGCTTTCGTGAAAAGATCCGCAAGCTTGGTGATGTAAATACAGCGGCCATTGAAGAGTTCGACGAGCTTAACGAGCGATACACATTCCTTACGGAACAAAAAGAAGATTTAGAAAATTCTATGAAAGATCTGCGAGCAACCATAGAAAAACTGAATAAAATCTCCAAGGAACGATTCTTCCGTGCCTTCAATGAAGTGGATAAACAGTTTGTGAAAATATTCCCAGCCTTGTTTGGTGGAGGAGAAGCTAAGCTCACACTCACCGATCCAGATTCGTTTATAGAAACAGGAGTGGATATTATGGCCCAACCGCCGGGTAAAAAATTACAAAACATTAATCTGCTTTCGGGTGGAGAAAAAACCCTAACAGCCATTAGCCTTATTTTTTCTATTTTTCTTGTGAAGCCAAGTCCGTTTTGTCTCTTAGATGAGGTGGATGCTCCATTAGATGATGCCAATATTGGTCGCTTTAATACTCTTCTAAGAGAAATGGCACAAACGTCTCAGTTTATTGTAATCACCCACAATAAGAGAACGATGGAATTAAATGATAAACTCTATGGTGTTACCATGGAAAATGCTGGTATGTCGAAAATGGTGTCCGTTCAAGTTAGGGTGTAAGTCCGTTGCTATCCAAAGCGTTTTCTTTGACTTTCGATAATTTGAGCTCCCTCGATACTTAAACTCGTCCAAGGAATGGCAAGTAAACGCTCCAACTCAATGGGTTCCTCCGTTTCTTCACAAACGCCATAGCTGCCGTTCTCAATATTTTCTAAAGCATGGTCGATCTCGACTAAACGTTTTAGATTATTTTCACGCTGGGAGATGGAGGAGTTTTGATTTTGGAAAACTTGAGCCATATCGCCCTCGTCGCCCTCCACTTTATCCGTAAGATCATAACGCTTTTCTTTTAATTTATTTATAAGCTCCTCTCTTAGTGTGAGAAGTTTTTGCTTACATTCTTGGTATACTTTTTTACGCTTATTGTCCATATTGTAACTCCATTTACAGTTAAGATGGTCAGGAAAACAGGATAATCCATAATCCTTACATTTTATATCATTTTCGCTCAGTTCCATATAGAACTCAAGTATCTATAACAAGTGGAGCAATATTTTTTTTTTAATAAAGAAATACACGTTTTTGCCGTCAATAAATAACGGAACAATGTACAACAAATATAATTTACCTGTTTTTATTATAAAGCTTGTTCGAGGTCTGCCTGCAAATCTTCAATTGCTTCAAGGCCAACAGATAGGCGGATCAACGTATCTCGGATTCCAAGTCGAGCACGATCTTTTGGTGGAACTGCCTTATGGGAACTGGCTGCAGGTCGAGTGATTAACGTTTCTACTCCACCGAGACTGGGAGCAAAGTATGGAATCGTGAGCTTACTCAAAAAAGTTTTTGCTTTTGAAATGTCTCCCTTTAACTCAAAACTTAAAACACCACTGAAGCCAGAAAAAAGTTCCTTTGCACGTAAGTGATCTGGATGGGTTTCCAATCCTGGGTAGTAAACTTTTTCCACGGATGGGTGAGAGTGGAGAAATTGAGCTAATTTTTTAGCGTTTTTGTTTTGCTCACGCACCCGAAGGGGCATGGTCTTCAATCCCCGATTGAGAAGAAAACAAGCGTGAGGATCTAGAGTAGCGCCCATGCAAATAAGTTTTTCTTTTATTTTATCTATCCACGCGTGCCGACCAATTACACAGCCAGCGACAATGTCGCTATGTCCATTCATGTATTTCGTGGAACTGTGACACACAAGATCGAAACCAATATCAATAGGATTAAAGTTTACAGGCGAGGCAATTGTATTATCAATAATTGTCACCAAGCCATGCTCTTTTGCAAACTCCACAACTCTTCTTAAATCTCCAACCTGCAATAAAGGATTCGTGATGGACTCCACATACACCACCTTTGTTTCCTTACAAAGCTTCTGCTTCCAAGTACTGGGTTGGCTTAAATCTATAGTCTCGTACTTCCAGCCCAATGCCTGAGCATGCCCTTGGAGAAGATGGATGGTTCCCCCATAAAGACATTCCTGGGCGAGAAGCTGATCACCAGCACTAAGAGCAGTCAATAAGGTGGTGCTAATGGCAGCCATTCCACTGGCCATAACGAGAGCAGACTCCCCATGTTCTAAAAGAGATATTTTTTTTTGTAATAATGTATGGGCAGGACTGTTATTTAAACGCAGGTATTGAATGTCTTTATACTCTTTCTCCTCACCAGTGCCTTCAAACGTGGACGATTGAAAAATAGGAGGAACAATAGCTCCATTCCATGAATGCTCCCTTTCTCCTGCATGAATAGCGGTTGTTTCTATTTTTTGGCTCTTGTGGATATTTGATCTGTTGCCCATTTTTTTATTCGCTCTATTTTTCCCATTAACTACAACAAAGTTACACTTGATTCTATCATAGTTTTTTCAAAGAAAGTTTTTGCCTTAGGATAATTGCATGATCAACGCAGATCCTATATGGCAGATCCGCTTTTTTTACTGCTCGTAGAGGTTTTGTTAGACGGAGCATCGTTTTTATTACTCGATGGGTGGTCCGATTGAACGGCAGGGTCATTAGAATCTCCAGAACTAAAAAGATTACCGGTACTAACTAGAGTAGAATGTCCAGAGCAGAAAATTATGTTATAAAAAGACATAATCGGCTCAACATATTGCAGAGTCATTTGGAATTTCGATTCTGAGTGAAAAGTTGTCTTTTTGAACCATTCTCTACAAATATCATATGTTTCTCCCCCATGTTTTTTTATCTGCTGTGTCTGTGGAGTATCCAGTTGTTGGCAATGCTATAGCAAAGACCAGTGCTATCGTGGTTATTATATTTTTATTCTTTTTCATTTTCTTTCTCCTTCTTAATTTTGTTAATACTATTTGTCTCATGTATTTATATAATGCAAATACTGTGCCAAAATACCTCAAAAGAGGGATAGTAAAAAACCCTTCATTTTTAAATACTTGCGAGTTTGTATGTATTGCTAGATGAGAAAGCCACAGAAGGGCGGCTTTTGTAGCACCCTCGACTGACTAAAAAATAGACACTTGTCGAAAAAAATGGCGACTCCGGCAGGACTCGAACCTGCGACCCACAGCTTAGAAGGCTGTTGCTCTATCCAGCTGAGCTACGAAGCCTCAGAAAACGCTTAGTAATTTCTATACTATAGGCATTTTTATTTTAATACAGAGTTTTCGTAAAAGTCGGAAGAATCAAGGCGTTGCAGGTCGGGTTAAAGCCAAAAAGATTTGACGTTACGCACCGTAAGAGATACGGTATAAAACAATATTAATCATGTAATTTTTATAAGGGAGTAATGAGCATGAGAGTTAAAAATAAAACAGAAAGCCTTTATTTGGTGCTCGTACTACTAATGAGCCATCACCTACCCACACAAGCATTGGTGGGGACAGTAGATAGTCAAGAGAGCTGTTCGCAAGTGGAGAGTTCCCCTTACCATTTGTTTAGAGAAATAGAGGAAAAAGAACATTTTATTCGGACGAAGCAAGCAGCTGAAAAGGGTGATAATGCGCAGGCAATGTATGAACTCAGTCAGTTGTATTATTCTGGGCTTGGCGTTCAAAGAGAGGCAAGAGAAGGGTTTCACTGGCTTAAAAAAGCTGCGGGGAAAGGCTTTGTAGATGCCGAATATAAATTGGCCACTGTATACGACCAAGGGTCCAGTCCGCTGAAGGCACGAGACTATGGAAAAGCAGTACAAATGTATAAGAACGCTTCCAGATCGGGGTCCTTGAGAGCAAAGCTTGTTCTTGGTGGGTATTATCTCACTGCTAGGGGAGGCACCACGTTTGATGACATAAACCCAGCGACGGCATTGGAATGGTATAATAAAGCTATTGCTGCTACAGAGGGGTCAACGGATGAGGAAGAGATGAGCATTAGAAAGTATGCACAGCTGGGGGCAGGGCGTGCAACGGAACAACTTAGGCAAGAAAAAAAGGCTGCTGAGGAAAAAAAGAGGTTGGAAGAGGGCAACGGTGATTCGCTGACCTTAAACGTCGGAGGTTGCTCCATATATAAAGCAAAATTAGGTGAGAGCATAGATTCAATTGATGCGAGGGTTAAAGGTTCTGCCATCAAGCAACATGGTATAGAGGCAGCAAAGCAGTGCAGAGAGAAGGACTTTCGTTTATTTACCATAGGTAAGAGCTTGAGTGGTCGTGATGACGGTTGTGTGGCTAGTCGCAGGGGTCCTGATACTGGGTGGAAGTGTTTTTGCGTAAAAAGGCAGGTGCACTGCTCCAATAAATAAAATGGACGAATAAAAAATTTGCTCTTGTTATTTTTTTTAATTAGCATCAACATAAATTGAGTTATAAAATGGCCAATGCTTATGCTCATGTAGCTCAGATGGCTAGAGCACTTCCTTGGTAAGGAAGAGGTCACGGGTTCGAATCCCGTTGTGAGCTCCAAGTTTGGGAATGGAAATTTTATTAGGAGGCAATACATTATGGCAAAAGAAAAATTTAAGCGGACAAAACCCCACTTAAACATCGGAACAATTGGTCACGTCGACCATGGAAAAACAACCCTAACAGCGGCAATTACAAAAATATTGTCGGCCAAGCAAGGGGGTGTGTTTCGGGACTATGCGGATATCGACTCTGCACCTGAGGAAAAGGCTCGTGGAATTACCATCAACACAGCCCACGTGGAATATGAAACAAGCAATCGCCACTACGCCCACGTAGACTGTCCAGGCCACGCCGACTATGTGAAAAATATGATTACGGGAGCTGCCCAAATGGATGGTGGCATTCTAGTGGTGAGCGCTGCCGACGGTCCCATGCCTCAGACAAGGGAGCATATCCTTTTGGCTCGTCAGGTGGGAGTTCCTGCCCTTGTGGTCTTTTTAAATAAGGCAGACATGGTGGACGACAAAGAACTTCTAGAACTCGTGGAAATGGAAGTGCGGGAGCTACTTTCCAGCTATGAATTTCCCGGCGACAAAATTCCTATCATCATAGGTTCTGCCCTCAAGGCCTTAGAGGGAGACACCTCTGAGCTTGGTGCCCCTGCCATTGAAAAATTAATGGAAGCCGTGGACAGCACTATTGCAGAGCCCAAGCGTGAAATCGACAAACCATTCCTTATGCCTGTGGAGGATGTGTTCTCCATTTCAGGTAGGGGAACTGTGGCAACGGGTCGTGTGGAGCAAGGAATTATAAAAGTAGGTGGAGAGGTGGAAATCGTGGGAATTAAAGACACCACAAAAACCATCGTTACGGGTGTGGAAATGTTTCGTAAGCTTTTGGACGAGGGTCGTGCGGGAGACAACATAGGAGCCTTACTTAGAGGAACAAAACGGGAGGACGTGGAGCGTGGACAAGTTCTAGCTGCACCCGGTTCCATTAAACCCCACAAGAAATTCAAAGCTGAGGTATATATACTCTCGAAAGAAGAGGGTGGAAGACACACTCCGTTCTTTAACGGCTACCGTCCACAATTTTATTTCCGAACCACAGACGTTACTGGATCCGTACAATTACCCAAAGATGTGGAGATGGTTATGCCTGGAGATAATACCCAATTTGAAGTGGAGTTATTAGTACCTGTGGCAATGAACAAGGAACTACGCTTTGCTGTACGAGAAGGCGGCAGAACAGTGGGCGCCGGCTTAGTGACAGAAATTTTAGAATAAGATGTTAGGCCAGTAGCTCCAATTGGTAGAGCAGCGGATTCCAAATCCGCGGGCTGTGGGTTCGAATCCCTCCTGGCCTGCCACACACAATGTGGAATAAAAACCTTTCAAACCCTAGCACCTATACATAAGAAAATAAGCAGAGGGATTCGAACGCGAAGCAATGACTCGCGCTGGTTCCGAGCGAGCGAGGAACTAGTGAGGGAAAAGCAAGAAACAAGATGCACTTTCGCGAGTGGTCTTATCTTTTTTTAAGCTTGAACTCAACTACTCCGACATCAAGCTCATCTTTACTTTCAGGCATAACCGCCAAATAAAGATTTAAACCTCTTTCATGTAAAGATTCTAGGTTTTCTGAAGACTCACAGTGCTCGCCGGTATTACTTTTGGTACAGTTAATTGCCATAGAGGCTTTTGGTGAGAACATATCTTCGTAAGAATATACGACTGCTTTAAATTCGAGATAAGAACTCTCACCTTGTCCGCCAGTTGCTAAGCTCATTAAAACTACAAAAGTTTCTGCTTCTCCATTCATTTCAACTTTCTGTGTAGTTTGGCAGAGTGTTGTGTAGAGCATATTGCCATCAGAATCAAGCATAGTCTCTTTTTGACACTTTGCCAGTGCACCTGAAGGTACTTTTGGCACAATTTCTAGCTCCATTTCAGTCATGGGAGATTCTCCCATGGCAAAAGCTGGAGAGCTTGGCAAAGCACAAAGTATAGTAAATACGATTGATATGATTGTTAGTTTTAGTATGTTCATAATTTTTTCCTCTTTTCTTGATAATTTTATTAAGAGACACACCATGCACCTCTTTTATAAAGGTATTAGTAATGGAGCATTAATGGAAAGGAATGTTAATAATGACGAAAAATAAATGCAGATCATTGTTCTGGGGCAAGTAACAGAATCAGAGGCTGCCAGAAAGCTTGGTTTAAGCCAAAAATGGGTGAATCACCTTTTTAAGTTATACCCATATCGCAGATTATAAAAGCGTCCGTTTTTTTTGGGAAAGATCAACCCACACTTGCTTGGATCTAGCGTGCGAACACATTATATGAGCATTTTAGTCTTGTTTTTAGCCGCCATAATCCAGATCTCCCGGGAAAAAGATTAATATAGATTCACTAGTATTTTTAGGTATTTAACAATTATTTTGCTCTTGCAAAAAAAAAAATGACCCCCAGCTAATCTTTTTATTTGACCGGCTTGACGCATAGTGCTATAAAGCAATTGATTTTACCATAGTACTACAATCAACTTAAGGAAGGGAATAATAAAAATGGATGCAACAAAAGTAACAATAAGGCAACAGTTTCTAAGTCTACTCGGGGTAGGGCTGATTTTCATCAGTTTTCCTGAAAATGCAGAGGCGAAAATACGAGGCAAGACAGATCTAAGAGACAAAAATGAGGCGAAAGAAAGGGCTGTACAGAAAACAGGGAATAGTAAGGCAATAGTTTCTGCCAAAGAGCATCTTGAGCATATGATAGAATTTATGCACAAAGTCAAGAAAGCCAGTTATTTAAAATTTATTACTGAGCGTGAAATTTTGAGACTGGTGTCTAAACATTCTGAACTATTAGTAGTAGACATTAGGACTAATTATTTGGTTTTGAAGATGATTCTTGAAAAAGAAAAAGTTTCTGAAAATCAAATGAAACCTATAAGAGACTTTTATTCCAAAATGAGAGTGGATGAGCTTAATACGCATAGAAGGATTTTTAATCAAGGGTTCAAGAGAAATAAAGACAGCTCAGTAGAATATACTTTGAATTTATTAATTACTAATAGGCGCAGTAACTCTTTGCGGAGTATTTTTTCCTTCTGGAAATTTTATAATCAAGCAATGGCGGGCAATGGAAAGGGAAGCATCATTTATGTTTCCACAGGAAGGCTTTTAGGAACAGGGTCGGAGGTGATGCAAAGACTTTTCATAAACCAGAACGGTTTGCTTGATGTGGTTTCTTACGACACTTATGGTAAGGGAACTGTGAAAAAAAACCTACCAATAGAATATTTAGAGTCAGAGGAGAGACGTTTTTATAGCACAATAGAAAGTCAAAGAGTAAAGAATTTCTTCTTGGGGCAAGGAGAGAAGATAGAAAATAGTTCGGAGACAAAAGCCTCAGATCACCAGCGAATAAGCTCTGCGGAAAGTGTTTTGCAGAGGAAATTGAATAATAGTGAACAGGGTGCTTTAGAGGAGGCCCATCGTGTGGGAGAAGGTGAAAAGGGAAGGCGCACAGAAACTGCTAGTATTGGCGATTACACCTTGGCGCAACTGGGGAAAAAAGCAGAAATATTAAAGAAAGCCGGCTTCCCTGAAAAAGAAAGAAGAATTTTAATGAACAATGGAATTGTTGGCGTCAGCTTCCCTTGGTTTACGCGACCAACCGTTCTTAAAAAGTCGCCCGATGCTTCTGTTAACAAATTTAGAACTATTTTTAACGAGAGAGGGAGGTTTCAAGAAGATAATCAGTATGGATTTTATAAAAATCTTTATGGCGAAGAGATAGCAGTTAAAATTGTATCTTCAGATAAAAACAAAGTAGTCGTTAGAAATGTTTTTGGTCAAGAACACACTGTTAAAGAGATAAAAAATTTAAATTATATGCGAATAGATATAAAGGCGAAAGAAATCCTTGATGAGGCTTCTTATGTAGCAAAGGAAGACGAGAGATATCTTGATAATAATCGAGACCATCATGATAGATTCTTGGGTCAGAATAGATTTGGAGATTATTAAGATAAACCAACCGATAATGCTAAGAGATAAAGCCGGTAAAGAAGTACAAGGGAGGATTATTGTATTGAATGATTTTAGGCTTATGGCACGAATAGATCGTGTGCTTGATTCAAGAGTTATTATAAAAGACAGGGATTTACTCAGAGTAAGACAGCGAGAGACTCATGGAAGAATATAACAAAGGGACTCTTAAAAAGTATTATTCATATATTCTAATAGAATATGGAGGGAAAAAATTAGAGGGAGAGCTTATCGAACAAATTGGTAAAAACTTATCTGTGAATGTAATACGACCAGATGGAATTAGAAGTGCATGAAGGATCCAAAGATTACTTTGAAAATCGCCCCTATAACTTTTTAAGTAAAAAGTTAAGTGACTTCAATCTTGGTGAATCCGACTTGGGCGTGATACTAGTTGATTTTAATTCTCCATCATTACAAAAATGGATGAATAGGTCGATAGATATAATTAGGAGAAAAACTGGTATAACTCCAGGGAAGCATGAGCCTCTTTTTGATTCGGATAGAAGAATGATTTATCAAGTTTGGTTGAAAGATATAGTTCCCAAAATTGAAAATCCTTCAGATCGCAGCCATGGTGCCTACGGGTTCTCAAGAGATATGGAACAGACGAAGAATCAAGGAAAATCAGATTTGGGGCGTTCCTTAGAAAAATGTGTGGGCGTTTGTTCAGAATATGGTATACAAACAAAAATTATTGGAGGCAATGTCTTTGAAAACCGAAGAAAACCTGGAAGTGAAGGAGCGGGGCACGTGTGGCTAGGAGTGTATAAAGATGACAAACTAGGTGAAATTATTAATAATAATGGTGCCAGAATGGTTTTTGAAAATATTGATGCATTCTCCAAATTTGCAGATGGAATTGAGGTGCTCAAGACAACACAGATAGTGGAGTCACCAAGACTATAGTGTAGTTATGCTGCCATTTTTTCTTGGCGGTGTAACTACATCGCTGTAATTTAGCAATTGTTGTCGGCTTATTTTTCCTGAAGGTGTTTGTGGTAGTTTTTGTGCAAAGAAAAACTTTTTAGGTATTTGTGAGTTACTCAATCTATTTTTTAGATCAAGGGAGAGGTTTGTGAGTTCCTCTTCTTCCAAAGGTTTTCCGCTTTTACTTGTATAGATAGCAGCAACACACTCTCCCCAATAGTCATCGGGAAGACCAAATACAAAGCAATCTGCAAACACATTAGATTCCAGTATCTTAGATTCTATTTCCTCTGGGTGAGAGAGATGCCTCCGCTAATAATGATATTGGATTTTCTTCCCTGGATGGAGAAAGATCCATCGTTAAAGATCGTGGCAAAATCTTCGGTGGGAAGCCAGCCGTTTGTGTCGGTTTGTTTCTTTACTGTCCCTTTGTAGTATTCACCTAAGGCTAGGGTATTTCCTTTCACCCAGAGTTCTCCATCTTTGTCTGTTCGCAGGGATATGGTGGGGAATGGTTGGAGGCGTGGGTTTTGTTGGGTTGTTAGGTTTTGAGTGCAGGCAATTTGGGAGCAAGTTTCTGTCATTCCGTACACACCGTAAATGGGGAGCTTCTTTTTATATTGTTGGACTTGGTTTAGGACGTGCTTTGTAATTCCATCCCCCCCCACCAGTATCCAGCGGGGAATACTTGAGGGCAGGGAGAAACTATCTGCCTTTAATAGCTTGTCCAGCATGGTGGGAACCAGGGATAGCCCTGTAATTTTATGGGATTTTAAAAATGTTTCCACGGCGTCTATTGTAAACTTGGGAGTAAAAGCAATGTCCATTCCCAATAGCAAGGATCTTGCAACGATGGAGAGACCGCCAATAAAATGAAAAGGAAGGGCGCATAGCCATAGGTCTTTGTGGGTAATGGTGTAGCGCTTTCCATAGGCTAGAGCGCTGTGCTTGAAATTCTCCCAGCTTAAAGCAACTATTTTAGATCTTCCAGAGGTACCGGATGTGGGAAGCAATATCATAGCGTTGTTTTTTCCACCCTGGGCTGAGTGTGCTTTAGAGGTTATTGATCCAGCGTGCACAATGGCTTTGGGGCAAAGAACTTCTATCTTTTGGGAAAACTCTTCTTGGGGAAGTGTGTGGGGAAGGATGGAAAAATGTTGCTTCCGCAGAAAGCAAGCAATGATCCAGTAGAGGGTTTCTAGGGATTGATCGGATCGGATGAGAAGCAAATCTTTGGTTTGTATTCCTTTTATATGGAGAGTGGCAGAGATTCGATTAATGTTTTTCTCTACTTTCTCCTGGTTTATTTTTCGTGACGCTAAAAAAATATTTGGTATTCTCATAAGTCGCACCATTGTAGTTTATTGACAAAAATTTTTTCTTCCTGAGAGACGCCTGTTTTTATTATCGGTTGACGGGGGGAAGAATTAAAAAAACCACCTGTGCCCACACCATAAGCATAGTCCGCACAGGGGGTGGACAAGCAAACTCTTTGGGTGGAGCGCAAGCCAACCTCTGTTTCTAGGGCACTCCCAATGGTATATTTCTTTCCGTGCTGTCGGATAAGCTGAGCTGCTGTGTTGACAAGCAAGGAACCACCAAAGCACATGGGTTTTAATAAAAAAACATTGCATAGATCTTTATCTAAAAAATGTCTCAGGCTTTCTATGGAATGGAGAGGTTGATCGATGGCAATAGGTATGGCCTGTTCTTTTTTGGCGCGAAGATAAGTAGTATCCTCAAGAGGCATTGGATCTTCCATATACTCCACAAGGTTTAGGGGCAAGCGTTTTTCTAGAAGCAAGAACTGGGAGTAGCTTAATGTTTGGTTGGCATCCAGTCGGATGGAATATTTCTCATTAGCAATGGATCCAAGAAAAGAAATAAGACAACAAACAAGCTCTGTAGATTTCGGTGTGATTTTAAATTTAAATGTGCGAAACCCCTCCTGCCACAAGTTCCTTATTTCTTTTTGAGGCTCAGGCAAGAGAGGAATTACTCCACTAACAGCAAGGCTTTTTGCTCCTACAGTTGAGGAGGGATGCGGACCTAAAAACTCTAAAGCCATTCGAACGCTGGAGGGAATTGAAAGAGAAAGGTCTTGAGATTTTTCTTGCCAACTCTCCCAACGAAAATCTAGTAAATATTTCCTTACCTCTTCCAGTGACTCTTTAGAAAATCCGGGTAGTGGAGACGCTTCACTAAAATATGTTTCACCATTTTTAGATGTCGCCCTTAGCAAATAACCACTTCGTTCTGTGAGGGTGGTATTGCCAAAGCGAAATGGTTGTGTGAGCTTTCGACAAAATGGAGCCAGAGAAATTTTCATACCACTAAGGATCCATCAAAGAGAAGAAGTGCGAGAGCCAGGGTGGAAGAAAAAAGAAGCAGATGAATGGAAGTTCTGCCCAGTAAAAGATTGTAACTTGCCCCCGTTCTTGCTCCATGGAGTAAAAAAATATTTTTTATACAAAAGGGAAATACGAGGATGGGGAGCAAAAGCCAGGAGATATTTTTCTCTTGCTCTAACGTTCGGGAAATCAGAAATAAATAAATAGCATATGGAAACAGCATTAAGGAGGAGCAGTATATTTTGGATATTTTTTCTCCCATATAACAGGATAGGGTTTTCTTATTTGCCTTCCTGTCCGTTGGAATGTCTCTTGTATTATTAACAGCGATTAAAGAACTTACTAGAAACCCTATGGCAAAGGAAAGCAGGATGATGTTTTTATCTAAAAAATGGGTTTGTACATAGAAGGAGCCACAAACCGCAAATACGCCAAAAAAAACAAAAGCAAAAAAATCTCCGAGACCATAATAGGCCAAGGGATAGGGACCGCCTGTATAGAGAAAAGCACAGGCAATGGATAAAATCCCTATAATAAATATGGGCATTCCACCACGAAAAATAAGATAGGTACCCACGAGGAAAGCGAGGCTTAACAGCACAGCAGCGGCAGTATATAATTGTCGCACTGTTAGAAGTTTTCTTTGCGCGGCTCTTGGTGGACCAAGGCGATCTTCTGTGTCCGCTCCCCGGGCGAAATCTCCGGCGTCGTTAATAAAATTAGTGGCTATCTGAATGGTGAAGGCGCAAAAAATACAGGCTAGGAAAGATAGCAAGTGAAAGGAGTTTACATAAAAAGCAAAAGCTCCAGAGAGAATGATAGGTGAAAGAGCGGCACTCAGTGTTTTCCCTCGAATGGCAACAAGCCATTTATGGAAGGCGGGGGAATTTGGAGAAATCTGGGGTTCTTTTTTCCAGAAAAGCATTTTTTCCTTCCCGAGCCTCTTCACTCATATAGTATAAAAGTGTTGTGTTTCCTGCTAACTCCTGAATTCCGGACTGCCCGTCCAGTTCTGCATTAAAAGCAGATTTTAAGCAGCGCAAAGCCATAGGGCTGTGTTGTAATATTTCTCTACACCAGTCCACAGTTTTTTCTTCCAGCTCTTCCAAAGGAACAACAGTGTTGATAAGTCCCATGGAAAGGGCCTCTTGGGCACTATACTGCTTACACAAAAACCAAATCTCCCGTGCTTTTTTCTGACCCACTAGTCGAGTTAAATAACCGGCACCGAAACCACCGTCGAAACTTCCCACCTTTGGACCCGTTTGACCAAAGCGAGCATTGTCTGCGGCTATTGTTAAATCACAAACAATATGTAGCACGTGACCACCACCAATGGCGTAGCCTGCAACCATAGCAATTACAGGTTTGGGTAGTGTTCGAATTTGTTTTTGCAGGTCCAATATGTTTAGTCGAGGAACTCCGTCGTCTCCCACATATCCCTTGTCGCTTCTGATCCTTTGATCTCCGCCACTGCAAAAAGCATCGGAGCCATCCCCTGTGAGAATAACCACACCCACTTCTTGATCTTCTCTCACATCTGAAAAGGCAAGAGATAATTCCTTTACAGTAGCGGGGCGAAAAGCATTGTGCACAGAAGGCCTGTTAATAGTAATCTTTGCAATGCCGTTCGCTTTTTCGTAACGAATATCTTCAAAGTCTTTGACGCTTTTCCAAGGGATATCCGCTTGACGTATTTTTCTTTCCATGTTCAGTTTCCTCTATCCAGTTTTGTAGTATTTGCGCTAGATCCTGAGGGCGTTCCATTAAGATATTATGGGATGCTCCAGGGACAATCCTTGTGGTAGCTAGGGGCAATGTTGCTTCCACCCTGTCCAGTAATCTGCAATACTTTTTATCCTGCTCTCCCACAATGTACAGCAAATCTTGGTGTTTGTGCCAGTACTTTAAGAGCGACGGATGGGCAGAGGGGCTAAGCTTTTCTAAAACTTGGGCAAGGGACTGAGGATCGTGACACATTCTTTCCTCGAGCCAGCGCTCTGATAACTGTGCGTCGCGACGAAGGGAGGAAAAAAGTGTTTGCCCTAACCATTCTTTCCAGAAGCGAGCTTTGTTTTTCCGCAACAAATTGGCCCATCTTTGGTCGGAGAGCTGTCGCTGTGTATTTTCCCCCGCACCACTGGAGATTAAACCTAAACCCAGAACCATAGGCAAATGCTCCGCTGTAAGTGTGGCAAGCCTCCCTCCCATGGAATAACCGCATAAATAAACCTTGCCGGATACCAGCCTTGTTATTTTTTCTGCTAAATATTTTCCCATGTCCATGGGAGTATGTATATTTAAATCCTCTAGGCTGGGGGCACTTGCGTGTCCGGGTAGGAGCAGGCTGTGAGCGGTATAAGGAAGGAAGGAAATAACAGAATTCCAATCCGAATCCTTGCCGCCAAAGCCGTGAAAAAAAATAATTTGTTTCTTCATATCCTCTATATATTCCGAACGGACTGGTTGTGGGGACTGGAGCAGATGGCTTCTATTACCTGCACACCGTCACTGTTCACTGCGCGTGCAAAATCTTTTGGACAGTCTGTTTTATAATAAGCTAATCCAAAACCCTGGATAATTTTTTGAAAGTCTATTTCCATCGGCAGGACAAACCAATCCTCTGGATAATTTGTGGCCACTTGACGGAAAATTTCTCCTCCGTTGTTATTAATTAAAATAACAGTCATGTTTAGTCTCGACTCCATTTTTTTTAACAAAGCAAAGGCATTGAGATCATGAAGGGCGGAAAGGTCTCCGTACAGGAGTGTTGTTTTTTCTTGTTGGCCTTTATTTAGTGCAACGCCCATTGCAGTGGAAAGTATTCCATCAATACCACTAAGCCCCCGGTTATGAAAAATTCGCATTTTTTTTATTCCGTAGCGCGTGCAAGTGGAGTTAAAATCCCGTATGGGCATACTGTTGCCGAGAAATAAATTCGCTGTGGTGTGCTCATTATTACAAGAAAGGTAATTACTGATAAACCATTCCGTTAGTTTTGTTTGCTTGGAAATGGAAGCATTTATCTTTTGAGTTTCTTGTTGAATTCCTTGGGAAAGCTCTTCCTTCCATCCCAAAGGATTTTTTACTGTCGGTAGGTAACGGAGCACTTCCTTGCCCCATCCCTCCAAGGGACCATTGAAATGCATGCTAGGAGAATAGGAAGGATTTCGCACCTCTGTTCCCCTATCGAAAAGTAATGTTTTTATATTTTTATTATCCCAGGTTTGGAATAATTTGCTGGTCATGGGACGACCAAAACGAACTAGTAAGTCCGGCGAAAAGATTTGAGTCAGCGGTTTTATGGTACTGTCGTTAGCGATGATAATATTTTTTGTTTTTTGAGCAGCGTAGCTGAAGGGGAGTCCACTAGCCGCTTCTGCAATTACAGGGCAGGAAAGAGCTTCTCCCATACGGACAATAACTTGAAAAAAATCTTCCGTATAGTGACCCGGACCCAAAAGAAAAACAGGATTTTTACTGGAGGACATAAGCGTAGCCGCTTCTTTAGCTCGCTTAGGACAAATAGCTAAAGTAGGGGAGAAGGGAAAATCGTCATAAGTGTGAGAAGGCAAAGAGAATTCTTGCTCACTTTCGGGTAGGAGCGGCTCTCTGAATGACATATTGATATGCACAGGGCCCGGACTAGGACCCATGGAAAAACAATAAGCCTTATTCATCATTTGAGCTAAAAACCGGTACTGGAAATCGCTAAAAGTTTCAGGAACGGGAATGTTTTGGAAAAATCGAACGTGCTTTCCAAATAAATGCATCTGATCCATGGTTTGGTTCGCACCACTACCAATAAGTTCATGGGGCCTATCGGCAGTGATAACGATCAGTGGCACATCATCGTAGTAAGCTTCTAAAATAGCGGGATGTAAATTTGCAGCGGCAGTGCCCGAGGTACACAAAACCACCACAGGCGTGGATGTGCTTTTTGCTATCCCAAGAGCAAAAAAAGCAAGCCCTCTCTCGTCCACAGCTAATTCACAACGAATATTGGGATTTGTTTTTGCTGCCAGAATCAAAGGGGAATTTCGAAATCCAGGTGCGGCACATACGGTGCGCACTCCAGCTTTGCTTAACCCGTCGAGAGCAGAAAAAGCCCACTGTGCTTGAAAAATTCCCCAGTTATCCATGGTTACCTCGAGTGAAAATGTCCACAGCGGGACGCATTTTTTTATTTATTTCTCTCCATTCTTCTTGCACTTGGGAATTGGGCACAATTCCTGCTCCTCCAAAAACATGGACTTGCTCTTTTTGTGCGAGAGCAGAACGAATACCAATTACGAAGCGTGCCTTGTGCTGTCGAGGAGAAACGTAACCAATGGGAGAGGCGTATAGCCCCCTGTTATAGTTTTCTTTGTCGGCCAAAAAGGCGAGAGCTTTTTTTTGAGGATGCCCGCACATGGCAGGCGTGGGGTGAAATGCTTTTAATAAATCCCAGGGGTCTGGGTTTTCTTCCAAAATAGCTTGGTGGTTTGTGTATAGGTGTTGGATGTGCTGCAATTTTAAAATCTTAGGCACACAGTGGGGAAATTTTTTTCCGAACCCAGCAAATTTTTTTTGAATCCATTGAACCACAATATCGTGCTCTAGGCGCTCTTTAGAGGAAGCGAGTAATTTTTTTTCTAGTTCCTTGTCTTCGGTAGGAGAGGCTCCTCGTGAAGCCGTGCCAGCAATAGCCGGAACCGATAAGGTTTTTTCCTCCAGAAGAAATAAATGCTCTGGACTTAAACCCATAAACAGGGAATCTTTCCAGAGAAAGCAAAATAGATTTGTGTGGGGAGAGGAATCGAGCAGGGGATAAAAATGTTTCCAATAATTTTCTAGAGAAGCCTTCTCTAGTATTTGAAATGTCTTTTTCTGGGAAAGGACAATTTTTTTTATCCTCCCTTCCTCCAGCAACGTGGCAGCGGATTGAAATAATTGCCCCCATTGTTCTTTGTCCTGATCTTGATCCACAGGGTTGCCAAAACCCATGGGAGAAGTCTTTTCCTGTGCTTTATTCCAGTTAGGCATGTCTTTTTCCATCGATAGGGCATAGCCATTTTCATTATTCGGGGAGAAATGAATAAAGTTTTTTGGAAGAAAAAAGACGCTATTGGGAAAATCTTCCCATATATCTTTTTTGTTTTTCGAAGGGGCAGAAAAAAAAGAGAGACCACCAAACCAAGGAGGTATGGAAGAATCCATACCTTGTTCGCAATGATGTATTTTTTCCCGCAACTGATCCGTTCGATTTTCTCCAGAAGCAAAAACGGTGTGAACCGATCCCCAAGCAAGGGAAAGCTCTTGGTCTTGAGAGAGTAGAAAAAAAAGAGGATTCTGTTGTTTATGATCCCTTAATAAGGAGCTAACAAATGAAATGGTGTCTTTTCTATTTTGTGGCCAATCTGTTCGTCGGAAAGAGATAGTCAAAATTTCCTCGTTTAGTCCAGTAGTGTGAGCACTTCATAACCATCGGAGGTTACTAGCAGGGTATGTTCAAATTGAGCAGACAGGGATCCGTCTATGGTGTGGACGGTCCAACCGTCGTCGGCTAATTTTATATGGCGAGAACCTATATTGATCATGGGTTCAACGGTAAAGGTCATTCCTTCTTTTAATACAGGACCCCTCCCCGGAGTTCCCACATGAACAATGATCGGATCTTCGTGGAACTCTTGTCCAATTCCATGACCACAGTACTCCACAACAATGGAATATTTTTTCTTTTTTGTGAAGGAGGCAATGGCATGACCAATATCTCCCACAGTAGCTCCCGGTCGAACCACACGAATTCCCTCCCACATGGCCCTCTCTGTGTGAGAAATTAAATCCCTAGCTTCTTGGGAAACATTTCCCACACAAAAGGTGCGGTTCGTGTCTCCGTGGTAACCCTGAAGCTTGGGTGTAACATCCAAATTAACAATGTCACCGTCTTTGAATGGACGCTTGTCGGGAATACCGTGGCAAACCACATCGTTTATAGAAACGCATAAGCTGTTGGGAAAGCCCCGATAGTTTAGGGGAGCAGGCACAGCGTTTCGTGCTAGGGTCCAGTCATAGCAAGCCTTGTCAATTTCCAGTGGGGTTATGCCAGGAGCAATAAGTTTTCCCATCTCGGAAAGGCACTCTGCGGCTAACCGTCCCGCACTTCGCATTAGCTCTATTTCTCGACTAGATTTTATGGTAATCATCGGTCCTCGACACAATATTTTGCAAATATTTTTAATAGGTTACCGGGGATTCGCTTGGGTCGCCCTTCTTCCGTAACGCAGCAATGCTCGGTGGAGGCAGTCGCTAAAAGTTTTCCTGTTGCGTGGGGCGATGGGGATAAATCTATCTGGGATAGGCCTGTGCCTCCAAGTATGCGGTAGGAGAAAGCCATTCTGGACGGGCTGATAAAAGATAGGTGGGTTTCAATCAAAGCAATCTCGTCGAAATGTATGGGAGAGCGATACTGACACCCCAAATCGAGAACGGGAAAATGGGAACCATTTTTAGAAATGGCTGCGTAGCTTATATCAATTTGACGCATAAATTCAATTCTTCCTCGCTCCAATAAATTGATGTGGTTACTGTGGTGGAGAATTCCCATGAGGTCCGTCTCTGCCACAGAAATTCGATGGGGTAAAAAAGAATACATCTAATAGTTTCTTTATCCCAAAACGTAAGCACTGGAAAGACTCATATCACCGCAAAGGGCTTTTGCTTACGAGCATTTTTAGGGTAGGCTCCCTACCTATGGAGCAAAGTTTAGAAACAGCCAAGAGAATTTTAGAGAGCGACGGTATTATTGGGCTGCCGACGGAAACGGTCTACGGTCTTGCGGCCCTAGCCTCCAGTGAAAAAGGGCTGCGGGAAATTTTTGCTATAAAGGAGCGCCCCCTTTTTGATCCTCTAATTGTTCATCTATATAGCAAAGAGCAAGTGGGCGAGGTGGTGGATAGGTGGCTGCCCTTGGCAGAATTTATTGCGAAAAAGTTTTGGCCAGGACCATTGACCATGGTGTTGCCCAAAAAAAAGACTCTAAATTCCCTAATTACAGCGGGACTAGATACGGTTGCTGTTCGTGTGCCTGCCCACCCCATGGCTAGGGCATTACTAAAATATGTGGGTAAGCCGTTGGCAGCTCCCAGTGCAAATAAGTTTGGAAAGACGAGCCCCACATGTTTCGACCATGTAAAAAAAGTATTTCCAGAACTCTATATATTGGACGGAGGGGCTTCTTCCGTTGGAATAGAGTCCACGGTTATTCAAATCCACACCCCAAAAGGCACGGATGAGGAAAAGAACGAAAAAATATCCGTACTACGACCAGGCGTGATCACCACAAACGATGTAAGAAAACACTTAGAAGATTATCAGGGCTCAGTGCGAGTGGAGGAAGCAAAAAATAGCGTGGCTAGCCCGGGTCACCTTGCCCAACACTACCAACCCATAAAGCCCTTGGTGGTTCTTACAAATTCGCAATCGCCACTGCCAGAGATCCTAGAAAAATTAAATCTATCTGCCTCTGCCCAAGGAGCAGAACTGATCCTAAACAAGGATCCGCAAATAGCGGCTAGGTTCCTCTATAGTCAACTCCACGAACTATCCAGCACAGAGGTTGATTTTTTGTATACCCATAAGGAAGAATTTATGAATGGGGATAGATGGGAGGCGATATGGGACCGATTACGGCGAGCTGCCTCTATCTTTTTTTAAAAAAAATTCTTTTTTGTTTTCTATTCACCCCGACTGTGGAAACATAGAAGTAACGAGGGGATTTCTTCCATGTGGATGAGTTTTAAACAATTATTAGTTCCCTTACTTATCGTCAGTTCTGGCTTTGTGTGCCTGGAATTTTCCCTTCCCGTTGCCGTCGGTGAATTTATTGCTGGCATTATTGGCGGCGCTTTTCTTAGCTCCGATGAGACAGGTTGGATGGAACTATTTTCCCAGCTGGGCTTGCTCTCCATTATGTTTTTGGCCGGGTTTGAGATAGATATAAAAATTCTTAAAAAAAATCTGAAAGCGAACCTATTCATTGGGTGCAATTCCTTTTTTGTTCCTTACTTATTATTAACAGTTACTTGTTTGCTTATCGGGCTTACCGTAAAACAGAGTCTTGTTATTGGGGCTTGCTTGTCCACAACATCACTGGCTATAATTTTTATGATTTTAAGGGACAGGAATACCCTCCATAGTTTGCAGGGACAAATATTTCTTGGTGCTGCCATGGTGGTGGATATGTTATCCATGCTTGTTCTCGGAGTCACTCTCTTTGAATATACAATTCAAAACGCTATCTTTTTACTGGGCCTAGCCACCATTTTCTGGTTCTCTAAAAAAATTATTATCTTTGTATTTAATAAATACCAGGGCAACCGTGCCGAGCTGGAACTAAAGACCATACTATTGCTCCTGCCTGTGATTGGATTGATTGCAGAAGGCGCCGGACTCCATGGCGCAATTGTTGCTTTTTTGCTGGGGATGACCCTATCCGACATAGATCCAGAGCATGAGGAGATTATTGCAAAATTATCAGCAGTGGTATATAGCCTCCTCGCTCCCCTATTCTTTTTTCATGCAGGCACTTTAATTGTCTTTGATTCTCTCACCGGCCATTCCGTTCTACTCTTTTTAATACTAGGCTCTGTGGCGTTTATTTCTAAACAGCTAGCCACACAGTACTCCATTGCCTTTATTTTTAAGAAAGATAAAGATTTCCCTCTGTACGGCGGCATACTGTTTAACTATCGATTGAGCTTTGGCATCGTGGGTGCGATCTACGCCATAGAAAAAGAAATTATTTCTAAAGAACTGGCAAGCGTTGTGCTGTTATTAATTGCAGTGAGCTCTGTTGTGAATGTTATTTTAGAGAAAAAGTTCAGTCCAAAAGTGATAAGTCCAACCCCATAATCAATTTTCCAATTAATCATGGGGTCAGTAGTATAGTAAGATTTTTTGTTCTTATTCTTTAACAGACATTTGTGGCTCAGATAGCATGGCATTTTGCAGGGCATTGTATTGGTGAGGCGCATTATGACGGAGATTGTTGCAAAGTCATTTTAGCTAACTCTATTGCTTTTTCTTCGTTAAGAACACCACCAAACGTAACCGTATCTTTTAAGGATTCTATTGGGGTAACGCTATCTCTAATGATGGCAATAATTTGTTCTGGAGTTAAATCTGGATTAATAAATTTTACTTTAGCGGCAACTCTAGTAACTTGAGGTGCTGCAAAGGAAGTTCCAGATCGTTTATTATAAGTATTTCCAGGTTCAGGAGAAAGCACATCTCTACCAAGAGCGGCAATATCAATCATAGTTTTATTATAACTTGAAAAATCTGAGAGCTCATTATTCTCGTCAACGGATGCCACAACAATCACATTCGAGTAATCAGAAGCCGCTGGATATGTAGGTCTATTAGCCAGGTCCTCGCCGTCGTTTCCTGCAACAACAACGAAAAGCATATCAGGGTTATCTTTCATCGCAGTGTCTAGAAACTTCATATTATCACTATCTTTATCAAAGCCTCCAAAACTCATATTAACAATCCTCGAACCCCTGCTATGAGCTAATTCAATTGCTTTATAAAATATTTTTGCTTCAGAAAATGAGAGTCTTATGGGCAATATTGAGATGTCATCACTTTCTTTAGATGCTATACCAGCAATGGGGGTACCGTGAGAGAGGGAGGCGAAATCGAAGGCGTAATCATAGGGTTTATTGTCTTTATCCTTAAAGTCCCACCCGACACTAATTTTTTGAAGTTCTTTATAAAGGTCTGCTAATTTAGATTCGTGCTCACCCGTAGATTGCAGCTTTTGTATTTCACTTTCAAGTATATTTTCCTTTTGTTTATTTGATTCTCTTGTCAATTTATCAATAGGCATATTATGGATTTTGTACGCAAGATCGGGATGATTATAGTCTACGCCTGTATCGAATATTGTGACCAATATACGATCAGTTCTTGTAGCAACCTCGGCTAACTCGCTAAATGACCTGTGATGTTTATTATTGCCATAAATTTCTTCAAGCGAGAGTGCCTCTCTGTTTGTGTAAATGATTTGAGCAATATTACCGGTTGAATCAAAATTTGTAAGAACCTTTTTTCTTTGATCGTCGTATTCCCAGATCGTGGCACCGGCGAAATCACAGTTAGAATCGAATACGGAGTAGAACTCTGTACACCAGAGGAATCAAACTCAGAAACAATATTGATGCTTAAGGGGTGAGAATGCTGAAGCGATAGATGGACGCTTTTCTCATACCCGCCAGAATATTCTTGGACTGTATTATGAAAATCAACCGAGAGTACTTCTTTTCCTGACAATCTCTTTACTTCTTTTTTAATTTTGCTTGTGTCTGGAGAAGATAAACCAGAGTTTGAAGTCCCAGGCTCAATACCAATTTTGCACAGGAGAGCCTTCCCCACCTCGTGATACTTGTACCAAGGTCCATAAGCTTTCTTTAATGCGACAGTTGCTTCGGCCTTTGCTGTTTGAGCAAAAGATGGAGTGAGTGAAAAGAATATGATTATTAGAATTACAAAAGTACGAACTATTTCTCTGAACACTGAAGACCTCCTAGGACAATTATAACAATGTAATTATACACTAAATTATGCGACGATATGTCAATGTATATATATTTTGTCGGTTATTTATAAGTATCTGATTTTATTCGGTTTATTGAGCCAACATCCCTGCAGCGTAAGATCTATTTTATAATCAGAGTCCAGGCAGGAATACAATATATAGGTTTGTTGCCCGTAGCCCCTATTCCTATCCACAGTGACGGTTCCATCCTCCGCAACCTCGCTAGCCAATGGTAGGCCAGGCGCATTCAAAATATTATTAATACCAATCACCCGTCGTGTTCCCTTGAGGATAATGGGGGAGCCACTGGTGCCGGCAGTAGTGTGGCAGCCCGGTCGAGTGTAGCGTAAGGAGTTTTGGAACTCCCAGTTTCCTTCTAAAAGTTTATGGACAAAACCATCAATGGAGCAGGAGTATCCTTTTTTCCAGAGACCAGAGATAATTTCAATTTCTGATCCGGGCTGAGGTCGGAATGGACTGAGCACTAGAGGGGTGATGTTTTTAGCGGCAAGTTCATTGTATGTTTCTTTTAATCGGTAGAGCAGTACATCAGTTTTCGTCATTGTGGCGTATACAATAGTAGTTGCATGCACGGAGTAGGTTCGCCTGTTGGCATTACCCACCCGCATGGTGAGTTTTAATGGTTGATTCACAAGCACTTCTTGGGGTGCAATATCATTCTTGTGGCAGTGTCCATTTGTGAGAACCAGTGCGTTTGATGAGCGAGGCTGCCCCTCAAAAATTATTAAAGATCCACTACAGTATGCAATACTCACGATACCATTAAAATTATAGTTATCTTTTGTGGCCCACTTCTTCGGCCATACATCTTTGAAGCGATCACCAGGCGAATGGGGAAACGCTTGTGTTTGTATGCTTACAGTAAGCGAGGCAAGAAGGAAAAATAGAATGGAGCGAAACCCGAGATTGTTTACTATATTATTTTTGTGCGCCATTCTTATTCCCCCCGGCTAGAAAAACCCCCCTCACCATGGGAGGGGGGTTTTCATTGAAACGACTCGATTGGACTAGTAGTAGCTTCGAATTTGCTCAAACTGGTAGCAATATTTAGAAGGGAGGTTTTTAAGATCCAGTTTTGCAATAAGGTAGGACGTTTTTGATCCTGCCACTGATCCCTTTCTAAGTGAGTACACTGAATTACTAACATAGTGGTTCCGACCATTATGAGTGTAGTCTGAATAAAAATGGACAGTAAGGCTCCCATCACTTTGTCTCGATGGATTCTGAGTGTTATTAAAAACCCAATTCACAACCCTTTTCACTCCTGCTATCTCACGCGAAGACATGTAATCATAATAGGTTGGACCGTAGTTTATGGCATGCCACATCATAAAGTGATGCGTTCCTCCAAATGCGGGACCATCATTACTATACCGAACGGGACTTCCAACCAGTAATGAGTTTTCAGAATGATATGGATTATTTGCAGGAAAGCATCGCCCACCCATCCAGCCAACAACTTCTTCTTTAGATACTGTTCCCGCTTTATAAAAAGCATCCTCCAGATCATAATAATTAGCCTCGGCTAGTACTGGCATAGTAAGTGCGCATACTAAGTACATAATGTTTATATTTTTTATTTTCATTTTCTATTCTCCTTTATTGTTAATGTTAAGCATTATTGCTTAACTGTGATTCTTTTAAAGAAAAAAGCTCAGTACGTCAATCTTTTTTTGCGCAGTATTGAATTTTATTTAAATGCAATGCATCTTTTAGATAACTTTGCTTTTACAGAATATTTTTTAACGCGACGCTTGTCGCAATTTCTATTTATGGCTACGAACAATACTGGGAGAGTCGCCGTGCTGCATCAGTCTTTTCTCCGCAACAGAGATATAGTCAATGGGTTCTTTTTTAAATCGACAAACTTCTTGGTTTTTTTCTATCCCGCAGTAGTTTCTCTTTTCCAAGTGGGCAGAAACTAAAAAGCTTCCACTGCCAAAGGCGTTGTCGAGGACCAGGTCGCCGGGATTTGTAAATGTTCGTATTAGGTAGCGGCCTAGGGCAACTGGTTTTTGCGTGGCATGCCAAACCGTTTTCTCTGGCTCGCTTTCTGGCGTTTTAAAATAAACAATATCCACGGGATAACGTGCGCCAGTGCTTTTCACATGACAGGAATCGAAGTCGCCGTAGCTACCTGAGAGTTGTTCTTTTCTCCTACCTTTGTCGTAGGGGGCGCCGTCTTGCATTTGTGGATTATAGGTGGGTTGTTTTTTATAAAAAATACAAATGTCTTCGTGCTTTCGCAGGGGTTGTCTTTTGGCGTTCAAAAAATTTGTAGCTTTGGACTTTTCCCAGACGATTTTATATTTAAACCAAGCCTCGTTGGAGAGGATGAGTTTGGCAGTGAAGGGTCCCTGTGAGGTGAGTACGATGGCGCCGTTTGGCTTAATAATTCTTTTGTATTCGCACCATAGTTTGTCGAGATTGATAATAGAATCCCATTTGTTTTGGGTGGTTCCGTAAGGGAGGTCGCTCAGGATCATGTGCACAGATTGATCGGGGAATGCGCCCATTACGTCTAGGCAATCCCCCTCAAACAAAGAGTTTTGATTGTTTGGCATTGCTTTTTCTATTTACTCTAGAGAAGAGGCACCTTTAGCGAGTTGACATCCTTGCAGCGTGAGATCTATTTCATAGTCGGAATCTAGGCAGGAATAAAATATATAGGTTTGTTGTCCGTAGCCTCGATTATGATCCACGGTTACGTTCCCGTCTTCATCAACTTCGCAGGGATTATTCATGTTACACCGTCGGCCATTTTCATTAAGGGTATTATTGATACCAACCACCTGTCGCGTTCCTTTGAGAATAACGGGGGATCCGCTGGTGCCGCCAATAATGTCGCAACCCTTTGTGCTATAGCGCAAAGAATCGTAGAACTCCCAAGAGGCCTCCAAAAGTTTATGGACAAAGCCATCAATGAAGCAGGAGTATCCTCTTTTCCAGTAGCCGGAGATAATTTGAATGGCCGCGTTGGGCTGAGGCCGTACTGGACTTAGCATTAGCGGGGTGATGTTTTTAGTGGCAAGCTCATCGTATGTTTCTTTTAGTCGGTAGAGGAGTACATCGGTTCCCGTCATTGTGGCGTATACAACAGTGGTTGCGCGTACGGTGTGAAAGCGCTTGTTAGCGTCACTAACTCGCATGGTGCGTCGGGAGGGTTGGTTGAGAACGATTGCTTCGGCTCGGATAAAACGGCGGTAGCAGTGTCCGTTTGTGAGGACCAGCGCGTTTGACGAAGAGGGTTGTCCCTCGAACATTATTAGAAATCCACTACAGTTGGATAGTCTCACAATGCCGTTAAAATCGTAGATATCAGCGGACGAGTCCAGTGCGACAACTGAGGCTAGGCTAGAGACTATCTCGTGCGAAGACCCAAGTGCATTAAAGGGTGCCTGGGGGAAAGCTCGTGCCTGTGTGCTTATTGTGAGCGAGACAAAAAGAAAAAATAGAACGGATCGTAATAGAATCATTGTAAACCTCCTTGATTATGAAAGTTACACAACGCAACTCTCACTTTCTTATAATATATATATATAGATCATACCGACAAGCCACGGTCGGTCAACTAACAAGTTCTTTCATTGGATTTTTTTCTAGGAAAGGTCATGGGGCTTTGCTACTCTAAGGGTGTGGCGTTATGTTGTGCAAAAAGTTCACGAGAAGCCACTCTAAATGAAAAATATTTATCTCAGCGTGCCATCTGCACAGGCTTTCGTTCGTTATTTTTGACGCTTGTTTCTTAATCGACATTCACTTTTTCTTTTGCTTGACAGTCTACCAGCACAAACTATAATTTACAGTAATACAAAATAAGAAAACAGATTACCTACAGGAGAAAAAAATAAAATGGAGATCACTCAGCCTCATGGAACAGAAGCAACGAAAGAGTTAAAGCACATTCCAACCACACTAGCCACTCCTCTGCCCACGGGAGAGACTCATACCCATAAGATCATGCGGGTAATGAAACGAGACGGCACTCTTGAGCCCGTGGATGTAAATAAAATTATTAATGTGGTTTTAGCGTCCTCCACAGGTTTAGCCGAGGTGGATCCCATGAGAGTGGCCACAAAAGCTATTAGCGGTTTGTATGATGGTGCTACCACCAAGGAATTAGATGAGTTGTGCATACGAACGGCATCGTTTTTAATTTCTGAAGAGCCCAATTACTCTAAGTTGGCAGCGCGTTTATTGAGTCGTTATATTTCCGAGGAAATTCGCAATCAAAAAATACATACCTTTTTTGATTATATTGTGTTGGCTCATAGAGAGGAGCTCATTTCAGATCAAAAGTTTCAGTTGATTCGAGAGAATAAAGAGGCGTTTTCTATTATTGTGGATAATTCCCGCACTGAATCTTTTGAATACTTTGGTTTAAAGACTATCTATGATCGTTATTTGTTACGACATCCGAGAACAAGACAAGTAATGGAAACGCCCCAATATTTCTTTTTGCGTGTGGCGTGCGGTTTGGCAAACGACTTTAAGGAAGCAAAGGGTTTCTACGATCTTATTTCCAATTTAGATTACCTGCCCAGTTCTCCCACTCTATTTAATTCCGCAACGAGGCGTACTCAGTTATCCTCTTGTTATCTTTTGGATTCTCCCGAAGACAGTCTTAAGAGTATTTACGACAAGTACAAAGAGATAGCTCTTCTCTCCAAGTTTGCTGGAGGCATCGGGGTTTCCTTCTCTCAGATACGTTCTCGAGGGTCTTTAATTAAGGGAACAAATGGTCAGTCCAATGGTCTCATTCCTTGGTTAAAGATTTTAGACTCTTCCATTTCTGCCGTTAATCAAGGTGGTAGGAGAAAAGGTGCTGCCTGTGTTTATATTGAAAACTGGCATTCCGATGTGGAAGAATTTTTGCAGTTACGGGACAATACGGGCGACGAAGCCCAGCGGACCCACAACCTAAATCTTGCCCTTTGGGTTTCCGACCTTTTTATGAAGCGAGTGCGGGATAATGCCATGTGGTCTCTCTTCGACCCCAAAGAAGTGCCAGATTTTGTGAACATGTATGGTGAAGAATTTGAAGCGGCCTTCACGGCAGCGGAAAAAGAGAAAAAATATGTGAGGCAGGTTCGGGCAAGAGATCTCTATAGCCGTATGATGAAAACGTTAGCACAGACGGGTAATGGCTGGATGAATTTTAAAGATGCAAGTAACCGAAAATCTAACCAGACGCTAAATAGCGAAAATGTTATTCATCTTTCCAATTTATGTACAGAAATTTTAGAGGTTACTTCTCAGAAAGAAACGGCAGTTTGTAACTTGGGTTCTGTCAACTTGAGCCGTCACGTAAAACGGGATCCTTCTGATGGTAGCCTAGCCTTTGATTTTAAAAAACTGGGAGAAACGGTTAAGACAGCAGTTACTTATTTAGACAGGGTAATTGATATTAATTTTTATCCTATCGATTCTGCCAAGAACTCCAACAGTCAATGGCGACCGGTGGGTTTGGGTCTTATGGGCTTGCAGGATGTTTTTTTCCAAATGGGTTGGGCCTTTGATAGTGAAGAGGCTCGGGAGTTATCTGTAAAGATACAGGAAGAAATTTATTATCATGCAACTCTCACTTCCTGTAATTTAGCCAAGGTGAGTGGCTCGCACGATGCCTTTTCCAAAACACGGGCAAGTCTTGGGCAATTACAATTTGATCTTTGGTCATCAGAAGACAAACAGCACCACGCCTCCACTGCCAAGCGATGGAAAAAACTAAAGGCCGACATAGAAAAATACGGTCTAAGAAATTCCCTTCTCATTGCCATCGCACCCACCGCAACCATTGCTTCCATAGCGGGTGTATATGAATCCATTGAACCTCAAATCTCTAACTATTTTAAACGGGAAACCCTTTCTGGAGAGTTCATTCAGATTAACCACCATTTGGTAAAAGAGCTTAAAAAAGTAAACCTCTGGAACAACACGATTCGTGAGAAAATTAAAGCATCCGAGGGTTCCATTCAAGGTATTGAGGAGATACCAACGAGTCTTAAAAATATTTTTAGAACCACTTGGGAAATTCCTCAAAAAAATCTTATCGACATGGCAGCAGCCAGAGGACCATACGTGGATCAGAGTCAGTCGCTGAACCTCTTTATAGAGAGTCCAAGCATTGAAAAACTTTCCAGCATGTATATGTATGTTTGGCAAAAGGAGTTAAAGACCACTTATTATTTACGCTCCCGACCTGCCACAAGAATTTCAAAGGTTACGGTCCAGGAGCCGTCGAAAAAAATCACACCCACGGAACAAGAAGTTTGCGTACTGGAAAATCCTGAATCCTGCGAAGCTTGTCAATAGGAGAAGATATATGATTTTAGATCCAGGTTTTTCACTTACCCTAAGGCCCATGAAATATCCTCAGTTTTTTGAGATGTACAAGGATGCCATTAAAAATACATGGACCGTGGAAGAGGTAGATTTTAGTTCAGACCTTATTGATCTGCATTCCAAGATCAAGCCAGCTGAGCAGTTTCTTATTCACCGTTTGGTGGCTTTTTTTGCCACAGGGGATTCCATTGTTAGTAATAATTTAGTTTTAAATCTTTACCAACATGTCAATTCTCCAGAGGCGCGCCTATACCTCTCCCGACAATTGTATGAAGAGGCTCTCCATGTTCAGTTTTATTTAACTCTTTTGGATAATTATATTTCAGATCCAAAGGAACGAGAAGCGGCGTTTGCAGCCGTTCATACTATTCCTTCCATTTCTAAAAAAGCAGCATTTAGTTTTCATTGGATGGATTCCATTAATGATTTGCGAGCCATACGGACGAAAGAGGATCGCAGAAGATTTTTAATGAACCTTATTTGCTTTGCAGGGATCATTGAGGGGTTGTTCTTCTTTGCCGCTTTTGCCTACGTTTATTTCCTTCGTTCCAAGGGATTGCTCAACGGGCTTGCCACAGGAACCAATTGGGTTTTTAGGGATGAGAGTTGTCACATTGAATTTGCTTTTGAAGTCATTAAGGTGGCACTACAAGAAGAGCCGGATCTGATGGACGATGCCGTGAAACAACAGATTTGTATTATGATGGAAGAAGCCATTGCTTGTGAGATGATTTTTGCCCATGATGTTTTGGATCAAGGGTTAGCGGGTTTGAGCTCGAATGACATGCGTACATATTTACAATATGTGGCCGACCTGAGATTGGATCGTTTAAATATTCCTCGTCAATACAATGTGAGAAATCCTTTTTCTTTTATGGAACTTCAAGACACCCAAGAGTTAGCAAATTTCTTTGAAAGGCGTGTTTCTGCCTATCAGACGAATATTACTGGCGAAGTGCGCTTTGATGAGAATTTTTAAGTCGGAACGAGTACTACTTTTAGTGTCTTATATTTTTTTTTCTATGACGAATTTTTAAGTTTTTCCTTAACTCGTTCATTACAGTAAGAGGCAGTCCTTTGGGTTCTGCCCCTTCGTATGCCCAGACATTCTTAAAACTTTGAAGTTTATCAAGCCCGGTAGCTTTAGTAAAATCTGCCAAAGATAAGTTTGCCCCATTAAGATTTGCATTATGAAGGTCTGCATATCTCATATCTGCTTTATGTAATATTGCTCCAGTTAAATTCGCATCTCTAAGATTCGCCTTATAAAGTTTTGAACCGAATAGGTCTGCTCCACTTAGGTTAGCTTTTGTAAGATTAGCCTCGATAAGTCCAGCACGCCTTATATTTGCGCTGCGCAGGTCTGCTCCCATTAAATTTGTCCTATATAAGCGAGAATATTCTAAATTTGCCTTATAAAGAGAAGTTTTTTCTAGCGTAGCATTACATAATCTAGCTTTGGACAACGACGCATTTTCCAAGTTTGCTGAGTATAGATTTGCTGCATGTAGATTTGCTCTATAAAAATTTGTATTTTTTAGATTTGCATAGCTTAAATCAGAATTAGCTAGATTGGTTTTTTTCAAGTCAGCACCGCATAAAGAAGCTTTATGTAGCATAGCTCCTGGTCCAACAGTCTGGATCGCACTTTTATTTATATAGCAATTCGGAGATTTCACACTTGAACTGGAATCAAGGGGCAAAATATATGAAAGTATTGTGATTATAATTATTTTATTGTTCATCGATGGGTTACCTCTTTTTCCGCACGAAGCGTTATTTTTTTAGAGCCTTGATACTGTACCCGCCTTAAATTTTTTCGAAGCTCCTTCATCATAGCGGTTGGTAGATTCTTTGGAAGCTCTTTTTCATAAGCCCAGATTCCCTTGAAATGGGATAATTTTAATTCGTCCAGTCCTGTGGTGTCTGTGAAGTCTGCTAAAGAAAGATTGGCATTATTTAGGTGAATATTACTTAATTTTGCTTTAGTTAGATTTGCTTTATATAAGTTCGCTTGTTTAAAATTTGCTCTACGCAAGTCTGCGTTGTTTAAATCTGCCGAAATTAGAACTGCTTCTATTAAGCTAGCCATACGTAAATCAGCTCTATTTAAAGCTGCATTTTTTAAATTTGCTCTATTCATTTTGGCCCAGACAAGATTTGTCCTTGTCAGCTTCGTATTGGTTAAATCAGCTCCTTCTAAATTTGCATTAGTAAGTTTTGCTGTTGAAAGTATGGCATTCTTGATTATGGCTCGTTTAATCGAGGCATCACTTAAGTCTGCGGCGTAAAGATTGGCGTCAGACAGAATAGAATCGGCCATGTTGGAATGAGCCAAATAAGTATAATATAATTTAGCCCCAGTCATATCGGTATTTTTTAAATTAACTTTGTACATATTTGACTCTGATATATCTGCATACCTAAGACTGGCGTTGCTGATGTTAGACTTCTGGAAATAAGAACGCGTGGCTTTAGAATTATCAAGATTGATATTTGTCAGGTTGGCGTGATTTAATTCAGTGCCGAACAGCTCGGCTGCGGTGAGAGTTGCGTTACTTAGATTTGCACCATTTAGATTTGCATTATGTAAACGAGCTTTGGTTAAATTGGCGTTACTCAGGTTGGAGTTATGTAAATTTGCTTTTATCAGGATAGCCCCGGATAAGTTTGCCTTTTTCATAATTGTTCTGTGCAAATCTGCTTGGTATAAGTTTGCGAAAGAAAGATCGGATCCAGATAAGTCCGCGTCATTAAGGACCGCTCGCAACAACTTTGCTTTTTGAAGATTGACGTTAGTCATACTTGCGTTTTGTAAATTAGCTCGTGTCATATCTGAATTTGACAGGTTGGCTCCAGTTAAGCGCGCTCTTCTAAAGTCGGTGCGACTCATTTTAGCTGAAGATAAGTTTGCTTTAGATAAGTCCGCTTGAACTAAGCTTGCTCTTTCTAGATTTGCATTGCTTAAGTTTGTTCCGACTAACTTTGCTTGGAATAGATTTGATTGCTGAAGAGAGGCATGACTCAAATCTGCTGTATTCAAAATAGTTTGAAACAGTCTAGCACTTGAAATAGTGGATCCTTTTAGGTTTGCGTTTGTTAGGTTGGCGAATGATAGATCGCTGTAGTTTAAGTTGGTATTTTTTAGTATTGTCTTGCGCAGAGTTGCTTTAATAAGGTTTATTTGGCGCAGGTCTGAGTTTGTTAGGTCGGAATAGCTCAGGTTTGCTTTACTCAAATTTATACTGCTCAAATTTTTTCTTTTTAAGTTGGCATTGCACAGGTTCATTTGAGGTGAAAGGATATTTGAGGATATTTTTTTGCGCTTCTGTTTTTCGAACTGGCAACTGGCTTCGCTTTTAACCCCCATAGCAGGGTTTATCTGTAAAAATGCCGCTAAAATTACTGGACAAATTATTTTTCTTTTCATTAATGCCTCCTTGTTTTAATAAATTATGGAAAAGTTACTTAGGTCTGTTTCGCCAAAAGTTACCTCAAATTCATTTTTTATATGCATTTATATGTTCTTTCCACGTGCGTTATTGTAATTGATTGGGTATTGCAATTTTGCCCACCATGCCCCGTCTGTGTGCATACGGACTCGTCTACTGTGGTTGTTCTAGTTCTAGTTGGTGCAATTCTTGCGGATGCGTAGCCCGACGGACAAGAATACTTACCGGTTCTGGGATTAACGCGTGACTTACCAACACAAGTGTAGCCGGATGGGGTACAGGAGAGAGTTACATAAGTACCGGGGGACGGTGGGAGAGGAGCGGGAGGAGGTGGCGGTGGGAGAGGAGCGGGAGGAGGTGGCGGTGGCGGACCCGCACATATAACCGCTCCTTGAGTAATTCCCGTTACGGCTTCTCCTGGAGCACATTGTGTATCAGTGAGAACCGCAAAATCCTTGCAGAGCGGATTACCGCTTTGGTCAAACCCTGTAAGGACTTGATTTCCTGTACAGCTCACGCCAGCCAGTGCTTCTCTTCGCAGGACTGTAGTATCGGCTGCAAATAAAGCGATGCAACTATGAATAGTAAATACCACATTCGCACCTCCACCATTATATCTAGCAGCCTTTAATTGAATCTCTCTTGTTTTAAAATGAGAAAGACCTTGACTATTTGCCCTGGCTCTTGTAAAAGAAAGGATTATTTTTGTGCTGCCATCGTTTACGGAAAGTGTCTGAGGATTTCCACCTGGTGTAGTAGAAGGAACTGTAACGTCTCGGGAAGGCGTGGCATCCACCGTAAATGTAGAAAGCTCTATTTTTGTTATCTTTACATCATCGTAGGTCCTATTTATTTCATATACTTTATTTCCATTTGAATCTTTTATAGCTCCGATAAGAACCGGTGTTCCATGAACCCCCTTTGAGGTTATGGGCGTATTATTTATAGTTCTACTATTATTTCTACCTAGAGTCTGAGCGCATGCCCCTGCATTTCCCAATACACCTCGAATATTGGAGTATAATTTATTGATTTCAAATCTATTTTCCACATCCTTTTGTCCAGATATCATGTTTTGCTGTAGCTTTGCTGCACCTAGGGCGATCAGCCCAAGCAATCCTGCAGCCATTATTACAGATAGAAGGGACATGCCTGAGGAAGATCGCGCAAGTCCCGTTGAATTTTTAATGAATTTTTGTACATTCTTATTCCAGCATAGGTTATTTTGTTTTACCCAAGTACCGCTGGTGTGTCTGTAGCAGTATTGCTCTCCAGCATGAGAAATATTACCTGCAAGGTTCGTTCGAGGAACCGCAGGCGTTGTTTTTATTATAGTGAATTCACTATTATTTTTTTTACTTTTAATGCGCATCATCGGTTTTTATTATGTTAGGTTATGCTCTAATTAATTGGCGTGCATTTAATTAAATGACCCATTTTTTTACTATGTCCTAGCCCCCTAAAGCACTAAGCTAACACGGTTTTATAATTAAAACAGCCCGATTCGTCTGCTAATATCAAAAATTCACTTCTTTTAAACGAGCATTATTGAATAAAAGCTTAAAATTGAAGTAAAAATACTTGCGTGTTTTTTTTTTTCTGTTATTTTTTGAGTATGACTTTAAAAAAATTGAAAAAAATGTTTTTATGCGAAGTGCTGTTATGCTTTATACTTTTTCCTGCCGCTCTCAGTGCGGGGGTTCATCAACCTGAATTTAAGCACATAACCTCCAAATTTCTTGCCCGTCAGCAAATATCCGTTGAATTACCAAAAACCTTTCATTATAGCACCGTCAAGGACGGCAGCTCTGAGGTGTTATTTGGAAAAGACGCTAAAAAAGGGGGCTATTTTGCAGTACTTGCTATCAAAAAAAATCATAAAAATTTTGAAGCAATGCTGGACTGGCTGGAAGGCAATCCCCATCTTATGCCAGCTTTTTCCCAACCACTAATGCATGTGGTAATACAGACTAAGGAACTTTATAATACTAAAGGTTTTAGTAAAATTTCTTTTCACAGTGGTTGCAATGGTAGCCAAGCAATGGTAGTTGTGCACGCTATCAGGAAAGACGGTGCGGGAAGTTATGTTTTGGCTGTTCGGATGCCGCCTGAGATTATGGATAAGGAAGAAGAATATTTTGAAAAAATCTTTATGCAAATAAAAGCAAAATCTATTTAATTAAATGTGTCGGTGGTCTCTAGTAAAAATCGACCAAACCGGCATGCTGGGTTTTCTCGCTTATATCTATATTCTTTACTATTAGCATTTTGTAGCTTCCTCTATGAGTTAAACTTGGGTCAATTGCTTTCTGCGCTTCTCGGTAACACCATTCTACAATATTCGCTCGTGATTGGATTATTTTCATTTTCACTTGGTGCTGGGGCTTATGTGAGCGATTATATTATACTCTCCAAAAAACCTTCTCTTTATTTATTTAAAATTGAATCTCTACTGATTTTTATAGGAGGGCTTAGCCCGGTATTGCTATATTTTTTGGATCAGGAGTTAATAAAAGCATCCTCTACTGTACTTTTCTTTTTGCTGCCAATTTATTATTTACCTGTAGTCGCATGTGGATTTTTTTCTGGTTTTGAACTACCAATACTATTATATCTTGAGAAAGAGGAAAAAAGTAAAGCATTATTGATAGTGTATGATTATGTGGGAATGTTTTTAGCCGCGGTTTTATTTCCTTTACTGCTTTTACCTAGCTTAGGAATTTTTTGGATAGGATTTTTCACAGCAATGCTCAATGCTCTTGTTGCTATAGATATATTTTTCAATCGCCATGATAAGATGAAAAGAAAAATAACCTCCAGCATGATCAGAGGTGAATTTTGATCTTAGTGATTGTCTTTATCGCAAGCTTTTGTAGCATGTCATACCAATTATTAATAGCGCATACTGTATCAGCAGCGGTACAAGAACAAATTTTCAGTCAAAGCCTGACCTTTGGCTGCTATTTGCTGTCCCTTGGTATTGGCGCAGGGTTTTCTCGTCGAATAAAGCAAGGGGAAGAACTAAAGAAATTGTTATCGTTAGAAATACTACTTGCTTGCTTGGGAGGTATTTCAGCTAGTCTCGTGTTGATTATTATTGGAGTAATGGATCTAGGAGTGATTTACAAGATCACTCGAAGTGTTTCAATTGGCAATTATCTTGCAGCACTTTCTGTTCAGCCTTTGACTATGCTTGTCGGCTTTTTATCTGGTATCGAAGTTACACTACTGAGCCAGATTGTAAGACGTAAGACCGGGAATGAAGGGCGTTTCTGGGCAATAAGTTACAGCGGTGGACTTTTAGCCGCACTTTTGTTGCCTCTTTTCCTAGAGCCACACTTCCATAGAATAAATATAGCATTATTAATAGGCGCTCTAAATTTATTATTAGTTACTTTCATTTATCTTATATGGAGAAGATCAGTTTCATTAAAGTATCTCTACCTAGCCCCTGCTATTGCAGCATTTCTTTTTGTAGTAGGTCAATATACGGCAGTGATCCATCAGTATTTTCTTAAGCGCCATTACCTCAATCTTCGAGTTAATCCTTTTTCTTTGCAAGATTGGTCTCTTGCTTGGGAATTACTTCATAGTGTGGGCAATGTCCCCCACACTCGATCCATGTATCAGAGCATTGATATCATTGATAATGACAGTTTTTTCAAGAATTTTCTAGACCGACCATCATCAAAAACATTGTATTTGAATCGACATTCTCAGTTTGCTACAATAGATTGGCACATCTATCATGAACTAGCAGTAATGGCCGGCTTCAATTTGCGTAAAAATAAACCTGTCCGTCGAGTTCTTATTTTAGGAGGAGGAGATGGCTTATTGGCGCGGACTCTTTTTGACTTCTTTGATGTCCCTGAAATTACTCTTATTGAATTGGACCCTATGGTTGTAAAGATGGTCAGTGAACACGAGTCCTTTTCTAAACTCAATAAAAATGTTTTCAAAGATAAACGTTTAAATTTAATTATTGGTGATGCATTTTCTTATGCGAAGAGGTCTAAGGAAAAATATGATTTGATTTTTGTAGATTTTCCTTTTCCTGATAATTATGATCTTTCTAGATTATATAGTGTAGAATTCTATACTTATTTACATGATCGACTTACACCTGATGGGATCGCAATTCTTGATGCACCTGTTATTTTACTCAGAAAGGATAAAATGCTTAATGGTCAAGATCCTCCAAGACCCACGCCCCAGGACATCATATTAAGTACGTTGCGAGCTGCAGGATTCCCCTCAGTTTTGCCTTTTGGAAAACTCGAGCCATTTTTTGCAATATCTCCAACAAAGAGAACACTAGTCTTTGATTATGATATAATACCAGAAAAAATACATACATCAACTATGATGAGTTTTGTAGATACAACTGACCAGCTAGGAACTGTTTTTATTAAAGATGCTTATGTGAACTCTATTTTTAGACCCATTCAATTTCGTTAGGATTAATAATGTTTACTCAGAATCGCAGAAATTTTTTAAAGCATATCCTTATAAGTATTGTGGGGATTATTTTTTTTAATCCAATGGCGTTATCGAGACAGTTGAATCGTTCTTTTGGGAAAGGACGATCAGGTTATTTTTCTCGGATTATGCATACTCTTTATCAGTGGCATTGTGAAAATTATTTTGACTTTCAAAAGTCTTTTTCAACAGAAGAAAAAGAATATATTGATGCTTGTACTCAGCAGATGACTCTCTGGCGTTATGATATTCATCAAGCTCCATGGTTGAGGTCAGCTACGTACAGCCATAAGATATATAAAGGCTCGATTAATAGTTCTCGCTTTGCCTGCGGACACTTGGGGAACAAGAAAAATATTTTAGATATTGTTCATAAGGTTATGAAAAAACGGAATTTAGAACTGTCGGAAAATGAATTGAAATATTTTTATGGTCTAGGATGGGATTTTAAGGAAGAACATTTTAAGGTATATACTTATCACCCTGATGCTGAAGGATTATCTACAACACAGATGATGTTGAAAAAGAAGCTAAATAAATTTTCTAGCAAGAAAAATTTTATTGGACTAACACTGTACAAGAAAAACAAGAAAATTGAACAAAAAATATATGGTTCACTAGCAGATCATAAAAAAGACATTCTTATCCCTCCTTTTTTACGAGGAAGAGCCAATATACACCAAGTTAATTTAATGGTTGGTGAGCAGAGCGGTGTTGAATCATATTATGATTTAAAGAATTTTAATCTATCGATGCCCAGTAGCGAAGGTGAGAAAATTGAAAATAAGTATAAAACCGCCTTCGGTCTGACAGCAGGAACTATTCGTTATCGAGCGTTAGATGATTATACTATTTATTATTTATAGTTCCTTCAAGTAAGTACTATTTTAGTGAGACAATCCATTAGCTATCAGCGCTAGAGCGTGAACGCCATACTTTTTAGTAGCATGCCTGGGCAGCGGTCACTTCCCACAGAGCGGTTGCCATAAGAGCCAGTGTTGGGAAATACATGGACTTTTTGTGTAAAGTCTTCCAGTTCCGATCCAAAGCAACGAAAGATAGTATCGTCCCAGCGAAGATTTTCGATGGGGGCCACGAGCTTTCCGTTTTCTACCCAGAAGCAGGCAAAACGGGTCATGCCTGTTACTCGACCTTGATTCTGATCGCTCCAATTGAGGTAGTGCAAGTTAGAAATATATAAACCGGTGTGGAGTTGATCCAATACTTTTTCTTCGGCTAAGTTTCCTGGGGAAATAACAAAGCTACGTACCTCTTCATTTGAAGAGGCGCCGTTGGCTTCCAAGCCATACTCTTTTGCTGTTCGCCTACTGATAAGGGTGTTTTTAAGCTTGCCGTCGACGATAAGAGGCGTGTTTTCTGGGGAGAGTTCTCCCTCTGAAGTAAATCGAGGAGTATCGCCATATTGAAAGTCTTCTAACAGGGTAAGTTTAGGGGAAAAACTTTTTTCTCCTCTACGGACAAGGCGAAGGGGTGAGCTGCCTTGTCGAATACTACCTTCGCTAAATGTTCTTGCAAGGGTCTGGGAAAATGCCCAAGCCGCGGTGGGGGCAAGGTAGGTGCGGTAGTTGCCGGGAGGTATTTTACGCACAGGTTTTTTTAAAGCGTTGAGTTGCTCTTGGGCTTTTTGTATTTCTTTTTCATACTCGTCTGTGTCCCAAGAACTACCGCCGTAAAAACCTTTATAGGCACGTTCTTCCGCTCCGGAGATAGAATAATCTAGAAGGAAGGAATCTGTGGAAAACCAATGCATGGCTCCCGTTGAGGTAGCTGTTCCACGAACCATGCTTCCACTGGAGTAAATCCCCGTTAAGTCCAGGTCTGTGTGTTTCGATAGAATTTTTTCAGGAGCGTCCGATGGGTTAAGCAAGGTGCCGCTTTCCACGGATTCACTGGTGGAGGTGGATTCGGGCAAACTGGTAAAAGGGTCCGCAGGCAATGTTTCTATTTCGCTTCGTAATGTGCGCAGAGCTGAGGCAGTTTGATCTGAATCTTGGTCAAAATTTTTACTTAGAGAAAAATCTTCTGTGGCTGTGCGAAGCTCGCCCGCTTTGTTTTTTTGTAGTTGTATGGAGAGAGATTGGTCCATTACGGTTCCGTTTTGTCGTATCTTTGCATTATTCATGCGACAAAAATGGGTGCTCTCTCCCCTAAGATTTAAAGTGACGTACTCGTCGCTCTGGAGTTTTGAGAAAATGAAATCCTTTAAAGACTCAAAATAAGGTTTGGTTACGCAGGGGTGGTTGGGGGTTTCGTCTGTCATTTTGTTTGGCATCTTTTTTGTCATTTCTCTGCTCCTCCAAAAACGTCCACATTTTCAAATAAACATACAGGAGAGGCGTGGCCCACTCGAATTACTTGGTTCGGCTCCCCCTTACCACAAAAGGGAGTTCCAAGAACGGACCAAGTTTCTTCATTTCCCACCTTCTTAAGATTCTTCCAAAAAGGAACGGTAATTCCCCGGTAGTTCGGGTTGCGTAGTGTTTTTACAACTTTTCCATTTTTAACAAGCTTGCCGTACTCACAGCCAAATTGAAACTTCCTTCGAAAATCATCGATGGACCAAGAGCAATTGGAGTGCATGATTACACCGTGCTCGATGCCGCTAATAATGTTGTCATAAGAACTGGTGCCCGGCTCTAGGTTGATATTTGCCATACGGTCAATGGGAGGACGATTCCATAGGCTGGCTCGAGCATTCGCTACTCCAGGAACGTCTGATCTGGATTGACTTTCCAGTCCACCTAGTCCGCGTAGGAGTTTTCCTTCTTGGATTAAATATTCTTTTTTCGCAGGCTGACCGTTGTCGTCGAAAGCATAGGAAGCGTATTCCTCTTTTATCGTCGGGTCGAAACTTATATTCATCAAGGGAGAACCGTAGGTAAGGGTTCCAAAATCGTTTAATGCAACAAAACTGGAACCAGCGTAATTTCTCTCGTCGCCCAGTATGCGATCAATTTCCAATGGATGCCCGATGCTCTCATGAATTTGTAGCATCATTTGATCGGGCATGAGCACGAGATCCATTTTGCCTGTGGGGCACTCGTCGGCTTGGAGTAACTCTAAGGCCTCTTGCCCAGTCCTAGTTAAGTTCTCCTTCCACGACGCCTGTTCAGGGAGTGAAAAATTTCCTTGAAAGCTATTGGATAGGAATCCTCCAGAGGAACGCTCTTGCACCAAGGAACCGTCCACCGCAGTGGCACCGTAGCCGAAAGACACATGGGAAAAATCTTGTTCAATATCCATGCCGTCGGTGGAAACCATCCGGTGCTTGCTGTTTATAAGGTAAGTAGCGGCCTGAGCTTCTTGAATTTTTGGAGACACTCGCAATGTGCTACAAGCATCTATCAAGAGAGTATTTAAATCGCTGGAGGAGATTGCGTCACTAGCCGAAGGTGAATGGTACCTTCCCGTGGTGTGTGGGCGGTGTTTTGTGGTGAAGTGATGAACCTTGTACTTCGACTCCCTTTGAATAAGGGAAAGAGCTTTTTGTACAGCCAACTCCACAGAAGCTGCACTCCTGTCGGCAGTGGCACTGTAGGCTATATGGCCATTCTTTAGAACTTCCACCATTATACCGTGGCTAGTATCTCCACTACAGGTAGAGATTTTTCCATTTCGGGCCATGCGCCAACGGGCATTTTCGCGTACCTCACGAAGACCGATCCAGTCCGCGTCAGGGCATTGTATTTTAGAAAGTATATTTTTTATTTCCATGATCTATTTTTATCCCATAAAAGTAGCGTTTAGGCAAGTAGATTGGATTGGAGGAAGAGTTTGATGTCTTTTGCCTCTTGAACGGGGTCTATCGTATGGTCTTTGTCGTATTCTTTCCACGATATATTCAATCCCATACGTTGCAGGGTTTCTATTTGTTGACGAGTGTTTTGTATGGGAAGCATGGGGTCTTGCCTTCCATGACTAGCAAAAATTTTCTGCTCCTTAGCAGCAGGGACTAATTTCAGTGTTTCTAAACTATGGGCATAACCACTAACGGCCACGATGGCATGTAGCGGAGAGGGATAGTGTGTGGCAACATCCAAAGCAAGCAGAGCACCTTGGGAAAAACCAAATACGGCCAAACGATCCCAGCCCATTTTATTTAAGTCTCCCAATAGTCGGAACAAAAGATCACGGGAGCGCGCAATCCCCGGTTCTGGACCGTTCCCCCAATCTAAATCAAACCAGGAATAGCCAACAACGTATGTATCAGGAGCATTTACTAAGAGATAGGCGACGTTGGGAATGTCTAAAAACTGGGGTAAGAAGCGATAACCCTCTATGGAATCTCCCAGTCCATGAAGCACAATAATGAGAGGCGATTTTTGTTCTTTTTCTTTTGGAGTCGACGTGCTGAATGGAGGTAAAAAAAGAGTTTTTAAATATGGGATTTGGGAAGAAATCATAAATGCTTTATTCAAGTACCACTGAGCACTTTTCCATCCATGGAGTGATAGGACAGATCAGTATTTTGAGAAGCATTTGTCTCTTGGCAGTAGAATTTACAAGTATCAATAGGTCTATTGTATATGTTTAGGCTAATCGATCTTCCTTGGCTTACGTTTTGGACTGAATGCCAGCCAATAGTATCATCGATGAAGGTGCGTGCACTTGGAGTATGATTTATTGTTTTGATAACTTTGGGATTTCTTTCCTCGATAGATTGGGTAGAATAATAAACTTCTTTCAATTCACCCTGTAGAATGGACATCCAACACCACTGAGCGCTGTGGTTATGTATCGGAGCAACGCTGTTTGTATCCCAACAGAAAAGAATTAATTCAAAGTCTTCTGTGCGCTTGATCAAGTTCCGGACATAAACGCCTGGTTGCCAGAAAGTGTATTTTTCCACTTCCTCAACGGAAGGCATGGGGCTTGAGTTTAAGATTTTTACATGGTTCTCCATGGTGGGAGAAGAGTTGCAGAGTTTTTCAACAAGGTTGTCTAATGCATTCATTTTTATTCCTTTGCTAATATTTTTTTTAATTCGCCACTTTCGTTCATGGCATGTAATTCTTGGAAGCCACCAATACATAGCTCATCTATAAAAATTTGTGGCATTGTTTTCAGTCCAGATCTTTTCTCTAAATCCTGCCACGCCTGTATGTCCTCCCGGTCCACCTTATATTCTTCAAAGGCAAGACCAAGACTATCGAGCAAGCCTTTAGTGCGCGTACAAAACGAGCAGTAGTCTGTTGTGTGTATGCTTATTTTTTTCATGATTTTAAAGTCCTTTTTTGTTGCTTCTAGTTATTTTTTCGGCACAAGACCAAATTCCACTATAATATTGAAAAAGGACGTTGACAAGTGGGGTGGTTTTTAAAGTTTTGCAAAAACATACGAATTTTTGTTCAGTGAATGGATGGGGAGCACACATTCATTTGATGATTTCAGTGCTATACGGTATTCTAGGACTGAAAGCAGGAGAGATGGCAGAGTGGCCGAATGCTCCGGTTTTGAAAACCGGTGTGCCGCAAGGCACCGGGGGTTCGAATCCCTCTCTCTCCGCCAAAAATTAATGCGTTGTATCTAAAGGTGAGTATGCTCCAACAAAATGCGATAACAAGCAGGGATTCGAACACGGAGCAATGACCCGCGCTGGTTCCGAGCTAGCGAGGGACTAGTGAGGGGAAAAAAATCGTGGAAGATTTTTTAAATTGCGTAGGAGAGCCTACGCAGGGAAATCCCTGGAGGGGGTTTCCTGTAGTGGGTCGAGCCCTCTCTCTCCGCCACATACAAAGTGGAATAAAAACCTTTCAAACCCTTGCATCCACACATAGGAAAATAAGCAGAGGGATTCGAACACGGAGCAATGACCCGCGCTGGTTCCGAGCTAGCGAGGGACTAGTGAGGGGAAAAAAATCGTGGAAGATTTTTTAAATTGCGTAGGAGAGCCTACGCAGGGAAATCCTCTGGAAGGGATTTCCTGTAGTGGGTCGAGCCCTCTCTCTCCGCCAAAAATTAATGCGTTATATCGGGTCTCTAAAGTTAATGGTGGAAGTCATTCCAAAACACAGTCCTAGAGGCTCACACGAGTAACAACTTTCAGTTTCTGTTCATGGATATCGCATGATTTATAGTCATTTTCAACATATTTATAGGATTTAAGATAAAGCTATCCAGCTGATTTTTTAAAATCAGTGCTTCCTATACTCCAAAACGAACCTTAGGCCCTTCAAAGGCATCTAGTTCTGGCCCTAACTACATTTGTAGAGTGCTCGCAGCCTATAGTTCTCAAAGTTTTGAAAACCGTATGCCTGCCGCTGAAGGAGCTTACACTTTCGATTGAATCCTTCAATACGAGCATTGGTGAGACCTGTTCTACGCATCGTTCTAATCTCTTTTATTTTGGATAAGGCCATATCATCAGTGATCTTTGTTAAAATTCTTGATGCTTGATTGAAGCCTTTTATTCTATAAAAGTTATTTATTCGCTCTTTGAAATTATAGACCTCACCAAGGGTAGGGTTTTCTCTACAAAATCTTCCAATCGCCCTTTTTTGATAGGTTTTTAAATCTCTCCCGTTCCTTAAGAGAAGCCTCCTTATGGGATTCTTCCTGTCATCACCGGTAACCTCTTTCCTATATTTCCTTATTGCTGGCTGGAGAAGTCTTAAAACATGAAACTTATCAACAACAATACGAGCATTTGTGAAATAACTTTCTGCAAAATTTTTATAGTTTGCACTCATATCAATAACAACATGAGATACATTTTCTTTCCCAGGGATGTGTTTAATAGCTTCATAAAGATCAGTATGATTACGACCAGATGCCATTTCTCTTAGGCATCGACGAGGATTATCGACAAAGCAAGTAACAAAATCTTTTATCCTGAATTTCTTATTGCGACCAAAAGCATGCTCATCAATTAAGACTGTTTTAGACCAAGGAGCGTTCCTTGACTTTCTAAGTTCAAGCTCAAGCCTTTCATTCACAGTGTAAGTCACAAAAGAGGTGGAGCATCTTAGCTTTTTAGCAACAGTTGTTGCGCAAGACGATTGCCTGAAGTCATAAAGGAGTTCATTACGATACTTCTCTGTGGTTCTAAATCCAACCTTAATACCATCAATAGATTCAGTGAATACAGATTTGCACCTTGGACAGCGGAACCGCCGTTTCTCAATAATGAGCTTCACATGCTTGTTTTGAAGCCGAGCATCTCTGATGGTTACCATTCTCTTGTCATGAACGGAGAAGGATTTTGTGGGGCACTTCCGGCATACTTCCCATTGGCTCTTCTTAACGCAGAAGAAGAGAAACGTCTTGTTAGATTGTTTTATGAATTTTTTGAACTTCAAGTCTGGCAAAATGAAGCGATTTACGAGATGATTTTCTGGAGACATAGGTGTCCTTTCTTTTAATAAAATTAAGCTTTTACAATTTAATCTTGGGGTTGTTGCGTAATATTTTGTAAGGATTGATTTTGAGGTATAGGGAGCCTATCCACATATCTTTTAGGTAATAGTAGAGGAATGGGGCATTCCTAAATGAGTCATCCGATTGAGAATGAAGACCTTAGTTCTTGCTTCAGTGAGCTGATTTTCAAATTTTCTGCTAGAGAGCGTATTCCCTAGTATTTTTTTGAAGCGATACATGCAAGTTTCTACATTTGATCGCTTGTGATGATCTGTTTGTTTTTTCCACGCTCGCCTTCCTCCATAACTCCAAATCTCTTCAACTAATTTATCCCTTAAACTAAGACCTGGGTCTCCTCTGACCTGAGACTTTGATGTACCTGTCCTGAGAGCTATGCTGGCCTTTGCTCCAGTTTCTGCGATAGCAGTAAAGCAATTTCTAGAGACATAGGCGCCATCAGCATATACTCTGCCTATATTTTTTAAACCTTTTAGTAATGGCTTCATCATTTGATCGTCGTGGACAGTGGCTTTTGTCAGTTCCATGCTCACGATTTGATGGCTATCGGGGTCTACTGCCAAGTGTAGTTTTCTCCAAGTCCTTCGCTTCCCTTTACCATGAGTTCGCATCTTCCACTCACCCTCTCCAAAGATTTTTATTCCGGTAGAGTCTACGGCGATATCAGTAATTCCTTGGGTCTTTGCTTTATAGGAAATATTTACTTTTAAATCTTTTGAACGTCGAGAAAATGAACTATAGTTTGGAATTTTTAATGCTCCTATTTTAATGAGCTTAAACATCGAACACATAAACCCTTGGGTTGCACGCAAGGGTAAATGAAATAGGCTACGAAAGATAAGTCCTAGCTCTATACAGCGATCACTATATATGAATGGACGACCTCGCTGGGGGTTGGGATTTCTAGGAGCATACCAATTTTTTATCATATCGTCATCGAGCCATAAATTTATATCTCCACGCTTTATCAATGCTCGGTTATATTCTGACCAATTGATGTTTTTCTTCGTTCTTTTACTCATAGTCGGCCTCCTTGCCTTCTTTCAATTTAAGTATATTTTTGCTGAAGGTATATAGTTAGGCGCGTCAGAAGGCCCCAGAGGGCACTAGAGGTCTCTCACAGACTCAATTTGGAGCTATTTATGCAACAACACCTTTAATCTTACTGAAAGTTGGTACCTATGTCTCATCTAAGTAAAATGGTCAGGAAGCGGCGCGTACACCATCAAGTTAGGAGACCCCTAGTTGGCCCTAACTACATTTGTAGAGTGCTCGCAGCCTTATAGTTCTCAAAGTTTTGAAAACCGTATGCCTGCCGCTGAAGGAGCTTACACTTTCGATTGAATCCTTCAATACGAGCATTGGTGAGACTGATCTTTCCCGAAAAAACGGACACTTTTATGATACGCATTATAGATATAACTTGAGGGAGGCTAAAATCTCTCAACTCAAAAATATGAGCAGTACAGGGTATTTATGCAACAACCTCGAAAATTAAGGTGCAAAGTATTTAGTCACATTTCATCTTTATTGATTTTTAAGGATTTTCTCTGATGAATACCTCTTGCCAAAACCCCAATACCGTATTAAAATAGTACTATATAGGTTTTTTTAACCATAACACCTTGGGGAGGTTATTTATGCAGTCTAGAGAGAAACACTTATCACCACAGTCCGCTGTATTATTCCGCTCAAAGCAAACACTAGGCACTGCTTTAATTTTCGGTCTCGTACTAGTGGTATTTCCAAATGGAGCTATAGCAGCGTCTAAATGTTCAATGTCATCTGGTTTCTTAGATGGAGTCTGGCCAGATGAGTGTAATGATTTTCAGGAAGCAGCAGAAGAGATAGATACTACCCTGGTAACGACTGGTTGCACCTCTACTAACCCTGCAGCCCAAGCGGACTGTCTAAGAAAAGCTAAAGAGGCGAGTGAGGGACTGAAAAATTCTTCGCAAATTCATAAATGGTCACAACGTGCTGGGTTTGTGGCAGTAGGAGCAAGCGTGTCTAAACACCTTATTAAAAAAGGCAATGACAGAAAATCTTTAGAATCATCAGCGAAACTCCATAAAGCAGCTGGTACTGCCCTTAACGTAGCCGGAGCAGTCGATATAAGTTTGGCCTTAAAAGCATTGTTGTCTGAAAAGAAAAGAATCGACAGCATTCAATGTGCTCCCACAAATTCTAACTGTTTGACTCAAAAAGCTAATGCACAAGGAAAAATCCAAAAGGCAATGGGAAAAGCCTATTTAATGGGTGGAATTAAGATAGCTGGTGGCTTGATGGCGATAGAAATAGGAAAAAGTTCTCAGAGAAAAGCTGATTTACTAGGTGACGTTGAGGATATTATATATAAATTTGAATCTCTCTCAAGGAGGAGAACCCATCCAATAATAGGTGAAGCTACTTTAGTCAGAATAGAAAGCTCAAAAGAAGCCGACTATAGAGAATATGTCAAGGATAACCATGGGGCTTCTATGGAGGACTACATAAAATACCTCGAAGGTAAGCCTAAGACCTTTTTAGCAGATACTAGTAAAGAACCTGTTGCCCAAGGTGTAATGGATCTAGATAGCTCTGATGGTGGTTTTGGAAAAGCTATGGAATCTCTTACGAGCAGCAATAAAAAGTCTCCCGCTAGTCCCTGACGAAACTTGATAATTTCTGACTGTATTATAGTAAAATATTAACAAAGTCTACGGAAGGCTGAATCTATTTCTGCGTGATCTAAACGTGATCAAATGGTTAAATTGGGGGAATTAGCGGTTACAGTAGGGACTGTGCGATAGAATAGAAAAGAAAGGCTTGAGAGGAAGTTATGAAAAAAAGCAAGGAGCGTTGGCAATATAGATTTGATAATTACAAGAGAGCCTATATTTTACTGGCAGAGGCGATAGACCAGATTGAGAGTGGGCACTTAAATCAACTGGAAAAAGAGGGAACTATAAGAAGGTTTAAGTATTGTAGTAAGTTGGCGTGGAAAACTATTAAAGATTATTTAGAGGGTCAGGGGGTGGTATTTGCTCAGATTACACCTAGAGCCGTACTGAAAGAGGCTATTGCTAGTAAGTTAATATCTCACGAACAGGGTTGGATGGAGGCACTAGACCTGCGCAATGCCATGAGCCACACCTATGACTTTAAAGCGTTTGAGCGAGCAATAGAAGAAATAAGAAAGAAGTATCTTAATTGCTTTAGTGAGCTTTATGAAACGTTAGCAGAAAAATATATGGAAAAAACATGAGTGCCAATCATGGGCTACAAAAACAGCAACTAGAACTCATCAAAAATATTTGTAAAGATTTTGTTAGTCGTATTGATAAAATATCCTTGTTTGGATCAAGGGCCACTGGTTCTTATAAAAATTATTCAGATATAGATTTAGTTGTCTACGGTGATATAACTGATAAGGATATTCGCAGTCTGTGGACGCAATTTCATGAAAGCAGCCTTCCTTACAAGGTCGACGTCAATGCTTACCATTTAATCACCTATCCACCGCTGAAGGATCATATTGATCGTTATAGCAAAATCTTGTTTTCTAAAAATCAGCTAGACTCCGAAATCTAACTGGAGCCAAAAGAGAGGTTCATTACAGCAGAAAGGGCTTGGTTATGGGCGGTTCCGCCGAGGTTTTTTCTATCTTCAACAGCGGTTTCAGCAGAAAAATCGAATCCCATTTTCGTAGTAGCAATTTCATGGACTTGCTTATTATTTTTATTGGCTTCATGAACAAAGGCTGCTGTCTTTAGGTAGGCATCTCTGAAAGGGACGCCTTCCTGGCAAAGCTTATTAGCCACATCTGTTGCGAGAATATGGCCCGACATTAATTTTTCTTTAGCTGCGCCTGTATTGCATTTTAATCCATTTACGAATGGAGATAAAATTTTAAGTGATGCGCTTAATTCTTTAAAGGATAATACAAAAGTTCTTTTCAATTCATGTAGATCTGTTCCGTAACTTGGAACAACGGCCTTTACAATAATGGAGCCCTCTTGGGCGCAAGACATCACCCTTGCCATTTTTGCTCGCACCAGTTCTGGCACATCTGGGTTTCGTTTATTTGGCATAATTGAACTGCCAGTTGAGTATTGATTTGGTAAGTCCAATACTCCCATTGGAGTGGATGACCAATACATTATTTCCTCGGATAGCCTTGCGAGGTGAACAGATAGAAGAGAAAAGCTATTCAAGGCATCTAAGATAAAATCACGATCTCCTACGGCATCGTAAGAATGTAGTAGTGGGTTTGAGAATCCTAGTTCGTTTGCGAGAGATTTAAGATCAATAGATAAATGTGTGCCGGCAAAAGCTGCTGCTCCCAAAGGGCAATAGGATAAACATTCTGTTGTTACGTCATGTAATCGTTTTTGATCTCTCATTAGGGCGTATCCATGGGAAGAAAATGCATGGCCTAGCCTAATGGGTTGACCGAATTGGAGATGAGTCATTCCTGGTACAAGTACATTTATCCATTCCAATGATTGATTTTTTATCTCTAGTCCTACGTTTGAGATAAGTTGTTGAATTTTGTTTATGCACTCATAAACGTAAAGTCTTAATGTGGTTGCGATTAGGTCGTTTCTTGATCTACCTAAATGAATTTTTTTACCCACCTCACCACATTTCTCAATAATAAACCTCTCGATGTTCATGTGAATATCTTCATCTTCAACCTTCCAGTTGAAATCCCCCGATGCCATTAGTTCTTTGGCTTCGCAGAGTGCTAAACGAATTAGTTCTCCCTCTTTGGTTTGTATAATTCTGGTCTTTACTAGTTGAGCAAGCCAAGCCTTCTGAACTTTAATTTCCTGTTTGTAGAGTAATATATCCATATCCAATCCATTGGTGAAATTGAATAATTCATTCTTCGACGGGTTTGAAACATTTGAGTTTAATACCTTCATGTATATCTCCTCACGAGACCAGCCATCTTGCTGGAATACGTGGCAAAGACACTATAACCTGAGGCAGCTTTATTGAAACCAATTTCATCTTCTTCAAAGCTCACATGGTTCTTATTGTAGAGACTGAATTTGCTATGTCGTTTTGTGACAAATATTTGATTATCCACAATCTTTATTCCAACTGCTCCTGTTAAAGAACAACAAGCTTTTTTGAAGAATTCTTCTAGTGCAAGTCGGGACTCAGAAAACCAATCTCCGTCGTAGATAAGTTGTCCATACTCTTGGCCAAGATTCTGTGCCAATCTATAAAGGGATCTCTCCCAACAAATTTGTTTTATTTGCTTTAATGCAAATTGAAGAAGTGTTCCGCCGGGTGTAACGTATATTCCTCTGCTTTTGATACCATTGACTCGTTCTTCAACAAGGTCAACAATGCCAAGCCCATGTTTTTGTCCAATTTCATTTAATAGGGTCAGCATTTTCTCTGCTCCACAAGTATTGCCGTTTAATGCAATGGGTATTCCATTTTTAAATTCGATTTCGAGAGATGTTGTTAGGGATTTAGATGGTATGGACAATGCTTGAATTTCTTCTATGTTATAGTTTCTTTCAATATCTTCCAGCACTGAGCCCTCTGTTGATGTGTGGAGCAAGTTACTGTCGATGCTATAAGCCGATTTAACGTTGGATTCCCCTTGTTCATTGAGAAATGATTGCAGATCATTCCTGCCTGTGAATTCCCAAGAGCGCCAAGGGGCAATGACTTTTATATTGGGCACGAGGTATGCCCAAGCCTTTTCAAATCTTAATTGGTCGTTGCCTTTGCCTGTGGCTCCATGGGCAATGGCTTCCGCATTTAGCTCTTTTGCTTTGATGGCAATTTTTTGAGCTATCAGGGGGCGTGCTATGGCAGTTCCAAGTAAATAGTCTTCTTGATACGTGGCTCCCGTTCGAAGCATTGGGTATACGAAATCTGTCACAAATTCTTCCTTTAGGTTTTCAAAAATAAATTGACTGGCTCCTAGGCTAAGTGCTCTGTCTTCCAACCATTTTTCATTGGGTAGATTGCCTACATCACAGCAGTAGGCGATAACCTCTGCATGGTATTCCTTTTTGAGCCAAGGAATAATTGCAGATGTGTCCAGGCCTCCTGAATATGCTAAAATTATTTTTGATTTCATTGGTCACCTCGCTTTTTCTTGGTATCTCAAAAATCTAGGGGTCTGGCAATTATTATCTTGCATAATATTCATTATTATGCATAAATATGCATAATGCAGGAGTGAGCGTGGATATTAGAAAGAAAAGAAAGATGTTAGAAGTGTTGCGAGGGCTTGTGGGAAGCGGCTTTGATGGCAATCAAAAAGATATATGCATATACCTCAATAAAAAGGGATTTGAGGTGACCCAGTCCACGGTTTCAAGAGCACTAAAAAATATAGGTGCAAGCAAGGTGATGGGGAAAAGTAAGGTTCGCTATGAGATACGACTTCAGGAGGTAAGACCTAGTTATTCTAGATCCTTAGTTGATTTGATGATAGGTATGGAGTGCAATGAAAGTCAAATTGTAATTAAGACGAAGCCCGGCTCTGCTATGTTTTTAGCCGGGTTCATAGACCACTATTGTAACGCTGAGATTGTTGGAACAGTGGCAGGGGACGATACAATTTTTATTGCTCCAAGATCGACAAGAAGTATAAAGAAGCACTTGAAAAATATAAGAAGCTTTATTGAGAATTTTGGTTAAATTGTGGCTCTGATTTCTTTTCTCTACTTTTTCTTATGAGGATTTAGATCAACAGAATGCTTATGCATTAATTTTCCATTTTCATAGTAGAGGCAATCTCCGTTGTTTTGGAGTTGAATGATTCCAAATCCTTCCTTTTTTTGTATAAATGAGCGTTGTTGTTGGGAGGATGTGGTGATTTGTAATGGATTATCATCGTAGTGCTGGAGAACAGAATTAATATCGTAAGGGCTAAGCGTTTGTTTTGGAGATGTGGAAAGGAATTTTTGGAAGTCTTCACTCATAATTGTTTCTTCAATATTTCCTTTTGGTGGATGATCGAGTCCAATAACATGTCCTAGCTCATGGAGTAGGACAGATGTAATATTCAAGTAAGCTGGACCGGATTTGTTAAAAGTAAATTTATGGTCTCGGTAGTTAAAAAGAATATCCGCATGTGTGTACTCTTTATATTCATTAGTAGTGCCAATATTTTTTCTATTAAAAAAGAACAGGGTTACAGCGATGGTTGACTCACTACCCACATAGTTAAACCAAGTTTCATGGGCATAAATCCCCATTACATTATCTTTATAATTTTTCACATTACTGTATTGAAGGTTGGGAGTGGCATGATCATTAGCATTACTTGGAAAATCGGGGATATTAAAGAAAGTATATTTAGGGCTTGATTCATTCCAAGCTATCATCATCTGTTCAAAGAGATTGTATGGTCTGTTGCCTTTTGTGGATTCCAAGTTGTCGCTAAAGTAGTCACTAATTTTCATATTGAGACCTAAGATATTGCTTTGCCACCATCGTCTGGGAATACTATGGGTATAGCCTACACTATTGGAGCAAGATGTCTGAATGCCACGCCATTGTACCCTTGTTGAGAAAGCATAGGCACCAAGGGTAAGTTTGGGGGATCTGAGACTCACATCGGTGTCCACGCCACCGCCTGTAAAAGTTCGGTTAGAAACACTCTCACCGGAGCAGTCTGGTGATTGATAAAGAAAGACTTCTCCATCCCATTCTTTGTTGTATTTTGCTGTAATAATAAACTTAGGGGTATTCTTTGTGCTGGATGGTGAACTATTGGTCAGGTTTAGGTTTGGAGCTTTAAAGGGGGAGGGCGTATAGGTATAGGGAACACTATTAGAGCAAGGTGTTTTCACGCTAGCTCGTTGCACTTGCACTGAGAATTTATAGTCACCACGAGTAAGTTCTGAGGATCGAAGAGTAAGAACGGTATTCGTATTACCGAAAAAAGTTCGGCTGGAAACAGTATCGCCGCTACAATCTGCCGACTTGTATAAAAAAGCCCTTCCTTGCCCATCATTTGTTGTTGTAAGGAGAAAACTAGGAGTAGCGTCCAGTGACATTGATGTGGATCCAGAAACCAGTGCTAACGTCGGTGGAGTGGCAACAGGAACAACACGGGTATAAGTGAAAGAATTGGAACAAGCTGTCCAAGAATTTCCTCGCTGAATTTTGACAGAAAAGGTATGGGTGCCTGGGGTAAGCTCTGAGGATCTAAGGGTTATATCCGTATTCGTATTGCCAGCAAAAATTTTACTGGAAATACTCTCCCCTTTACAATTTGCTGACTTGTAAAGAAATGCCTCTCCTATGCCATCATTTGTTGTGGTTACAAGAAAGCTGGGTGTGGTTTCCAACGATGAGGGGTTGGAGTCAGGAGGCAGTGCGAGCACTGGGGGAGTTAGGGGTTGGTAAGTATAGGTAAGTGGATCAGAACAAAAAGTCCAACCACGGGCTCGCTGGACTCGTGCGGAGAAAATATGAGTACCTGGATTGAGTTCTAAGGATTTGAAACTTATATCTTTCCCCCAACCACCAGTAAAGTTTTTGGAAATTCCTTCTCCACTACAATCTGCTGATTGATAAAGAAAGGCTCTTCCGTTATCGATGTTTGTTGTAGTTATAAGAAAGCTAGGTTTGGAATTTGCTGATGGCGAACTACTAACAGCGTCCAATGTAAACTCGGGAGCATTTAAGAAAAGGAAAACATAATTTTTTTTATTAGAGCACGGTGTGTATGTGTAATTTCCAGCACTACCTTGTTGAATGTTTACCGAAAAAGTATGGGTACCAGGCTCAAGTGCTGGAGATTTAATATTCATTGTACTATCGAAACCAGGGATAATGGTTCTTGTTGCGACAATCTCACCTTCACAGTTTTCTGATTTATAAAGAAAGATATTTCCATTGGAGATATTATTTAATTGAATAAGAAATAAAGGATAATTTAGGCTATATGAAGATTTTCTGTATCCAAGATGAAGATACAAATCTGGAGTGTTTATATCGCCGTTGACGTACTGGCTGACATTATTAGAACAAGATGTCCAATTACCATCTTGCTGGATTCGCATTGAAAAAGTATGGCGTCCTGGATCGGGTTCTGGAATTTTGAAGTTTATATCTGTTTCACTATTAGTTGTGAAGGAGTGGATGCTCTTACCACTACAATTTGCTGACTGATAAAGAAAGGCTTCGCCTCTACCATCATTTGTTGTGGTCACAAGAAAGTTAAAAGTACTATCTATTGGAGAATCCGATGGATTCCCGTTGTAAAGTAATGACAATGTGGGGGCATTTAGGAGTGGGCGCATGTAATTAACATTATTAGAACAGGGTGTTTTGTCATCACCTCGCTGGACTTGTACTGAAAAAATATGTTCTCCGTACTCAAGCGCCGGAGATATAAGAGTGACAATGGTACCACTATTGTCAGTGAAAACTTTATTAGAAATGCTCTCACCTGTGCAATTTTCTGATTTGTAAAGGAAGGCTCTTCCTTCTCCATCATTTGTTGTGGTTACCTGAAAGCTAGGATTGGGGTTCAATGATATTGGGTCGGCATCCAGTGCAAGTAATGGAGCATTTAAAGGGGAGTAGCTGTAATTAGCATTATTAGAACAGGGTGTTTGATCGCTGCTTCGTTGTACTTGCACTGAAAAAGTATGAGTCCCTGGATCCAGTGCAAGGGATTGAAGAGTTACCACAGTGCCTGCATCACCTGTGAAGGATTGAGAAATGCTCTCACCCGTACAATCCTCTGACTGATAAAGAAGAGCTTCACCTTTACCATCATTTGTTGTTGTCATAAGAAATCTGGGTATGGTTTTCGATGATGAAGAGCCGGGGGCTAGTATTAATTTAGGGGCAGTAATGGAATGGTAGAGGTAATGAACACTGTTGGAGCAAGGTGTTTTTGCACTACCTCGCTGAACTTCCGTTGAAAAATTATATATACCCGGTTCAAGGATTAACGATGTGAACGTTAGAAATGTATTCTTAGGCCCGTCAAAAGTTTTACTGGAAATGCTCTCACCTGTACAATCCTCTGACTGATACAGAAGAGCCTCACCTTTCCTGTCATTTGTTGTGGTTACAAGAAATCTAGGACTAGGGTACTGTGATGGTGTGCTGCTAAGGTCAAATCCAGTTAATTTTGGAGCATTCAAGGGTACAGGAGGTGGGTCATAGGTATAGCGAACACTGTTGGAACAAGGTGTGTAGGGGTCTTCTTCAAATCCTCGCCAAATTCTTGCTGAAAAATCGTATGTGCCTGGGTTGTATACGAAGGATGTGAAAGAGACAACTGTTCCCGCATCGCCTATAAAAAATTTTTTAGAAGCGATATTGCCCGTACAGTCTTCTGATGTATAAAGAAAAACTGTTCCTGGATTATTACGGCTTGTTGTTGTACGAAAATGGGGAAGGGAATCTGTCGTTACTGTGGTGGTTAACTCTAATTTAGGAACTTGTATGGTTGGAGGTGTATCGATCATCGGCTCTGGACTGGTAGTTGGTTCTGGATCGGTATTAGGCGCTGATGGTGGAGGAGGGGGTGGACTGAGGTCTGTTTTTTCTTGTATAAGAGTTGAAAAAACGTTCGTAAATTCAACCACAACGCCGAGATGATCCGATGGCCACAGGCTGAGTTCTTTCGCTTCATCGCTGACTATTGTCTTGTCTCCCAGTTTGTTTCCAGTTAGGGAAAAACGAGTAGGTCTTGCTTGTGAAAAAGAATTGTTTTTATATAGAATGTGGTCAATGCGTCCTTCTCCCACAAATTTGTTGGAAGATAAATGCTCGTCATAACAACAAGTGCTAATAGGGGGGGCAGTGGGGTTAAGTTCGAGGTATGGGTCTTTAAAAGAAGAACTGATCAAAAGAGGGTAACTGTTTGTTTGATTTTTCTTTACTACATTGTTTGCGGCGCTATTGATATCTCCTAGAAGAAAGATAGGCTCATCAATAGTACCAAGCATATTCACAAGTTCACTAGCTTGTGCTTCTTGTACTTCTTTGGATCCAGCCTCTAAATGTGTGTTTACAATAACAATATCATTTATCTCTTCCAACTCCCATGGGTTTGGAATTTTTGATAGAGTAACTTTCACGTAGTTTCTAGTAAATGTTAATCCAATGGGAGTGCTCTGTTGTTTGTCGTAGTTCTTTATTTTGCTTCCGCTTGCCGTTAGACTAGAATCAATCAAAATAGTATTGTAGCCTTTGTAATGAACTGAAGCAGTAAAGGCACCACTTATAAATAGAGGAACCATAATGTCGGGGCCTAAGGCATTGGCTGCAACTGTATATTCCATGCCAAGGTTTTTAAGTTCATTAAGTAAAATACTGAGGAAATCCACATTCATTGTGGTTTTGCCAGCAGCATCTACAATACGAAGGTGACTGACTTCCTGAAGAGCCAATACATTTGGGCGAGTGCTATGGATTATCTTTGCAAGTGCCCGTGCTCTTGCTGGAAAATTTGTTTTCTCCATTGCTTTTAGTATCTTTGCTACTGCTGTTGGGTCGGCTGGGCCGGCTGGGTCGCTTAATAGGGGATGCAGGCTTGCCCCTAAATACAGATTTTGTGTCATAAGTTTTAGAGGGGGGTCGGGGGTGTCGCTTTTACAGGAGGTGAGGGACAATAAGGACAGTAGAGCACTATAAAGAATTAATTTTGTCGGATTTATTTTCATTCGCCTATGCTCATCTGAATAATACATTGCGCAATGTTACACCGCACTGCGCTCAAATAAAAGCTATTTTTTAATTTTTTTTAACAAAAAAATACCGAGTAAGACGGTTATAATTTAGTCTTGATAAGCCGCGTCATATGTAGTTAATTAATAATAAGGAAAGTCCCCTATCTATCAATTGAGCTAAAGTTCGTATATTTTTGCAGAATTTTGGGAACTAGTATGCTTCCGTCCTCCTGCTGGTAGTTTTCTAAAATAGCTAGAAAGGTTCTTCCTATGGCACCACCTGAACCATTTAAAGTGTGAACAAATTTTGGTTTGCCCCCCTCCTGTGGTCGAAAACGTATCTTTGCTCGCCTAGCTTGGTAATCAAAAAAATTGGAGCAGGAAGATATTTCTCTATATTGTTTTTGTTCTGGTAGCCAGACTTCCAGGTCGTATTGTTTTGCTCCACCAAATCCGATATCGCCAGAGCAGATACGAACCTTTCTGTAGGGAAGCTCCAGTTGGATAAGAACTTCTTCCGCATGCCCCACTAGCATCTCGTGCATTTCTTCCGACGTGCTTGGGTGACTAAACATAACTAGCTCTACTTTTTCAAATTGGTGTTGTCGCATCATACCTCGAGTGTCCTTACCGTAACTGCCTGCCTCTTTACGGAAGCAGGGTGTATAGGCCACATATCGAATAGGAAGATCTGTTTCTGGTAGTATTTCTTCCCGGTGGAAGTTCGTTACAGGCACTTCGCCCGTTGGAATAAGATAGTAATCCGTATCCTCTAGCTTGAACTGATCTTCATGAAATTTAGGCAATTGACTTGTTCCCACAAGAGAGCTTGAATTAGCAATGAACGGCGGAAGCATCTCAGTATAGCCATGTGTTGTAGTTTGCAAGTCCAGCATAAACTCCCGGATAGCACGGTTTAAACGTGCACCCTTGCCTATGAGCGTGGAAAACCTGGATCCAACGATTCGACTAGAACGCTTAAAATCTATAATGCCAAGATTTTCCCCCAGTTCATGGTGACTTTTTGCCTCAAACTGAAATTTTTTAGGTATTCCATTTTGACTTATTTCCACATTGTCCGATTCATCTTTGCCCAAGGGCACGGATTTGTCTAAAATATTGGGTATTCTTAATAGGTGGTCATAAATAATATTTTCTACTATTTCCAGTTGGCTCTCTATGCTGGAAATTTTTTCCTTATTCTCTTTAGATTCTTTTGAGAGAGATTCTGAGTTTTCTTTATTTTTTTTCTTTGTTGCTATCTCTTTTGCAATGGAATTTCTTCTAGCAGACAGAGTTTCTTTTTCGATAATAAAAACTCTGCGTTCCCTATCTTTTTCGACAACAAGGTCTATTACTTTTGAATTATGGTTTCGCATAGTTAGACACTTTTTTACAAAATCTTCATTATCTATAATCCATCGTAGATCTAGCATATGCACCCCGGCTTAATTGCCACCAATTCTCCTGAGCTTCGCCTCGGCTCGCTGGGCGTCTTCTTCTGTACTGGCTAACCCACGATAGTTTTTATAAGCTGTTCTTGCCTTTGTAAGATTCTTATTTCTTTCATAAGCTAGCCCCAGCTTCCAGTAAATGTCCGCTCTGGTTGGATCTATGGTACGAGCTCGCTCAAACAAAGCAATAGCTATAGGAAAATTATTATCTAGGTAGTTAATATATCCAAGATAAATAATAATTTCCGGTTCTTTCGGTTTTATCTTTAAAGCTACCGTAAGTTTTTTTAGAGCAAGGTGATATTCTTTTTTCACTATATGAATTTTGCCAAGTTCCAAGTAGGCTCTCCAATTATTAGGATTTCGTTTTATTTCTTCTTTTGTGAATTTAAGTGATTTTTTTGTATTCCCTCCATTTAAGGCGATTTTCGCGAGCTGTATTCGCACATTTGGATAATTGGGAGCAATATCTAATACCTTATGATAATTTTTTGCAGCAGTTCCCAGATCACGGATGAAGAAATATAGTTCTGCGATGGCCATAAATCCATCAGGTTCTCTTGGGTTTAGTTTTACGTAGGCCTCGTAACTGGCCATGGCGAAGCGGTAGCTTTTTTGTTTTTTGTCGAAGTTTGAGCTTTCATCGCCCTCCTCTTTTACAAAATCTCCCATGAGCCGATAAGCTCGACCATAACTGGGACTATTTTTAATTGCTTGATGCAGGAACATTTTTCCTGATACCTTATCACCAGATTTTAGATAAATAATTGCTAAATTTGTTAAAATTTCTGGCGAGTCAGGATTGGTATATAGTTTGTTTTTCAAGAACTGTATAGCATCTGTGGGAGAGCTCAGATAAAATCTGCTGAGAGCTAAACCCAGAGTTGCCTCTGGATGGAAGGAGCTGTAACGAACAGCAATGGAGTAATAAAACTCAGCTAGTCCATAAGACTTTTTCTTCAACTCAAGATTTCCCATTTCCACATACAGCTCAGGAATTCTGCTATTGAGATTCAATGTTCGTATGAAAAAGCTTCTCGCTTTTTGTATTCTCTTTCGCCGTAGAGCTATTTTCCCGAGTGTGTATGCAGCTCTTTGTTCAGTTCTCGGTATATGCCGGACAGCTCTCATCAAAGATTTTGCCTTGTTTAATTCAAAAATATTTATATATAATTTAGCTAGGTCAAAAAAAGCTTCTTTCTTTTTTTTAGGGAGTTTGATTAATTTTTTATAAAACTCTATGGCTTGGCTCCGTCGACCTGTTTTTTCATACATTTTTGTCAGATAGTATAAAGGAGTAGGATTACTAGATTGCATTTCCCTTGCTCGGGTATATAGGTTGAGAGCCTCTTGATACTCTTTTGCCTTTTCTTTCTCTTTAGCAGATTTCATGTATTTATATAGTTTTTTAGAACCGGAGCGCCTTGCAAGAATATCAAATATAATATCCTCGGCATCTTGATTTTCTGGAAGCAAATGCTTGGAGGCGAGAGCAAATTGCATGGATTTTTTATATTTTTTTTCCCCTCTTAGTATTGTTGCAGCCAGAAGAAATGTTTTTGCTAACTTTAGTTCGTCTACAAATTGAGGATTTTTGATAATAAAGGAAAGAGCTTTTAAGGAAGCACTTGTTTTTCCAATCCTATAATAAGTTTTAGCTAACTCATATATGGAATCTCCGTGTTCATTATTTTTCTTTATATTGTTTTTTAAAATCCTGATAGCAGATTGCAGTCTGTTTTTTCCGGATAGTAGTTGTGCGTATAATAAGCCATAACTTGCTCTTTTTTCTCCTTCGGGTGTTAATCTAATAGCTCTGGTTATAAGGCTTATGGCTCGGTTCTTTTCTCCTTTTTTCTTATATAGTTTGGCGAGTACATATAGGAGTTCCGGGTTAGGGGATCTTTTTACAGTGGGTTCTATTACTTCTATGGCTTCATCGGTTCGATTTAGTATGCTGAGAAATTCTGCTTTGGCAGCGAGGTATTCTGGTATTCGTGGCAATGGAGTTTTTCGCTTCATCCCCAATAGGTTTACTAGGCTGGTATGTAATTTTTCGTTCCTTGGTAGAATCTCAAGAAGTTGAATATAGGTTCTGGCAAGTAAAGATCGAGCTATAATATTTTTTGGGTTTAAGTTTACTGCTTTTGATAGGAGTACGGCTGCCTTTATATAATTTCTGGGAGTTTCCTTATCATAGTGAATAATACCTTTCTCCAGATAGTTCCCACTCATTGCCTTGTTTATTTTTTTTACTTTTGGGAGGGTGTTTATTGGAATTTCTTTAAATGAATATATTTTGGGTTCTAATTCCTCTAAAAAAGTTTTTTCCTCTCCTTCGTCAAGCAAAAGAATTATCATGAGGGAGACTGCAAGTACTAGGAAAGTAGTTTTAGATATCATCCTCTTTGCCGTTAAACCAATAGCTTCAGCAACAGGTTTTCTTTGACCTTTTGATTGATATAGAGGCAGGTTTTGATTGGTCGTCATTATTTTTGTTCGGCTGTCTAAGAAATCTGCTGTTGTGCCTGAGGCATTGGCGGTTGTGATTTTTGTTACCTCTAAGTCTGGATCAGAGGGACGAACTATATCTACTAACGTAGGTACGTCTTTAAAGATATCTTTTTCTATAAATTCTTGCTTTCCTTTTTCTATACTTTCCTTTGGAGTGGATCGTTTTTGATCGGGCTTTTGATCAGGCTTTTGCTTAAGTGGATCTTTAACAAGACTTTTTGTTTTTTGTGCTTCTCCTTGGTTTATGACATCTTCTGTGGTTTTTGTGCCTTGGTCCAGTACGTTTAGAGCAAGGTCTGCCAGGTTAAGAAAGGAAGAGAAAGGAGCCCATTCTCCTCCTGACTCTAAGCAAGTTGGCTCAGAGCCTAAAAGTTCATTCTTGGATAAAAGGAGTTTTATTTTACTTTCGCTAAGGTGCCGGAGAATTTTTCCAGACTTTAGTCTAATCTTATATTTTTTTCCCGCTCCCATCTAATCTTAATTTAACACGAAGAGGTGCACCCATAGTATTAAAATATTGAATTTTCATGGAGTATAGAGTACGGGAAGCTAGCGTCTGGGAATATATACAAAGGCTTGACTCATTTCAACCTCCGTCCATGATTTAATCTGCCTTACAATAGCTTTTTGGTAAAATAATTTATAAATTTGGTTCTTTAACCTCTCGAACACGGGATCTGTGGGAGCATTGATCTTATCAATTTTCAGGATTTGTCGTGCACCTCGAATACCCATGGATATGGGCCTTGTTGATTCTCCCACTCGTAGCCCAAGCAGGGCTTTCTTTATAGTTTTTGATAATGTGTCCTCTCGCAGAGTTCCTAAGGAGACGAACTCCACGCCTTTGTTTTTGAGAGCAGTGGCCACAGAACGAAAGCTCTGGCCTCGTTTGAGTCTGGCAGTCACTTTTCTCACTAACCGCTTATTGGGGATTTTTAATTGGGAAATTTTATAGCTTAACAGGAGAGTGCGCTTCTTTCTATGTTTTGCATACTTGGGTTCCGTATAATAATAATTTCTTACTTCATCCTCTGTTACCCTTGCTTGTGGTTTGATTTCTTTTTCGATGAAATTTCGCTTGGAGATGTTTACGCCTACGAGCCGACGATAATCTGCATAGCGAATACCCTGTTTCTTAAGAAATTTTTTCAAGGTAGTACGGTTGATATTATTTTTTTGAAGAATATCGTTGATGCTTGCTTTTATTTCATTGTCTGAGGCTGGAAATTTTTTTGTAATAAGAACTTCTTGAATAAGAAACTTAATAGTTTGTTTGCTACTACCTGGAGTTATGCCAAGTGAGAAGAAAGGGTCCAAATTCTTGCGAGATTTTAGATTTCTTTTAAAACGATTAATATCGGACAGGGTGATGATGGTATTCCCCACAGTGGCTGCGGTGCGATCTATGACTTTAGCTTGAGCAGTTGTTTTTAGCTGTGTGGAGAAAAAGGTACAGCAAAGGGCAACCAGGAGGCATGTTTTTTGTATTTTCATTGCCCCCATAAATTATGTTTTATGGAGGGAAAAGTCATCTATTTTTTCACTAATTGATGATTTATTTCTACCTTAGCCTTGGATCGTAGCTTAGCTAGGTAGCGTCTCTGAATTTTAGAGCGTTTTTCGTCATAAATCATGCGCTTCCACTCGGCCATATTTACCCTTTTACAAGGCTTTTTCTCTATTAGTTTTATGATATGGAGACCAAATTGGCTTCGTATTGCTTTTTTCGTGTATTGTCCCACCTTCAGTTTTCGAGCGGCAGCATAATAAGCCGGATCCAGTCTGTCCTTCATTTGGTAGCCGATATCTCCGCCAACGGGAACCGCGTATCCAGTGGAGTATTTGGAAACAGCGTCTTTAAAAGACATGCCGCTTTTGATATTGCGTAAGGCTTGGGAGGCTTTTTTTCGGGCTTCCCTTTTTTCTACACTTAAAGGGGTTATTGTCAGGGGAATATAGATGTGGCTGGTGCGCAGTTCTGGAAATCTTTTACAAAAGGAGAGCACTTCCTTGTCTGAGACTTGAATATTATTGATTCGCTTGCCCAGCACTTCTTTGATTAAAGACTCGTATAACACATAATTCATTCTCTCTTGCACAGAAGCTCTTTTATGGAGCCCCAGTCGTTTGGCTTCCTTTAGGCCTAGCTCGAAATTTACAATGTCGTTTAAAATAACGGATTTCGTTGGTGTGACGAATTTGAAATTTTTAATATTTTCAAGATACCGACGATCAAATTCCTTTTTACTTAGGGGAGCACCATCGATAATGGCCACTGTGTTTCGACTCATCCTTGCCTGGACTTGTACAGGAGAGAGAATGGCGAGTGTGGAAATAAATAGTATAATAAGTGAATAGTTCATGAGTCCTCCTAGCTTGCAATAAATAGCGTTTTCTACTGATTTAATTGTCGCTGGATAATGTGTTGAGGTCAAGGGTTTATGGCGATGGTATGCAAGAGGTGCTGCACTGTGTTGAAGCCAGATTCCAAATCTTCTGTCTTTTTTCGAATGATCAATTTAGATTCGGACTGTAGATTAAACTCCTTGGGCCTCCTTGCGATGAGATCTAATAGCTTATGGGTATCTATCTTGGGTTCTTTACCTGCTTTCAGTGTAAGTACCTCTTTGCCGATATTCAGACCTTGAAATCCAGCGTTTTGCAATATTATTTTTGTTTTTAATAACCATAGCAAGCCCAGTGCCGTTTGGGGAAGAGTTCCGTAGCGATCTTCCAGTTCTTTCTTACCTTCTTCTATTTCCTCTAATCGGTTCAGGCTGGAGAGTTGTTTATAAGTGGAGAGTCGTAAAGATGGGCTTGAGATGTATTCTTCAGGAAAATAAGCAGGAAAAGATGAGTTGATCTCAATGTTTTCTTTGGACTCCTTTTCCTCTCCCTTGAGAGAGCTAATTTCGTCGTTTAAAAGTTCAATATACATATCGTAACCGATAGAGGTTACATGGCCCGACTGAGCCCCGCCAACAATATCCCCAGAACCTCGAAGCTCTAAATCTCGGGAGGAAATGGAAAAGCTGCTACCTAAAGCAGTATGTTGTTGGAGAGTTTGCAACCTATTTCTTGCACTAGGAGTAATATCTTTAGGGGTTAATAGGTAGGCATAGGCTCGATTTTTCGACCGACCCACTCGTCCTCGGATTTGGTAGAGCTGTGACAAGCCAAAAGCATCAGCTCGATTCACAATAATGGTATTAGCATTGGGTATATCGAGTCCATTTTCGACAATAGCGGTGGATAGGAGTACGTCGAATTCTTTTTTATAAAAGCCGGTCATTATTTTTTCTAGTTGAGTTTCAGGCAAAGTTCCGTTAGCTACAGCTATCTTAATTTTTGGCAATATTTCTTTTAATGCATTTAGAATGATGGGCATGGATTGTATTCTGTTGTGAATAAAGAAAACTTGCCCTCCTCGGCTCAACTCGAAAATAATGGCTTTTTTAATTATTTCTTTATCAAACTCAGCAAGGTAAGTTCGGATGGATTGACGTTCTGCGGGTGGGGTGTGGATAATACTAATATCTCGCATACCAACCAGTGAAAGGTGTAGGGTTCTGGGTATGGGTGTTGCTGTGAGAGTTAGCACATCAGCAGAGAGGCGAAATTTTTTGAGTCTTTCTTTATTTTCCACACCAAAACGTTGTTCTTCATCAATAACCAGTAGACCTAAATCTTTGAAGGCAACATCTTTTGAAAGTAGGCGATGGGTGCCAATTATAATATCTATTTTTTTATTTTTTAGTTGCTCTAGAATTACTTTTTGTTCCTTTTGTTTTTTAAATCGAGAAAGAGATTCTATAACAAAGGGGATTGATTGGAATCTTATTTTGAAATTATACAGGTGTTGCTCAGCTAAAATAGTGGTTGGAACTAGAATGACCACTTGTTTTCCTGAATAGGCAGCTAAAAAAGCAGCTCGCATTGCCACTTCTGTCTTCCCATAGCCCACGTCTCCACAGATTAATCGATCCATGGGTTTAGGTGTGCACATATCTTTAATTGTTTCTTCAATTGCTTGCAGTTGATCTGGGGTTTCATCGTAGGGGAAACAGGCTTCAAATTTTTTGTATTCATCGTCCGGTTCAGGGAAGGCATATCCGGATACGGAAGCTCGTTGGGCATAGAGTTTTAATAAAGAGGCTGCAATATCTTTTACTGCTGCCTTTGCTTTACTTTTTGCTTTCACAAAATGCTGGGAGCCTAATTTATTTACTGGTGGGCGAGAATCCGCAGGCCCGATATATTTTTGTATTTGTTCTAATCTATATATGGGGAGATAGAGCCTGTCTTTTCCGGCATATTCTATATGGACATAGTCTCCTGGAATGCCGCTAGTAATTAATTTAATGAGTCCTTTGTATTTGCCGATGCCGTGTTCTATGTGAACTAGAAAGTCATCTTTAAATAAATTATCTAAGCTCGTTTTGGCAAGGTGCTTGGAGAAGAAATCTTTCGGGCGAGTGCGCTGTTTTTCCGAATGTTTTTTTGCTCCAAAAATTTCATCCTCAGTGAGGCACACCACCCTGTCTACATCCATTTGGAATCCAGATTCTAAGGTACCCAAAACCATGGTTAGCATTTTTTTCTGAGGCATTTCTTTGGGGCTTAGTTGTTTGTTTGGTATGCCCTTTTGCGCTAAAAGGAAGGAAAGTCTATCCAATTGGGATTTTGAGTTTGCCATAAAAAAGATGCTATAGTTTAGCTCTAGCAACTCCTCTATATATTCTGTTACTTTGTCGAAATCTGCACTCTCCGTTTTATTTCTTTTTGTTATTCCACGTACCTTATTATTAGGTGTGATTTTCAAATGGATTCTTTGTGCTTCTTCTTTACTTCGTATGTCTAGAGGTTCTAGGCGGAGATTTTGAAATTTTTTACTGGCTTCCACAAGAGAAGCATAATCTAGGGAAATTTCTTCATTGGGCGCTATAATTGACTGTTCTGTAAGTGCCATCTCATATTCCAGTTTTAATTTCTCCTGTCTTTCCAGCAAGCGCACTCTTACATCGTCGGCAGATACCCAGGTCCACAAAGAGTCGCTGGAAAAGTATTCCCATAGATAGCCCGGAGTTTTACTAAAGAACGGGATGAGGAAATCCATTTCTGGGGTTATAATATTTTCTTTAAGTTGATTATTGAGTCGTTCCCGATTGGCTCTGGATATATGGTTTTGATCGCACCAAGCTCGTATTTTTGATCTTGCTGTTTCCACTTCTTCTGGGAATAATTCTATTTCTCTGGTGGGTCCAATATGAGCAATGTTCAAGAAAGATTTTTCCTGACTTCGTTGGCTTATGGGATTAAAGAGGCGAATACTCTCTATTTCATTGTCCATAAAATCTAGTCGAATGGGGTAGGGTTCCACGCAGGAATAGATGTCCATAATTCCACCTCGTATTGCATAGGTGCCCGGATCCTCTACTAGATCCGCTTGGGTATAGCCTAGGGCTTGAAGTTTTTCCTCAAGAGATGGAATTTCGTACACGCTTCCCGGCTGTAAGGGAATAATTCTTTTCTTATAACTCGTAGGACTAAGTGTGGGTTGAGTAATGGCTTGAATGGGAGCAATCACAGCTACGGACTTTTTGCTGGAAGAGTGTAAAGCATTTAAGCAACGCAAACGTTGCAAGCGATTGGTGGGATTGGGTGCAAGTTTGCTATAGGGAGAAATTTCCCAGCTAGGAAATAATAAAACTTGGACAGTGTTTGGAAAAAAAGTTAAACAGGTGTGGAGTTCTTGAACCAAAGTATGGGCAGTACTAGATTTATCGCAAACAATTAAATAATTCCTTTTTTCCTTTGCTAAAAGTTGGGCTAAAACGAGGGCTTGGCTAGATCCATATAGGCCAGAAATAATAATTGTTTGCTTGCTTTTGATCCATTGATGGCTGTTAGTAAAACTGGGTAAAAAAAAGTCCATTCAATGCTCCGCGTAATCTCAAGCTATGCTTTGTTCTTCCTCTTTCACATATAGGATATTTGTGGGAAAGAAACAAGGTGAGCTCTTGCTGGCGGTTGACTCTATAGCACAACCTGCATACGCTGTAAGTATGCAAGTTTTCATAGATTCTGGTTTTTTACTATTTGCGTTATTCGTTCTTTTGATCGTAGCCGTTGCCACCTATTCCCTTTCCAGCCCCTTAGGCTATTTTTATCGTTCACCTCGCTTCCAGAAGGCTCGAAACCATGGAGAAGCTCCGCAGGATATTTATTTTCTTATCTATGTTTTAATCACCTGGGCATGTCTTATTTTTATCGTTCCCATGGCCCTAAGCTTTCAGAATTATTTATCACTAAGAGTTGAAGATTCCACTTTGACATTAATAAAAATAGTATTGGGGCCAGTTCTCTTGGGTTTGATTTTTGCTTATGGATCTAGGAGAAAATTTTTGAACTGGATCATGAGTATTCATTGGTTGCAAAAATGAAAACGGATCTTTTTCTTTCTAATACATCAAAGATTTTTTCAAAAGTGCATGGCCGGTCTCTCTGGGCCTTTCCTCTCAGTTTATCTTGTTGCGCCTTGGAGTTTACAGCAAGCACAGGACCTCGTTATGATTTGGAGCGATTTGGCCTTTTGCCACAAGATGATTATAGAAACGCGGATCTTTTAATTGTGGCTGGCCCTATTACTAAAGCTATTTCGAGAAAAGTCCAAGAACTATACCATGGAATGTTGGAACCTAAATATGTAATTTCCATGGGAAGCTGTGCTAATACAGGAGGAATTTTTTCTGTTCATAGCGACACAGTAATAAACGGGGTGGATCTTATTTTGCCCGTGGATGTTTATATTCCTGGGTGTCCACCGAAGCCAGAAGCCCTAATCCACGGGATACACGCATTACAAAAGAAAATTTTTATGGGGCGTAAGCTAGATGAAGCAAGCAGATCTAATTAAAGAACTCCAGCAAGCAAACAGTGCTTGGAATATTCGTGAAGAGAATCAGCATATAATCATAGATGTGGATGATAAGGATTGGGTGCAATCATTGGAGCTCTTATATAAAGAAGAAAAGCTTCTATTTCATCGTTTGTGTTTTTTGACAGCGATGAAGGAAAGTGACTCCAAAACTTTAATAATTACAGGGTTGAGTTCCTCCCTTTGGGATAATTATTTAAGTGTATGTACTAGTGTTCCAAACACAAAATCTATTTCCAGCGTGGAGAAAGTGTGGCCGATTGCAAATTGGTTTGAACGGGAGATACGGGAAATGTTTAAGGTGAAATTTAAAGATATGCTCCATCCTCAGCCGTTTTTATTGAGAGAGGACTTGCCTTAGTTGTGGAAATAAATATCATACCAGGAATAAAACAGAGTTCCAGTACAGTTGGACCATTTGTGCTAAAAACACAGGTGAATGGGCAGTTGATCCAAAGTGCCGAGATTGATCTGGGGTATTGTCATCGAGGAATCGAACAGTGCTTTGAAAAAGTGCCCTATATGGTGGGCCTTGTTTATTCTGATAAAGTGGATTATTTATCTGCTCCAGCCTGCAATCTTGCTTTTGCTCTAGCTGTGGAGAAGCTGGGAGGCATACGAGTGCCGTTGAAGGCAGATTTTATTCGAGTTATATTATTGGAATTGAGCAGGATTGTTAGTCACTTGAACTATATTTCTCAGGTCTCTCTCTGTGTTGGTTCAAAAAACATACATCATTTTAGCTTAAGAGAAAGAGAGAAGTATTTAGATATATTTGAGATGTATTGTGGTTCTAGAATTCCATTTGGCTCCATTTGTATTGGTGGAGTTAGGAATAATATGAGTGAAGGTCTTTTACATAGAATAGAAAAGACCTTGTGTGATACGGAGTCTTTTCTATTAGAATTAGATAATATTTTAGTAAAAAATCCTATTTTTTATGAGAGATTAACCGGTTTAGCTATTTTGTCTCCAGAGAAAGTAAAAGAACATGGTATTACCGGCGCAAACGCTCGATGCTCAGGAGGAGAGTTAGACATTAGAAAGGCAAAAACCTACGCAGCGTACTCCGATCTTTTTGTGCCCATCCACTGGACTAAGAAACAGGATGGGGATTGTTTTGATCGCTTTCTCTATAGGTTTCGGGAAATCCAGCAGAGCATAGCCATCATCCGGCAAGGGGCTAGTCGAATACCGCCAGGGAATTTTTTCGTTTCCATTGGCATGGATTTTTGCCCTCCTCGTGGGGGTGCTTATGCAGAGGTGGAGAGTGCCAGAGGAGCTTTGGGTGTATTTGTTTCTAGTGATGGGTCCAGTAAGCCAGCTCGTGTGAAATTTTCTACACCTTCTTTTTTTATGCTGAAGTTTTTGCCTCAAGTGTTATTAAAGGAAGCGCTGGAAGATGCTCCTCTAATTATTCATAATTTTGATATTTCCATGTCTGAGGTGGAGCGGTAGTAATGAGTTTTATTTTCTTTTTATTTTTAGCACTCAATATGGCAGCCTATTTGTATTTATCCATGGAGCGAGGTCTGGCAGCAAAAACGCAGCAGAGAATTGGAATTAGTAGATCGGGTTTTGGAGGCACTTATCAAGTATTGCTAGATTTTATAAAACAAATGAGCAAAAGACGAGCAGAGACGAGAGGAAAAGAAAGTATTTTCTTTATTTTTGCCATTTTCCTGGGGCTTGCACTGCCCTATTTATTCTGCTTTATCTTATTTTCCTTTACGCAGGAAGCTCGCCTGCTCTATGAGAAAGTCCTATCTTTGTATTCTATTTTACTTTTTGCAATTATGATAGATAGTTTGTTTTTGTTTTATTTTAAAAATAAAGATGTTTTTATTTTCTCACAACGATTGGGTTTATCTCGTGTATTTGGTATAGCTTTGTATATTCCTTCCACGCTTCCGGCCTTGCTGTACTTGAATAATAAAAGCAATGAAGTAATTTTTAGTCCGTTTAGCGTTTTGTCTTTTCTATGTGGGTTTCTTTCTTTATTTTTTATTGTTCCCTCTTCCCCGTTCATCGATGGCAGCGGAAGGAAATTTAATGGGATGTGGGATGGGATTTATCATCTATCCACTATCCTGTGGATAATTAATCTTGCTGCCCTGCTTGTCATTTTACATATTAATATTATTTTCCCCATATATACCATAAAGGGACTTTCCGTTTTCTTCCTGGTTTTAGTGAGTACATTGTTTGCGTTCCTGTGGATACAAAATTCCTTTCCCTTTATGAGAACAAAAGATGCATGGGAGTTTGGATTTAAGAAAATTTTGCCAGCTATTTTTTTAGCTTTTGTGGGAGAACTTTTTTGGCTTGTTTTTTACTTGGGTGCTTGAGGAGGATATGGAGAAATCTAATATAATCTATAAGATAAGAGAAATATGGACTGCTGTTTTGTCATTATTGCCATACACTTTTTCTAGGAAGGCAAAATTCCAGCGCTTCACAGAAGCCTACCCAGAAGTTTCCTCCTTGCAAATGTTTAAGGGCCCGAACTCTAGGGCAAGGGGGCTATTACAAAATGATCTTCAGGTATGTACTGGTTGCAATGAATGCGTACAGGCATGTCCGTCGCAAGCCATTGGCATGGATTCTGGAATTAAGATGGACGGCTCTATGAAAGTAAATGATTTTTGGATAGATTTTGGAAAATGCGTTTTTTGCTCCATTTGCGTGGATATATGCCCTGTGAAAAGTATCGTTCATACTAATGATTATGAAATAGGCGCTTTTTATCGCTCTGGTCTTGTTTTTAATTTTTCAGGAATGGTTACAGATAAGTCCTATCAAAAGAAGAAAAAACAATTGATTCGTTATTACGAGATAAGGAGATAGGGAAAATGCAGGTTATTCTCATACTATTTGGTGTTGTGGCGATTGTGGTTGCTCTAGCAATGGCATTTTCACCATCTAAATCTGCAGTACTTATCTCTTCTGCTATCCTAACATGCAATATATCATTGCTAGCTTATTTTTTATTAAAAGTAAGTATCCTGCTCTGGGTAACACCAATTTTTTTAATCTTAGATTTGATTTTATTATTCTTTATATTCTCCACAAATTTGCTGCCAGAAAATAAGATAAAAATCGAAGGTTGGGAGCGATTCTATCTAGTAGTCATGATGTGCTTTGTTTCTTTTATCGGGTGTTTAGTGGTATGGGGTGCTTGGAATGGAATGAGTATTCCTGAAATAGATACGGCATCTGGAAGTGTTTTGGCATATTCGGAAAATTCTTTTTTGGGAGAAAACTGGAAATTTATTCTTCTCTGTATGTTCATTGTTGCACCGGCTTCCATAGGCGCGCTTGCCACTGTTGGCTCTAAAGATTGATAGGTGGTATGGATCTATTATTTTTGAAAATTCATCTTATCATTGCAGCGGGAATTTTTTGCATTGGTCTGGGAATGATGATGGCAAGGCAGGCATTTATTTCTATCGTTCTGGGTCAAATTATTTCTCTCAAAGCCTGCGCATACGCAGCTATCATATGGTTAACCATGTTTCCAGAAAAAATTAAAATGCTTTCCATTTTAGTTTTTGTGGGTATCTTTTTCTGTATTTTATTTTTTATAGCAAGTCTGTCTTTGATGACAAGAGATAGAGAAACAGATCATGGAAAAGAGGGATAGTCTGAGGTGCTAGGAGTATGAGTCTAATTCATTATTTTATCTTTGGCGCGTCCATTATCGTACCGGCGATCTATGGAATTACTATGGTTTTCTTTCCCAACAGAGCGTCATGGCTTAGTTCTTACTACCTTTCCTTGATGGTTTTTCTTATACCTATTCTAGTCAGTGCCATTGCCTTGATGGGGGTGGATTCTTTTTTTTCTCCCCTCGCCCTTTCCTTGAATTTTTTGAAAATTCCTTCGCAATTTGAACTCCAGTTTTTACTGAATGAGGAAAGTGTGTGTTGGATTTTAGGAAGTTCTCTCCTTTTATTTTTTGGCACATTGGCATTCCCTGATTTTTATAAAGAGAAAAACAGAGTATCTCGGTTTCCCGTATTATTATGTTTATTTATTTTTAGTAACCTATCCATTCTTATCACAACGATGGTGCCTGTTTTAGTATTCGTGGAGTTGCTAATATTTCTAGCTTATTTTCTTGGTATGAGAGCTGAGGGAAAAATGTCTCATGGGGTGGAGATGCTTGATTTCTTCAAGCAAAAAATATTTGTTTTTTTAGTTATTTTTTTAGTTTTTATACTTTCCTTTGAAGAGATATTTTCCATCTGGAATTTTATGAACGGAGGATTATTACTATACATTATTACAGTAATTTCCTTTCGCTCGAAATATATTTCTTGGTTTGATCATCTTCCCCAAGTTCTCCTGTTTTTAGCTTGTTTTGCTTTACAGAGGAAAGCCATTGGCACAGGTCTGGATGATATTTATCTGGGTGTGTATAGTTATCTACTAGCTATATTTTCTATCTTCTGTGCTGTGCGTGCGCTCCTAGCTAGTAAAGGAACCCATTCCATTAAAAATTATATTCTGTCCGTCCTGTCCTTAAATCTTATTTTTTTAATCCATTTTTCACCTGATAATGCCATTAATATAGCTTTCGCTATTTGTCTTGTTTTACTATCCCTGCAATGTATCTGTTTAACTTTATCTAATGTGAAGCTGCGAGGTGCTCAGAGGAAAATCCCACTACTTGTGGCCAGCATTGCCCATTTAATTATTGTAGGATTTCCGGGTTCAGCATTATTTTTGTTTTTCAATAGGATAGGGTCAGTGGACTTGGCTCTGTTTATTCTCCTGTGCCTCCAATCGTTATTGCTTACAGGTGTATTCTCTAGGCTCTTGCTCACGACTGGAGATGACGAGGAGTTTTGGAAGATAGATAGGCAGATACCATCTAAGGACATTAGCGTATATTTGGGTATTTTCATTCTCTTAGTGGGCAATGAGCCTTTGATGAGAGGAACTTTATTGGAGTGGGTCTATTCGGGAACGAATGGAATTTTGCCCACTATGACAGGAGAGTCGTCCAGTATTATGTTATATACCGCTGCATCCATAGTGTTCCTGACCGTGATTGGTTTTTTCCTAGGGGGAGGGCTAGCTAAAAGTCAAAAGTTTTCTCTTTATCTTTCAAGAAAAAGGGAGATCCTTGAATCGGAGGGAGTACCCTATATGTATAATATTTTAGATAAAGTCAATATTTTTGTTTTCCATATACAATCCAGTATTTTGACCGCTTCTCAAAAAAAAATATTGGTTTTTTTGGATTTTGTATCTAAAAAAATAAACTGTCTGGATGGAACAGTTATTATGAATGTTCTCTTGAATGGCAGCGCCGTTCTTGCTCACTCTTTATCTCATTTTGTCCAACGCGTGCAAAATAGCGCTGCTAGAGCATATTTATTTTTCTCTGTTTTTTTTATTTTGACTATGGTTGTACTACTGATACTAACGGGATAGAGAAATGGAATTATATATACCGCTTTTTTGGATATTTTTGCTAGCACCCTTAATCGTTGGGAGTGCTCAGTATATATTTTTTTATGGGCACCGGTGGAATGCTCTGTGCGGTGTATTTACCAGTTTCTTCTCTTGCCTTATTTTGATTTTCTTTCTTTCTCATTTATTACAGGGAGGTGCCCCTTTGAGAGACTCTGCCCCATTTTTACCCATGATGGGAATAGCTTGGGAGGTGGCATTGACCTCAAGGAATGCCTTCTTACTTCTTATTTTTGACGCATGTTTTCTGGTATTATTCCTCTTGTTCCAAGACTATTACAAAAAGCAAAAAGTGTCTGTGGGAGCCATATCTCTACTTATTTTTTTTAAAGGGCTGATTAGTTTTTACGTGGTTTGTGAAAATTTACTTTTAATTTCCATACTTCACATAGTTATTAGCATTGTTTTGTTTCTCCTGTTGCGCTTGTTTTATTGTCAGGATATTAAGGTGGATGCTGGCAAGGCAAAAAAGGAAATGCATGGAGAGTTGGCAGCTTTGCTTCAGATCTCTGGAGGTATTGTAATGCTCTTATCTTTGGTGTCCCTATCCTTTGTTTTTGAAATGAGCTCCTTGAATTTTAGTTCTTTTGCAGCTGTGTTTTCTGCTCCGCTTTCTGGTGCAACGTTCGATGGAGATTTGTGGACCATCCTTTTTCTAGTGAGCGCATTTGCCCTCTCTCTTCCCCTGTGTTTTTGGTCTGCGTGGTTTATGGGTATTTTCAATTCAGAAAGAGAAGAGAAAAAAATTTCCTCTATCATTTCCATTCCATTTTGTATCTTTATGGGCGCCATTCTATTTATTTTTAATGAAATAGTTTCTATCCTGCCCAAAGAGAGCCAGATTTTTTTGAGAAATATATCTATATTTGGATTTTTTATGGCAATTTTCTCCGGTTATTTATTGTGCGCAGCTGGATATAAAGAAAGAGCTTTGGGGAGCATTATTGTTTTTTTTCTGGGGATGGCCTTTTATTCTATAGGCTTCTTTTCGCCGGAAAATTTTCAATCTGTATACTTAATCAGCATTACCATTCCCGTATTATCCGTTTTCATTCGATTTTTATGCGATAATGATTTTCTAGGGTCGCTCAACAAAGCCACATTTCTCCTCATCTTTGTTTTTTTAGTGAGTATTCCCGGGACTCCTGTGTATTATATTTTTGCCTTGCCCGGCGCTGTAATTTTTGATTCCAGTCTTCAGCATTCTATTTTGCTAGTCCTATTATGGACATTGTATTCTACCATACTCACTTATTGCGGTTACAGAATATTTTTTTTCGATCATGGATTTGGAAAGGACATTGATGTTCAGGGTAAATCTAACAGTAAGGGAGAGGCTTGGCAGGCTAACTATAAACTAGCCACACTTTGCCTTTTCTTTTGTTTGATTTCCTGGCTTGGGAGTGTGGGACTCTTGGGTTTTGTTTACTGATTATGCCAGAGTTTTTTTTACAAATTACTATCTTTTTACCCCTAGCGCTTGCCGCTATTGGCTTTTTATTTTGGAATAAAGCGAACTCCTGGCTGTGGTCTTCTGTGGCACTATCTACAATATTTATATTTCTAACTCATACATGGATGTTTTTAGAGGCACTTGCCGTAACACAAAAAATAGTACCTGGTGTTGGTGCGTACCCTTGGTCCGGTTTTTGGAATATTAATACAAACTTTGCGACAGATGCTCTTAATTCACCCTTTTTATGGGTAACTAGCCTTGTATTTATGGTGGTGGTGCTGGTGGGTCGAGAAAGACTCAATGGAGGTAAAATTATCTCTTTAATGTTACTGGAGTTTGGTGTCTTAGGAATGTACGCCTCATCAACCCTGTTTTCCTTTCTTTTCTTTTCTGCCCTGTGCATCGTCCCCGCTACTTTTTTAATTGGTACGGATGGATCTACAGAGTTAAAACGCCTCAGTAAACCATTTATGCTCATAAGTACAATTAGTATTTTTTTATTGCTTGTCTGCTTTTTTATTCTATACCCAGAGTTTTACTCCGCTGTTGAGGTAGGCTCTAAGAAATATTTGATCTTTGCACTCCTCTCTGGAGTATTTTTTATAAAAATGATTCCTTTCCACTGGCTTTTGAGACGATTGTCCAGTGCAAAGAATTTAATTCTTCTATTGCCTGTGATGACTGTTTACAATTTCGGGCTCTACGCATTTCTTCGTTTTTTGTTTCCTGATTTTTCCAACGAGTTTATGGAATTTCAATTTTTATTTTTTATAGTGGGCTTAGTGTCCATGCTCCTGCCTGCGCTATTGCTTTTACGGTGCACTTCTCTAAGAGATCAAATAGTATTGTTTCAACAAATTTTCAGTGGGCTTATATTTTTAGGTATAAGCTCCGGAAACAAAGAAGGCTTCGTTGGAGCCTTGATGATGGGAATATTTTTATTTCTTATCCTTGCCGCCATATTTACCATAATAGATATCAGTGAGCGAGGGAGTAAGGATGGGTACTTAGGGAATGCGCCCAATAATCCAAAATTATTATTGTTTTCCGTCTATACTATGCTGGCTGCGTTCTGTCTTCCCGTTTCCTTTGGATTCCACAGCACGCTCTTGATTTTTTACGGGCTCACAGCTAAGGAGACGATCTTTGTTTTCCCCATCGTTTTGTTCCTTGCACTACTCCTAGTGGTTTCTTGCTACCGCTCCCTGTCTCCGGTTTTTCATGAAGAATACGCAAAAGAGAGAGCGCCCTTACTACGCCTGCACTCCTGGGATGCCCTTTGTTGTTTTTTCATGGGTGGGTGCCTAGTTCTACTCACAATCTATCCTCGATTATTATCCCGTTATTTTTCCTATGCTGTGAGTGAAGCATTAAATCTTTTAGGAGGGGGATAGGTGTCTTTTTATCTGCCCATATTGCCTGAGATAACACTCCTTGGTTCATCCTTTCTGATCCTGTTTTTTTTAGCATTTGGAGATGGGAGCAAGTCTCGTTCTTTCATTCGAGGTCTATCTTTGTTGGGAATGTCTTTTGCAGCCTTCAGCACCTTATATTATCAACCGACAGAAAATATCTCTTTATTTTCTTCTGCCATTGGCTTGAATCCCGTATTTGTCTTTGTTCGCTTCACACTCTTTGTGGTTTCCTTATTATTATTGCTCTTCACCCACTATTCGGAAAAATTTTCCTTTAACAAGGGAGCGGAATTTTCATTTTTTATTGTCAACATAGCTTTTTTCTCCTCTGTATTACTCCTATCTGAGCATGCACTCGTCTCTTTTATTTGCCTATCCGGCCTAATGCTTTTCTCTATTCTTCTTTCTGCCATGTCTGGGAGGGAGGGGAGAAAAATATCCGCACAGTCCTACCTTCAATCCAGTGTTTGCTTTTGCTTAAGCTTTGCTGTCTTAGTGATTCTATCCACGCAACTGGACTCTTTGACATACACGGAAATCAAAAACTATATTCATGGCTTAAACGGCCTGTATGGGGTTCCCCTTATCTTTATGCTGTTCCTACCCTTTTTCTGTGTGAGCGCCCTATTTCCCTTCCATTTTATTGGGATTAATAGGGGGCAGAACTCCACTTGGCTCGATCAGGCCATCCAGTCGTTATTGATCCAGGGGGCAGGTGTTTTGGCCCTGATCAAAATTGTTATTTTTTTGTTTTTTATGAAAACGGAGACTCAGGCATCCACCATGGGGCTTAGTATTTTAATGGGATTTACGGTTTGTGGCTTTTGTGGTTTATTTTATGGGGCTTTTGGTGCGCTGGCCCAAAAAAATATTCGCTGCTTTTCTGCCCATATAGTCCTGATGCAGTGGTCTTCCCTTTTGGTTGTGATGAGCAGCATTAATGCCCAGGTTCTTTCCACCATCGTAATTCAATTTATTAGCATCAGTATGGGTTTAGTGCTGTATTTCTGGATACTTGGGGGCCTTTGCTTGTCACAAAAGAAAGAAAAAATGGAGGAATTATGCGGCATGGGTCGAAGCTATTTCTGCTTTCTTTTACTCTTGGTATTGATTTCTTTGGCAGGGTTGCCGCCCATGATGGGCTTTTTCTCCACACTCCAGGCGCTGGGAACGATTTTTGCTCAGAGTCAACCCGTGGTTTTCTCCTTGTTTCTACTATATTTGCTGGTTCAGGTTATGATTTTTGCACGTTTGGTGGCAGTTCTCTTCTTTGAAGATCCCCCAGCAAGCACTCCCCGGGCAGATCCAGTCATACAGGGCACGCTTACTCGTCTAGCCTTGGTTCTGGCCCTACTTCCGCTGTTATTATGGGGATTTTGGGGAGGAGAATTCCTATTATTACTGTTGAAACAGGCTCGCCTCTTTTTAATTTTTTGAAAATGTTGTAATCTATCTCCCGTCACCATAATTTTATTAGGGTTAAAAAATGTCTCCATATGTACCCATTCTTATTTTATTTTTAGTCGCTGTAGTAATAGCAGCCTCCACGATATTGCTTGTAGGTCTCCTGGGACCCAAGCGCCCCAATGATATGAAAAATACCTTTTTTGAGTGCGGAGTCCCCCCTAGTCGCAAGGAAAATAAGCGCTTCTCCATTCGCTTCTACCTCGTTGCCATTTCTTTCCTGCTGTTCGATGTGGAGGTGGTTTTACTCTTTCCCTGGGCTCTTGTGTATAAGCAGTTCTTGGCAGTCAACACTTTTTCCCTGTATACGATGTTGGCCTTTTTAACCATTCTCACGGTTGCTTTCGTCTATGAGTGGCGCAGTGGTGGATTGGAGTGGGAGTAGTATGGGAAAAGATGGCGCACCAGAAATTGTTACCACGAAATTAGATCAGCTTGTCAACTGGGCCCGTTCCAATTCCATGTGGCCCTACCCATTTGGTACGAGTTGTTGTGGTATTGAGATGATGGCAGTACTTTCTGCCGATTATGATATGGCTCGCTTTGGTGCCGAGGTTGTTCGTTTTTCTCCCCGACAAAGCGACATGATGATCATTGCAGGAACGATTACAAATAAAATGGGGCCTGTACTAAAAAGTATTTACGATCAAATAGCCGATCCCAAGTGGGTATTGGCCATGGGAGCTTGTTCTGCCTCGGGAGGAATTTTTGATACCTATAGTGTTATGCAGGGAGTGGACGAAATTATTCCCGTAGACGTGTATATTCCGGGCTGTCCGCCTACCCCTGAGGGTGTTCTCCATGGTTTGATGAGATTGCAGGAGAAAGTACGAACGGGTAAGGCGGAGTTATGACAGTTTCTTTGGGGTCCGACTTTTCTAAGGCGAGGATAGAGCTACTACATTCCAAGTATGCAAAAATTATTGAAGGGGTGAGTTTGGAGAAAACAGATTGTCCCATAGTATTGATTGCAAAGGAAAACATATTTGAATTTCTTGATTTTATTCGTCTGGACGAAGTCTTGGAGTATAACTTTCTTTCGGACATAACGGCCTACGATCATAATCCCAAGCATGTAACTATTCCCGACTATAATTTAGGTGTGGTTAAGTCTGAGGGAGACAGTGCCCGCTTCTTCGTGGTTTATCATCTTCTCTCCCTTCAAAATAAAGATAGGATTCGTGTGAAGGTTCCTGTTGACGATGGAGAAGAGGTTCCGTCGGTTTGTGGTTTGTGGAAGGGTGCCAATTGGTTGGAGCGAGAGGTGTGGGATTTATACGGAATACGATTTTCTGGTCATCCGTACTTGCGACGAATTATGCTAGACGATCGTTGGGAGGATCATCCTCTTAGGAAAGATTATCCCATTAAGCGATACCAGTTTTTTAGCGACGGCATGGAGATAAGTGCAACGGGTCTGGAAGACTAAAGGGCATGGGGATTAAAAATGGTTTTCGATAAAAGAAATTTTCCAAAAACGACCAATCAGTTTCATGGTGACGATTTTGAAGATGGCAATGAAGTCTTCGAGAATTCTAAGATAAATATTAACATCGGTCCTCAGCACCCAGCCATGCATGGCACTCTTAGGGTGATGACTCAACTGCGGGGAGAGACGGTGGAGAAGTCTGTCTGTGAATTGGGATTTTTGCACAGAGGAATTGAAAAAATTGCCGAGGTGAGGACGTACCACCAATTTATTCCTTTTACGGATAGATTAAATTACTGTTCCGCTCTTCAAAACAATGTGGCTTACGTGGCGTCGGTGGAAAAATTATTGGGTATAGAACTCACTCCTCGAAATAAATGGATCCGAACCATGAGTTGTGAGATGGCTCGAATCATTGATCATCTTATTTGTGTTGGTATTAATGCCTTTGATTTGGGAGCGATGACTTTCTTTCTATACGGGTTTCACCAAAGGGAGCGTTGCTATGATTTAATAGAAGCTATGTGTGGCTCTCGCCTTACCACCACCTACACTCGTGTGGGTGGTCTGATGCAGGATCTTCCCGACGGTTTTCTAACAGAGCTGGATACATGGTTGGACGAATTTTCCGAAGCACTAGCAGAAATGGATAAGCTTCTCACCAATAATCGTATTTGGAAAGATCGCACGAGAGGGATTGGTTGCATGAGTCCGGAGCAGGCTTTGAGTTATGGAGTCACTGGTCCGTGCCTTAGGGCTTCGAATATTAATTTTGATTTACGCAGGGATGAACCCTACTTGGCATACAAGGAGTTGGAATTTGATGTTCCCATTGCTCAGGGTGGAGATGTGTTGGATCGTTACCTCGTTCGTATGGAGGAGATGCGGGAATCGGTGCGAATGTTAAAACAGATTGTGCAGAAAATGCCCGGTGGGCCCATCTGGTCCGACGATACTCGTGTGGTCATACCCGAAAAAGAGCGGGTATATAATTCCATGGAAGCCATGATCCACCATTTTAAATTTTTTATGGAAGGCTTTGATGTGCCTGAAGGTGAAGCATACTGTCCCATGGAGGGACCCAACGGAGAAGTTGGATTTTATATTGTCAGTAAAGGAGGTCCGAAGGCTTATCGTACTCGCATCCGGGCGCCTTCTTTTTTTATGTTCCAAACCGTTCCTGAGCTTAGCCAGGGCTATAAAATTTCTGACTTAGTGGCCATTGTGGGGTCTTTAAATGTTATTGCAGGAGAATTGGATAGATGAGTGTGAGAAAGGCCATTGATAAAGAAATAGATCGGCTGAAAAAGTTTTATCCCACCAAGGGAGCGCTTCTCTTGCCCGTTTTCCATGCGGCACAGAAAGAGGAGGGTTGGCTCTCGGACAGCACAATGGGAGAAATTGCTGAGGCCCTGGAGTTGCCCAAGCCCAAGGTAAAGGCCGTTGCTTCCTTCTATACCATGCTCAAAAAGAAACCCACGGGCAAATACCATTTGCAGTTTTGCAATAATATTGCTTGCTGGTTGCGAGGTTCCGAAGAGCTTATCCATTTTGTGGAGGGCGCGCTGGGTATTGAGCTCAATGAAACTACAAAGGATGGCAGGTTCACACTTTGTGAAGTGGAGTGTTTGGGTTCTTGTGGCACAGCTCCTGTTTGTCAGGTCAATGATGAGTATAGAGAAAATTTAGATACGGAAAAGGTAAAACAACTATTACAGGAGTTACAGTAAGTGCACCAAGAAATTGTTTTTTCAAAATACTATGGTCAGTCGGGCGCTGAGGGCTTAGATTTCTATAAAAAAAACGATAGTGGTTACAAGGCACTGGACAGGGCTCTTTCCATGCCGCCCAGTAAAATTACAGAAGAAGTAAAGAAGAGTGAAATTCGTGGAAGAGGCGGTGCGGGTTTTCCCGCAGGCATAAAGTGGGGTTTTATTCCTGAGACAGATAAACCCAAATACCTGGTTGTGAACGCAGACGAATCAGAGCCGGGAACATTTAAAGACCGGGCGATTATGACCTACACACCTCATATGATGATAGAGGGTTCTATTATTGCGGCTTATGCTATTGGAGCCCGCATGATTTATGTATACATTCGCGGGGAGTTTGTTGAAGAAACTCGTATTGTAGAGGAAGCCATTGATGAGGCCTATAAGGCTGGCTATTTAGGAAAAAATATTGCGGGAAAGAATTATTCTGTAGATATGATTGTGCACCGGGGAGCGGGTGCCTATATTTGCGGAGAGGAAACCGCACTTTTAAATTCCTTGGAAGGAAAGCGGGGCGAGCCTCGCATAAAGCCACCGTACTTCCCTGCGGTTCATGGAGCTTTTGGTTGTCCCACGATTGTAAATAATGTGGAAACCTTGGCCGCTGTTCCGGGAATTATCCTTAAAGGTCCGGCGTGGTTTAAGGAATTTGGATTGACGAAGAACACAGGCATGAAGCTCTTTTGCGTCTCAGGTCATGTGGATCGTCCTGGTTTGTATGAGCACCCCTTGGGGTATCCCATGAAAAAAATGATTTACGAGGATTGTGGAGGAATATGGAAGGGCAGAAAATTAAAAGCTCTTTTTCCAGGTGGATCCTCTTCCCCAGTACTTACTGCTGAGGAGATAGAAGACTTGAACTTAGATTTTGATTCATTAGTAGCAAGGGGTTCCATGTTGGGTTCTGCGGGCATTATGGTGATCGACGATCACACCTGCATGGTTCAAGTGGCGATACGAACAGCTTTCTTTTATATGGTGGAAAGTTGCGGTCAATGCACTCCCTGTAGGGAGGGAACGAAATGGTTATTGGATTTAAATACTCGTTTAGAGGCAGGCAAGGGTGAGATGAAAGATTTAGATTTAATTGCCGACATTTGCGATAAGATTGATGGGAAAACTATTTGTGCCTTTGGTGAAGCTACCGCATGGCCTTTAAAAAGTATTGTGCAAAAGTTTCGCTTGGAATATGAACAGCATATTATAGAAAAACAATGTCCGTTTAAGGGGAGAAGCCACTAATGCCAGAGCTTCAGTTTAATGGGAAAAAAATATCCTTTGTTGAAGGAGAGAACCTGATAGAGGCCGCAAAGCGGGTGGGGCATGAAATTCCCCATTATTGTTACCATCCGGGAATGACGATAGTGGCTCAGTGTAGGATGTGTCTTGTGGAGATAGAGGGTCAAAGAAAACTTAATACTGCTTGCTCCACAATTTGTAAGGAAGGGATGGTTGTCTCCACTAAATCTGAGAACGTGAAAAAAGGGGTGGCAGGTGTACAGGAATTTTTATTAATCAATCATCCCCTAGATTGCCCCATCTGTGATCAGTCGGGTGAGTGCAGTCTACAAGAGTATAGTCTAAAGCACGGAGCCGCAGACACCCGCAACGATTTCCATAGACGAACCTATCTGGATGTGGACATGGGACCCTCCATTAAAAAGAATATGAATCGTTGTATCCATTGCACCCGTTGTATTCGTTATTGCGACGAGATTGGAGATATATACGAAATGGTGGCAATGGAAAGAGGAGCAGTTACAGAAATTGTAACCATGGACGGCAATCCACTGCAAACTGCGTATGCGGGAGGGTTGGCCGATATTTGTCCTGTTGGATCGCTTACCACAAAAGATTTTCGTTTTTCTAAGCGGGTTTGGTATTTAAAAAGAAATGAATCCATTTGCGATGGCTGCGCTAAAGGTTGTAATATTACGGTTTCCAGTGAGAAGGGAATTGTGTTTCGACTAGAACCGAAAGAAAATCCCAAAGTAAATAAATGGTGGATGTGCGACGAAGGAAGATACGGCTTCCATTTTATACATTCCCCGTCCCGTGTTCTCTATCCCACCGTTGTGTCCTCTTCTGAGAATATTACTTGGGAAGATGCCCTTACTCAGTTTCAGCAACATGTTCGCACCTCCTCCGAGGTGGGTGTATTGATTTGTGCAGATGCTACCCTAGAGGAAGTGCAAATCGCTCAAAAGGCTTTGCCCAAGGCTAGCTTTTTCTCCTATAGCCCAACAGTGGATGGGAGTGGACAGGATGAGGCTCTTGATCATTTATTGCGTCGAAAGGATAAGTCTCCGAATATAAAAGGAATGGAAAAGCTGGGGCTGGAGTCCTTTGCAAAATTTCAACCCAAGGACTACGATCTATGTATTTTTATCACCGGCGGGAAGGTTCGTCCACCGTACGGGTTGGCAGAGTTGGCAAAAAAAGCAATTGGAGTTGGCGTGCTAATGAAAGAAGAGTTGCTGGGCTACACACTTGTTTTGCCGGGTCTTTCCTCTCTGGAAAAATCGGGAACGTATATCAATCATGACAGTATAGAACAGGAATTCAAGGCAGCCATACCGTCGCTGGGCTTTGCCAGGCCCTTGGATTATATTTTGGAAACTACGGAAGGGTTAAGTTAGGTCAATGGAAGTGGATTCGTTTGAGATTATTGCCATGACCGTTAAGGTAGCCATTGTTTTGGTGGGACTCATTCATGTTGCCCCTGTTATGGTTTGGGCAGAGAGGCGTGTTTCCGCATGGATGCAAAATAGAACGGGTCCTAACCGGGTGGGTCCCTTTGGTCTCTTGCAGCCTTTAGCCGACGTGGTGAAGTTTATCTTTAAAGAAGATTTAGTCCCTGGTCATGTTCGGAAAGGCTATTACTTACTGGCTCCTGCGGTTGCCGTAATTCCTGCCTTTTTAACATTCGCAGTGATTCCCTTCGGCCCGACGGTGGAAATTTTAGGTCGACAGGTGGTGTTGCAGGTTGCAGATTTAAACGTGGGACTTATTTTCATCCTAGCCATTTCCTCACTTTCTGTTTATGGCATAATCATGGCTTCTTGGGCCTCTAACAGCAAGTACGCTATGTTGGGAGGGCTGCGTGCTTCTGCCCAAATGATTAGCTATGAGTTGCCTCTTGGTCTTAGTTTAGTCGCTATGATTATGATTTATGGAAGTGTGTCTTTGCAGGAGATTGTGGCAGTCCAAGGCGAGCCTCTTTCCATTATGGGCCAAGAAATATCGTTCCTACCCAATTGGGGAATTTTTCTACAGCCTGTGGGGTTTATTATTTTTCTCACCGCAATTTTTGCTGAAACCAACCGCCTACCTTTTGACCTGCCCGAGGGGGAAACGGAAATTGTGGCTGGCTACCATTTAGAGTACGGAGGAATGAAGTTTAGTTTATTTTTTATGGCCGAGTACCTCCACATGGTTACAGCCAGTGGTTTAATGGCAGCACTGTATTTTGGGGGCTGGCAGATGTTTCCCGGAATGGAATTTATTATTAGTTTATTTTCTTTAGAAGGAGAAGTTCTTTATTGGGTTACGGTGGGGACGCAGGTATTTTCTTTTGTGTTCAAAATAATACTATTCATGTTATTTTTCATCCTCGTCCGTTTCACACTTCCCAGGTTTCGTTTCGACCAGTTGATGCACTTGGGATGGAAAATTTTAGTTCCTATTGCTTTATTAAATATAGTAGCCACCGCATTTTTTATGGCATACAGTGCCACCTAAAGGAAGGAGATTTTAAATTATGTTAATTAAACGAAAGGACACTACATTACAAAAATTTTATCTAGTGGAGCTAGCCCAAGGGCTTTTTATCACAATAAAGAACTGGTTTTTTGGAAAAAATATCACTACCCAATATCCTGAACAACGCAGGCCCTATTCCGCTATCTTTCGAGGCCAACACTATATTAAAACTACAAATGGTGTGGAGAATTGCACGGCCTGTATGCTTTGTCCTACGGTCTGTCCAGCAGATTGTATTCATATTGAGGCTGGTGAGCGACCCAATAAGGAGAAGTACCCTATTAAATTCGAAATTGATATACTACGTTGTTGTTTTTGTGGATATTGTGAAGAGGCTTGTCCTAAGGATGCGATTAAACTTTCCACCATATATGAAATGGCAGATTTTGAACGTAGGGTGTATGATAAAAACTTTCTTTTAATGCAGCGAGGGGATAAGTAGTTTATGTCTATTTTTTCCCTTCCCTTTCCCGTTATTTTTTCAGCGATATTTTCTTGCCTTGCCCTTGTATTTGCTTTTTTTGTAGTACTGGCTAAAAATCCCGTGAGTAGTGTTTTTTCCATGGTGGTTGTTTTATTCAATATAGCTGCTCTTTTTGCTGTACAGTCGGCCCACTTTCCTGCCGCTATTGTGGTTTTAGTCTACGCAGGAGCGATCATGGTGTTGTTTGTGTTTGTGGTGATGCTCTTAAATTTGGATGTGGCTGAATTGGATTTTCCCCCAGCGATTAAGAATTATTTGTTCGCCGGTGGTGGTGTATTATCTTTTTTCCTTGTTCTCTTGTATGCAATCATAACGGGAGGAACAAGTCAGAACAAAGGAGAATTTACTGTTGAGAGGATTGTGGAGGAGGGGGGAAATATTATGGTTCTTTCCAAGTATCTGTTTTCTTATTATGTTTTTTCTTTTGAATTAGTTGCCATGTTGTTGTTATTGGCCGTTGTGGGTGCCATTGTCTTAGCGAAGAGAAAGTTAGGATAGGGTTATGGTTCCAATAGAAGACCCCATTTTAATTCAATCCTTGGCGCTGGGAGCAGCTCTGTTTGCTATTGGTTTTTTTGGTGTATTGATTCGAAAAAATTTAGTAATTATTTTGATGTGCATAGAGCTCATGCTTTCTGCCGTAAATATTACTTTCGTGGCTTTTGCACGAGCCAATGATAGTCTAGACGGACAGCTAGCCATATTTTTTATTGTTACCGTTGCTGCTGCTGAAGGAGCCATTGGTCTGGGCCTTTTGATCTCGTTGTTCCGTAATAGTAAAGAGACGGGAACGGGAAAACTAAACACAATGCGAGATTGATATGATAGAAGACACAAACGTAATAGGATGGATTATTGGACTGCCCTTGCTGGGAGCCATACTCAATGGATTTTTAGGAGCCGTTCCCTGGAAAAAATTCCCCCGCTTACCCGGAAGTGTGGCTGGCATATTGGCAAGCGCCTGTGTCTTTGTTGCCTTTATTATTAGCTGCGTTTTATTCTTTACACTTCCTGAAGGTAAAATTTATGAGCACTTTCTGTTCCCATGGATTTCCATAGGAGAATTAGTGGTTCCCATGCTGTTTCGCTTCGACCAACTCTCTGGTCTTCTATGTTTAATCATAACGGGAGTGGGATTTTTAATTCATGTGTATTCCATCGGGTATATGCATGGCGACTCAAACCCCCAGCGCTATTTTTCTTATTTAAACCTATTTACGGCAGCGATGTTAGTTCTTGTGCTGGGTGGAAATTTGCCCATTTTATTTATTGGCTGGGAAGGCGTGGGCCTGTGTTCCTTTCTCTTGATAGGCTTTTGGTATGAGGACGTGGAAAAGGCTAAAGCCGGGAAAAAAGCATTTATTATTAATCGTATTGGCGATCTGGGTTTTCTTCTAGGCGTTTTTCTTATTTTCTCTATTTTCCATACTGTGGATTTTCTCACCTTAAAAAGTATGACTGCGGAAATTCCCATAGAACCCACCCTAGGGTTACTAACTGCCGTTACATTATTGCTGTTTGTGGGAGCTGTGGGAAAATCAGCCCAAGTTCCATTATTTGTATGGTTGCCGGATGCCATGGCTGGTCCCACGCCTGTTTCTGCTCTTATCCATGCAGCCACCATGGTAACGGCTGGGGTATATTTAACCTGTAGACTTGGATTTTTATATTCCCTTACTCCCATTACAGGTTATGTAATTGTGGTGGTGGGTGCACTTACCGCATTTATGGCAGCCACGATGGCTATTGCTCAAAGTGATATTAAGAAAGTTTTAGCCTATTCCACCGTCAGTCAATTGGGATATATGTTTGTGGCTGTTGGGGTGGGAGCGTACTGGGTGGCCGTTTTTCATTTAATGACCCATGCTTTTTTTAAGGCCCTATTATTTTTAGGTTCCGGCTCTGTTATTCACGCCATGGGAGGAGAGCAAGACATGAGGAAAATGGGCGGGCTCCATAAGCATATGCCGATCACATCCGTTACCTTTGCCATAGGAACGCTTGCCATAGCAGGTGTTCCCCTTTTCTCCGGATTCTTTTCTAAAGATGAAATTCTATGGCAAGCGTTCGGTAGTCCACTGGGAGGCTGGGTTCTCTATGTGTTTGGTCTTCTTACAGCAGCACTGACAGCCCTATATATGGGTCGCCTATATTGCCTGACTTTTTTAGGAGAAAACCGTTCCTCTAAAGAGGTCCAATCTCATTTACAGGAGTCGCCTCGGGTGATGACCATTCCTCTCATAGTGCTGGCAGTTTTTGCTACTCTTGGTGGGTTTTTAGGCTTCCCCCATTTTATCGGATTATTTCCAAATTATTTGCATCACCTGCTTGTACCGATTGTTCCTGACAGCCTTGCCCATGGTTCTGCCCTTGTAGAATCCCTTTTATTATTATTGTCCGCAGTATTGGCTTGTTTGTGTCTATATGCCTCTTATTGGTATTTTATTATCTATATGGGTGAACAGAAAAAAGCACCTTTGTTCCACTTTTCGCCGTCGGTGGTTTCTTTTTTCCAAAGAGCGTACTACTTAAATGAGCTATACGCCATGGTCATTACCCGTCCTGTTCACCAAGCCTCCACAATCCTTTGGAGGGTAGTGGATACAATGATCATTGATGGCTTTGTGCTATATTCGGCTAGGGCAGCGCGATCTTCGGGTGGTTTTTTAAAAAGAATTCACACTGGGCTATTAGAAAATTATTTATTTATCGTTATTCTGGGGTTTGTTAGTTTAGCCTCAATTGTTCTATGGACTTTGGCGGGAGGGCAGTAATGGCGTTTATTCATGAGCATATCCTATCCTGCATAATTTTTAGTCCTATTATTTGGGCGCTTGTCACAGTACTCTTTCCGAAAGACGGTGCAGCGGTAAAAGTGCTTTCTTTGTTATTTTCTCTTATTACCCTGTTCCTGTCCATACAGTTATGCCTTCAGTTCGACGGCTCCCAGTCAGGCTTTCAATTCGCAGAACGTGCAGTTTGGATTCCAGATTTTGGCATAGAATATTTTATAGGTGTGGACGGCATTAGCCTCTTTCTTTTATTACTGACCACCTTCCTCATGCCCATTATTATTCTCTCAGGTTGGAAATATATAAAAAAGAACGTGCGTGGTTATTTAGCTCTTCTTTTTATTTTAGAAACAGGAATGATTGGAACTTTTTTATCTCTGGATATGTTTTTATTCTATATATTTTGGGAGTCCATACTCATACCCATGTTTTTTATTGTGGGTATCTGGGGAGGTAAGGAAAGAATATACGCAGCCACTAAGTTTATACTGTATACAGTGGCAGGATCCCTGCCCATGCTCATTGCCATTATCTTTTTAGTGCTGGAACATAAAGCTCAGTTTGGTTTTTACTCGGCCACTCTTCTCAATCTATATAAATTAAACCTTTCTGGTGGAGGGTATTTTAGTGTCCAAGGGCTTGTCTTTCTTGCTTTTTGTTTAGCGTTTGCGGTGAAAGTGCCCATGTTTCCTTTTCATACCTGGCTGCCGGACGCCCACGTGCAAGCACCCACGGGAGGGTCCGTGGTTTTAGCGGGTATTTTATTAAAGCTGGGAACATACGGCTTTATACGATTTGCAATGCCGCTGGCACCAGAAGCGACGGTTTTATATGCGCCGATATTGATGGGCATTGCTGTTGTGGCTATTATTTATGGAGCTTGTATGGCTCTGGCGCAGACAGACGCTAAAAAACTTATAGCGTATAGCTCCGTTTCCCATATGGGCTATATTGTTTTAGGGATTTTTGCTTTGAACGAAATCGGAATCATGGGATCCCTCTACCAGATGTTGGCTCATGGTATTTCCACAGGCGCACTTTTCTTACTCGTAGGTATTTTATACGAAAGGCGGCATACTAGGGAAATTTCCGAGTTCGGTGGGCTAGCTAAGCCCGTGCCCCTCTTTGCCACCGTCTTTATTATTGTAACCATGAGTTCAATGGCTCTCCCAGGCACTAACGGTTTTATAGGGGAATTTTTAATTCTACAGGGAACATTTTTATCCAATCCGTATATGGCTCTAGGTGGTGGACTGGGTATTATTTTAGGTGCTGTCTATATGCTTTGGCTTTGTCAAAAACTTTTATTCGGTAAGGTAACCAATGAGAAAAACGCAGCAATGGAAGATTTAAACCTTAGAGAGTTTTGCTATTTAGCACCACTGGTTGCTTTAATTTTTATTATGGGCTTGTATCCCAAGCCCTTTCTTTCTAAGATGGAGCCTTCTGTAAAATATTTATCGGAAAGTTTGACGAATGGAACTGAGTACAGACCCAGTGTTTCCTACAGTTCACAACGTAGAGAGAGGTTTGTATGGAATTGATCAATCCAAAAAATTTAGTTATCAGCCTAGCCCAATGGCAAGCGCTCATGCCCATGGTTATTGTTGCCATTGGTTCCATGGTAGCGCTACTCGTTGGTACATTGAAAATAAAAATGAGAAAAAAATTAGTATATGCTGTATCCATACTCACCTTACTAGCTGCCATGTTTTGGAATATTGAGTACTGGGGCACTAGTCCTGTGATTGTGTTTAATATGTTGCATTTGGATGATTTCTCTTCTTTCTTCAATATTCTTCTAAGTGCTACGGGTCTTTTGGTCATTCTAGGTGGGTATCGCTATCTCCAAGATGAAGAGCTTCATTTTCCTGAATACTATGTTCTTTTATTGGTATCTATTTTGGGAATGATGAGTTTGGTGTCCACGGTGGAGTTGATCACTTTATTTATTGCACTAGAGACGATGAGTCTTGGAGTGTATGTCTTGGTGGGGATGAGAAGACGGGATATACGATCCAATGAAGCTGCAATTAAGTACTTTATCCTTGGAGGTGTGGCAAGCGCCTTGCTCCTATATGGAATTGCCCTTGTGTACGGAGCCTTAAATACTACCAATCTTTTAACAATAGCTCAGGTATTAGGACAGGATGGGAGCGATGTAAGCAACCCTATTTTAATTCTAGGGGTTGTGCTTATTTTTGTGGGTTTCTTTTTTAAGGTTGCTGCCTTTCCCTTTCATATCTGGACCCCCGACGTTTATGAAGGTGCGCCCATTATTGTTACGAGCTTTATGTCCACAGCCCTAAAGATAGCCGTCTTTGGCACCTTTATTCGGGTTTCCTTTGTATTTCTAAACGTGGAGGGGCTGGCACGGATGGAAAATTGGGGAAATGTTTTTCATCATATTATCTGGTGGCTAGCTCTGGCAACAATGATCATCGGAAACTTTGTTGCCTTAACACAAAAGAATTTAAAGCGCTTACTTGCCTATAGTGCCATTGCCCACACCGGCTATTTAATGATGGGCATTTTAGTTGGTCCCAAGGTGGGCTACTCTTCGATGCTGATGTATTTTATTCCATACGCAGTGATGACCATAGGAGCCTTTACTGTTCTATCCATTTTTTCTGGTGAGATGGATAAGGATAGCAACATTGAGTATTTAAAGGGCATGGGTTATCGTTATCCATGGCTTGGCGTTGCCATGACAATATTTTTATTTAGCCTATCAGGCTTTCCTCCCACAGCGGGATTTGTGGCAAAATATTTTCTTTTCAGCGCAGTAGTACAGTCCGGAGAAATTGTCTTAGCATTAACTGCCATACTTACCAGCGTAGTTTCCGTTTATTATTATTTACGGATAGTAATATTTATGTATATGAAGGAACCAGGAGAAGAACAGATTGTGGCAAGAAAGTCCTGCACATTTGCAGCACTGGCCATAACTGCTTGCGTGCTACTTACTTTGCAAATTGGCTTATTTCCCAGCCGCTACTTGGAGATTAGCCGTCAAGCAGCAGTGCCTTTTTCTACAAATCAATAAATAAAAAAATCCCATATGAATTGAGCTTGCAAGGGGGTGTGTCCTCCTATTTATGTTATTTATCTCAATTCAGTCGATTCAAAATCCAAAGAGATCTTCCCAAAAGCCTGAGGGCGATTTCGCCTCTTCATACAATTCATGGAGGGCTTTATTAGCATTAATTATTTTTTCTCTTTCTACCTGCCTTGCCGCTTCTTTTTCAGCCTTCATTTCATCCCATACTTTCTTTTTTTCAACCTCGAGCCTAGCCTCTGTTTTATCCTTTATTTCCGCATAGAACAGATCCCGAGCCTTTGAACCCATCCGATGAATAGCTTTATAAGCAGAATGTTTTTGGAATAGAGTCCACATTTCACCTGGCAGCCTGCTTTTAAAGTATGCTATCTCTCCTCTTATATAACTCCTCATTACATCACTTATTGTAGAATTTCCGTGGGTATCATTTAGTAATTTATCCCTTACATCATCGTAATTCTCGGAAACAAAAAATTCGGCAATAGTTTCTGCTTGTTCCTCGAGCGTTGGGGAGGCATCCTCTTGCGAATACCCAGTTATCGGTAAAGCCATAGTAAGCACCATAGCTAGGGTTATTAGTATATTTTTTTGTGTTTTCATTTTCTTCTCTCCTTTTTAATTTGGTTTATGTTATTTATCTCAATTCAGTCGATTCAAAATCCAAAGAGATCTTCCCAAAAGCCTGAGGGCGATTTCGCCTCTTCATACAATTCATGGAGGGCTTTATTAGCATTAATTGTTTTTCTTCTTCTTTCTTTCTCTGCTGCCCGTCCTGCCGCTTCTCCTTTAGCTTTTATTTTATCCTTTATTTTCTTTTCTTCAGCCTCGAACTTAACATTTAATTTCTTCTCCATTTCCTGATAGAATAAATTCTGCTCCTCTAAATCCATCCAATGAATAACCTCGTAACCAAGATGTTCTTGGAATAAAGTCCACATTTGCTCTAGCAGTCTTTTTCGGAAATCGCTCTTATGTTTATCATCTCCATCCCTGATTAGATGATTTATTGTAGAAAAGAACGCTGTACTGTTAGAATTCACATCATTTGGTACATTATCCTTTACATCATTTAGTACATTATCCTTTACATCATCGTAATTCTCGGAAACAAAAAATTCGGCAATAGTTTCTACTTTTTCCTCGAGTGTTGGAGAGGCATCCTCTTGCGAATACCCAGTTATCGGTAAAGCCATAGTAAGCACCATTGCTAGGGTTATTAATATATTTTGTTTCTTCATTTCTTCTCTCCTTAATTTATATTGCCAAAAGCACACCATGTGCCAAGCTCAATTAATGCACTATACCATAACAGTGCGGATTCATCAAGTATTATTTTGATTTTCTCTCAAAAAAGGTGTTGTTGCATAAATAGCTCCAAATTGAGTCTGTGAGAGACCTCTAGTGCCCTCTGGGGCCTTCTGACGCGCCTAACTATATACCTTCAGCAAAAATATACTTAAATTGAAAGAAGGCAAGGAGGCCAACTATGAGTAAAAGAACGAAGAAAAACATCAATTGGTCAGAATATAACCGAGCATTGATAAAGCGTGGAGATATAAATTTATGGCTCGATGACGATATGATAAAAAATTGGTATGCTCCTAGAAATCCCAACCCCCAGCGAGGTCGTCCATTCATATATAGTGATCGCTGTATAGAGCTAGGACTTATCTTTCGTAGCCTATTTCATTTACCCTTGCGTGCAACCCAAGGGTTTATGTGTTCGATGTTTAAGCTCATTAAAATAGGAGCATTAAAAATTCCAAACTATAGTTCATTTTCTCGACGTTCAAAAGATTTAAAAGTAAATATTTCCTATAAAGCAAAGACCCAAGGAATTACTGATATCGCCGTAGACTCTACCGGAATAAAAATCTTTGGAGAGGGTGAGTGGAAGATGCGAACTCATGGTAAAGGGAAGCGAAGGACTTGGAGAAAACTACACTTGGCAGTAGACCCCGATAGCCATCAAATCGTGAGCATGGAACTGACAAAAGCCACTGTCCACGACGATCAAATGATGAAGCCATTACTAAAAGGTTTAAAAAATATAGGCAGAGTATATGCTGATGGTGCCTATGTCTCTAGAAATTGCTTTACTGCTATCGCAGAAACTGGAGCAAAGGCCAGCATAGCTCTCAGGACAGGTACATCAAAGTCTCAGGTCAGAGGAGACCCAGGTCTTAGTTTAAGGGATGAATTAGTTGAAGAGATTTGGAGTTATGGAGGAAGGCGAGCGTGGAAAAAACAAACAGATCATCACAAGCGATCAAATGTAGAAACTTGCATGTATCGCTTCAAAAAAATACTAGGGAATACGCTCTCTAGCAGAAAATTTGAAAATCAGCTCACTGAAGCAAGAACTAAGGTCTTCATTCTCAATCGGATGACTCATTTAGGAATGCCCCATTCCTCTACTATTACCTAAAAGATATGTGGATAGGCTCCCTATACCCCAAAATCAATCCTTACAAAATATTACGCAACAACACCCTCAAAAAATTATAACTTATTGTTTTTATTGACTTAATTAGATGGCTTCATTTTATGAAGCACTGGGAGTCCTTCATCCATTAACTCCATAAGAGCTTCAGGAATTTCCTTGGAGAGTACATCTGCTAAGAGCTCTCTATTATTTTCTTCCTTTGCAGGCAGTAGCTCTCGTATGGCAGAGGTTAGGCGAGCTTGTGCAATTCGAAGGGGAGATTCATCTACCCCAGAGGTGTTGAGCCTAGTCCTTACAATATATTGTGCAGAAGCCAGCAGTTCAGCTAAGTTATTTAAACCATTTACTAGCAACACAAACGCAGGCTCCACCAGTCTTTTAGGTACGTCGTGTTCATACAGCGCACCTGTCTTTTGGCTTTGGGCGATTATTTTTTTTATATAATCTGTGGACGATGACAGAGCTTCAAAAGCTAGGTCTAGTGGATCGGCAATATACAAATCAATTTTATCCAGTAACTTTAATTTTGTTTTGGAGTACTTATCTTCTATATCTCCATATATGAAATTATCCCCAATTTTTATTTTGGAAATAATAGAGGATTTATTGTCAAGACCACTATTGATCTCTTCAATTAATTCTCCAAAGAGCATATCTCCATCTAATTTTTTTTCGTTTCCATTGATATAGATTGTTGTTTTCATAAGTCACTTAATAAAACTTGGTTGTGGTATTTGGTGTTTTTCATCTTTTTTCCTAGTTACATTTTGTATGAGGTCTTCTATGATTAGGCTTTGCTTTCTAATTGTCTCGTAAGCATTGAGAGATGCATTAACTTGTTCCATAAGGTCTACTTTTTTATTGTAGAATTGGTGTGTCCGGTAGAAATTACAAATTGGCTGCAAGGGGCGGAACTTTTGGGATAGGGATTCTATTAAATCATCCACCTCTTGGAGTTTAGAAGAATAGTTCTCAGCCATTTTTAAATCATTATACTTAAGAGCAACGGATGTTTTTTTTGTATAATCTATCCCAAAGGAGGCAGCTTGATAGAGTTTTTTTATAGGGTCGAGAAGGTTGATGAGAGCATGTTGGGTGGATTCCTTTTTTACAGCTACTGGATATATGGTGTCGTTGGAGTCGTGTATACAGTATTGCCAGACTAATCTATATATGGAAAACAATACTCCTTGAAAACTATGCTCATTTTCTGTTAAAGGCTCATAGATCAGGTCTACGCGCTGGGATTTCTTTTGCATAAAAATAATCCTTTGGGAAAGAAATACTTGAGCATTGGATGTGTTTGTCTTAAAAAAATCTTTCCAACTATTTAATGAAGGATGATCGCCGGAATGGGAAAGTATAAATTTTAGCGTGGAGGCTAGAAAATTCGATGATATGGGTAGCTCGCCTGTTTTGTTGGGAGGATAGGTTATGAGAAGATGACCATGACCGTACGGACCCATTTGGTATAAATTCTGGTTAAAAAAATCAAGAGTTATGGTGAGAGTGTTACAAGCAGCGGCTAAGTGAATGGGCAGGGAACAACTTCCCACAACAATATCCAGTTGGTTACAAATAGCCATAAGAGCGGAAGGTGTGCTTTGCTTGTATAGGTCGACGCAGCGAGAACCTAAGCTATGGGTGATTTCTTTTCCTATCTCATTGCCGTCACTGGTGCTGGCACTGGTGCCGGCACTCAATAAAAAAACTACGGCCTGAGGATAGGCATTTAATATATCTCGAATAGATTCAATTGCATGGGCTATGGGCCATTTTTTATTCACTTCATATCCAATTTTTAAACTGGGAGAAGCTAAAGGAAGAAAACTAGAAATCTCTTGAGGCGATACTTCAATAGAAGTATTTTGTTCCGGCACCTGAGCGATATATTTATATATATCCACAAGGTGGAAAGGGTTTAAGTTTGTTTTGTTTACTACGGATAGGTAGTACTGTAGCCATGATTCGGGGAGCTCATATTCTTGGGTTTCATGGTTTAGGTATGGGCCTAGTCTGGCTTTTGATTCTAGTGCGCTTGATAATTGAGCGCCTTGATATGTAAATGTTAAATTTACTAAGAGATCGTATGCCTCTGTTTCTCCAATTTTCGGCATCTCCGGGTCCACCACAATTATTTTGTGGATATTTTCTTTTTTGTAATCCAGTGAGGTGGACGCTTGACTTAGGATGAGAGTTATTTCAGGATTTTCGTTCTTTTTGTAGAGAGCGGATATTGTGGGCAGTGTAAACAGTAGTTCTTCTATTTTACCTAATTGAATAATAGCTATTTTTTTTAGGTACTTGTCCATAGTCTGTGATGGGCTCCTGCTTAGTTCATGCTTTCTAACTTTTCTAATAATTTCCTGCATCCCTCATGTTCTGGTTTTAATCTCAGTAGTTCCAGACAGTGTTTTTTGGAATTTACAAAGTCTTTTTTATGGAAATATAGCCCGGATAAACTGAAGAGCATGTTGCTGTTCACAGGATTTTTTACAATAAACTGAGATAGCATTTCAATTGCTTTGTCGTAGGAGGAAAGCTCATAGGCGCATTTTACAAGATAGTATAGCGCCATGGGTGTGGTGTTTTCTATTTCTAGGGCATGGGCAAAAGAGTCGTGGGCCATCATTTTTTCTTCTCGCATAAGGTGGGTAAGACCAAGACCGATATGGGCACTTATATTGTTTTCATTTATTTTCAAGGCATTATTAAATTGCTGGTTTGCTAGGTTTCCTTGCTTTTTTTGGATCGCTAGGCAGCCTATGCTTACATGAATTGTGTCCGAATTTGGGCACAAATCGTATGCTTGCTTATAATGTTTTTCAGCATGATCTAGGAGATTTTCTCTTAGGTAGCAATTCCCCAATAATTTTTGAATCTTAAACAACTCTTCCTTTTTAATCTTTGGTAAATGACTGGATCGAAGCAGTGCACTTATGGCTTCTTTATTATTTTTCTTCCGTATCAACAGATCAGCTAAAGCAATAAGAGGTATATACGATGGTTCGTATATCACAGCCTCTTTATAGGCAAGCACCGCTGAATCCAAACTACCAGCCAATTCTAAGCAAACACCTAAGCCAGCGTAAGCAGCACCAAGGTATTCCCCATGCTGAATTAAACTTTCAAATATGGGCTTTGCAGAAGCCCAATCATTTGCTGCTAAGAGTATTTGGGTGTTTTTTAAAAGAAAAGTGGCATTGAGTTCACCATTTTCTTTGTACACTTTGTTGGAAGGGCTTTGCTCCGTGTCGGTAAATGTTTCTTCTACCAACGAATATATGGAAGGCAGCTTTTCAAAGTTTAACTTGTGGTCCAGGTATTTATCTTCTATTAAATCTATCGTCATAATTCTAAGTCGATTTCCGAAGAATCAACCCCCCTTAATTTATAATTTGTGATTACTTTCTTTCCATGGTTAATCGTTCTTAATTTTTTTAAGCCGTCGCTTTTCACGGACTCTACTATTTTTAGTATTTTCGTATCTGTACTGTTAATTTTTTCAAGCATGGATTCTTTTTGTCTAACATATGATTCCACTTTCCTGTAATTTTTCTCATCCATACTTGTTATCTTCTTTTCTTGGAGCAGGAGATTTATCTTTGCCGTGTTGCCATCGATTATATTCAATAGGCTTTGGCGATTGCTCACGAAGTGATCAATTTCATCCATCCCCGCATCCAAATCTTTCTCTAAGGTTAGCAAAAAATTTTGAGTAATATCAAAAAGTTTTTTTTGCCAACGGCTTCCCTTTTCTATTAAGTCTAAGAGTTCTTTCATTACTTACTCCGAATATCTAATTTTTTGGCGGAACTGGGGGGCGAATGTCCTTGTAATTGCTCTACTGCGCCTTGCCACCCCTCGTGGAGAGTAGTCATTATCTTTATGCAATGATCTATTTTCTTGGGGTCGTTGTGGATATTGGCTTCCGTGGATTGCGTGGAGACGTAGAGATAGAGCGCTTGGAGCTGATCCATCACTTCTCCGCCATTCTCCATATCTAGAGTACTATTCAGTTCGTTTACAATATCTTGAGCCTTACCGAGCATCTTTCCCTTTTCTGCGATGTCCTTATTTTCTAGAGCTATTTTACTTTTTTTTAAGAAGCGGATACAAGCCTCATAGAGCATAAGAAGCAAAGCTTCCTTGCTGGCAGTTTCAACATGGGTTTTATAGTAGGCCTGTGTTTTATACGGATTTGTCATTGTTTTTACTTAGCCCCTTGATTCTTAGCCCCCTGTTGAAATTTGATCCAATAGACTGGAGCCACCTAATGTAGCCTGAACTTGCTGTTGCTGAGATCTCAATCTGACTAGGGTGGCTTCTAATTTGGAAAATTTTCGTTTAAGGTGCTTTTTGGTGACTTCTAACTCCCTTTCTTTTGATTCAATTTGCTTCTCTATATCCTGAATTCTTCGCTTTATTCCATCTTCTCTCGCACGGACTGTTCCATTAATTTTAGTATAGTTTTGTATCATTTTCATGGCTTTTCCTGCAAAACCATTACCGTTACTGTTTATACCTGCAAAGTATTCTTTAACCGAGTCGAGGTCGGTTTCTAATTTTTGATTTAATTTCTCTTCTTTAATACTCAGAGTTCCATCACGCTGAAAGGTTATGCCGATATCGTTTAACCGAAGAGTCCCTTTGCCAGTTTTTAGCGGAGTAATTACCAATCTTCTCAGCATACTTTCTATATTTTGTATGGTAATGTCTCCACCTAATGTTTTTGAGGTATCCGTGTCTTCTCCTAATTTATTTTGATCCTGTATAAAACTAAAAATTTTATTCATGTTTCCCACGAAACTTTTTATTTTTTCACCAATCTTCACCTCATCTGCCTCTATCTTTAAGGTGAACTCTTTTCCTGGAGCAGATCTTTTTAAATCCAACGTAATCCCTGGGAGTAATTCATTTATTTTACTCTTATCAAACTCTATAGAAAATCCATTTACTTTGAGTACGGCATTTCTGGCAGGTCTTTCCTGGTCTAAAGAGAAATCTTCATCGCCACCGATAAAATAAAAATTAGGAAATTCAGCATCGTTGACTTCTCCCGTATCTTTATAGTTGACGATAAGACGCCAAGAGTTCTCTTCGCCAGTGCCGTCATTTACCACTAGAGCATCTAAATTTAAATCTTTCTGAGCGTTTATTTTTTTTGCAATACCGTATAGTGTATTTTCATTTCCATCAATATAGACTTCCCTTTCCTCACCATTGGGAAGCTCGTAGCTAAAATAACCAACTCCAATATCTGTCTTGTTTGGATCTGCAAAGCCATTGGAAATCATGGAGGAGTTTTCAGCGAGATCTAAAATCTCAAGCCTGTACTCCCCAGGCTTAGCCAGTTCTTTATTTATAGAAATATCGAGGAGATCAGGTTCTCCCACACTCCCCTTGAGTTCTTGAAATTTAGAAAATGTGCTTAGCCCGTTGAACTTACTATTAAATCCATTTAAGTGTTCAGAGAGCGTGCTAATAAGTTTTAAACGAGCCTCTTCATTTTCTTTTCGTTTTTCTAACTGCACGATCGGACGGCGCTTGGCTGCCATCAATTGCTCTACAATATCTTTGGGTAGACCAGGAATATTTGTTCCTAATGAAATCGGCGGCAAATCACCCTCCATGATGAAAATTACTTTCTATATAAATTATAAAATATATTTGATGAAAGGAAAAGGAAGCTATAAATCAGTGGGGGCCTGAATTCTTGTAATTTTTTTACCTGTTACCCCTAGGAGGTACGCAGTGCGCAGAACCTTGTTTTCCAAGAAGATATAGTCTCCTGATATACCTAAATATTTTGATTTGTCTAGGATTTGGTTTTTCAAACCTGCCCGGGTTTTCGTACCTCCTTTTTTAAGGGTTTGGATGATTATCCGAGTGGCATCGTTGGCCTGTACTTCCAGTGTGCCCGGCACTCTCCCAAACTCTTCACCAAATTCCTTCTCAAACGCCATGGCGGCCCTATTCTTTGTTCCCGTGTAGAAGGTATCCACAAAAACAGCTTGTTGCAAAAATCTCCCCGCTCTTCGAATAATGTCCGGAGTGTTCCAAGTATTTAAACCTAGGAAAGGTATATTTTTAACATCATAAACGGCAAAGGAGGGTGCTACCTGACCAATCACCTGAGGTCCGTCAGGTACAAAAATAGCATCAAAGTCCACTATGGAACCAAGAGTGAATTTTTTTAAGGAATGTCGTGACGGTTTTTTCTCATCGAAGGAAGCAATATATTGTTCTTTTAAGTCGCCTATTTGGTCCGATTCCAGCGTTCTGGCATCCAAGTGATATAACCCCACAAGTTTTTTTATTTCATTCCGGAAATCCGTACTTCCAGGAGCGTAGTACTCCACTCCCTTAATTTCTCCACCATTTTCTTTTACAGCACTCCAAAAGAGTCGCACATATTCTTTTCCGATTTTATTTCTAGGCGCTAAGATAAGAAATCGACGCTGATTTTTTACATTCATCGTATAGTTAGCAAGCATGCTCACCTGCTGCTGAGGTGTGAGCGCAATGGGGAAAATATAGGAACCCAGTGCTTTCAAACCCTGCTTTTGGCTGAGACTGAAAAGAGGCACGCCGTACTCCTGAGCTTTTTGAGCTACGGGAATGGCTTGCTTACTCAGTAAGGGACCAACCACAGCAATCACCTGATCTTCAGTGACTAACTTTTCAAAAGCCTGTAGGGCACTTTCAGGAGAGGGACCGGAGTCCCGAATAACGAGAGTGATGTCCGTTTCATTGGGTGGGCTGTCGACCGTTTTAAATTGCTCTAAGGCCATAAGAGCTGCACTTAAACTCAGTTGACCGTACTTTGCAAACTGACCGGAGATGGGAAGTAAAATGCCGATTCTGTTTGGCTTTACCAGAGAAAGTTTTTCTAGGAGAGAGAGCATGGCACGAGCATTTTTCTCTAAAGGATGAGATCGCAGACTGGAATGCTCCAAAAATGCACGTAATATATTTTTGGCCTCTTTTCGCTCCCCGATCTTGGCGTAACCCTTGGAGAGGATTAGGCGAAGGGCCCAAATGCCCGTACTATTGGGGCGCATTTTGCTTTTGTATGCATTGAGTTTTTTTAAGTCCGATTTTTCGTTATGTAAAAAAATATTCTTAGATATGGCTAGAGCCTTGCGTGTGAGCGCTCGAGTGGTAACAGGATTCTTCTCCTCTAATTCGTTGGCAGTGAGTAGAAAAGCAGTGATGGCAGGGATATATTTTTTTAGTTTTAAGAACGTGTTACCAATTAAATTATATAGGCGAATCCTTACGTCTGAGTGGAGGAGTCGTGGCTCAATCGTTAAAAGAATGTCTTTCGATCTTTCAATCTCCTCATTTTGATAATAAGCCTTTGCCAGGTTGTAGCGCAGTAAATGGAGACTGGGGTTGGAGGCGGACATATTTTTTGTAGCAATGGTTACGGCTTGGCGGAAGTCTTTAATGGCTGGATGAATATTTTTTAGTCGGAACTGAATAAGTCCACGGAGGTTCAATGCTTTAACCAATGTGGGAATGGAACTATATTTTCTGTCTTCTTTAAAAAATGTATCCAGTACTAGCATTGATTCGTCGGGTTTCTTTTCTAAGAAAAGAAGCTCAGCGCGCAGGTAGGATCGGTCCGATTTTTCTAGTCGCTGTGGAGTGCGCGATTCTCGGGTTGCGGACAGGGTTGGTGACTGCACAGGCGTTAGAAAAAAAATAGCGGTGGAAATAACTAGAAAAGATTTAAATACGTTCATCCAAACAGTTCCTTCACTCTACTTAGGAAATCTTTTTTCATGGGCATGGAACGATCGTCGTATGTTTCGTCGAGCTTTCGTAAAATATTTTTTTGTTCCTTTGAAAGGTTGGTGGGAGTTTCCAGAATTATACGGAGCAACTGATCCCCACGTCCATGGCTTGTGAGCTTGGGCAAACCCTTATTTTTCAGGCGAAGTATTTTGTGACTTTGGGTTCCCGCAGGAATGCTTACCTCTACCATGCCGTTAAGACTGGGCACTTTAATGGAAGCGCCGAGTATGGCCTGGGTGATGGAAATGGGAACTTCACAAAAAATATCATGACCCTCACGCTCAAACAGTGGATGGGGCTGTACATTTACCACAATATAGAGATCACCACTGCGCCCTCCATTCAAACCACAGTTTCCTTTGCCATTCAATTTCAAGCGTTGTCCGGAGTCGATACCAGCTGGGATTTTTATTTCAATCTTTGATTCTTTTTCGATCCGTCCGTTTCCTTTACAAATCTTGCAGGGGTCTCCAATAGTCGTTCCGTCTCCTCTACAGGTTGGGCACGTTCTTGCCATTGTGAGAAAACCCTGTTGATAGTGAACCTGTCCCGCACCATTACAGGCACCACAAGTTTTTACTTTTTTCGACCGTGAACCAGTTGCATGGCATGGCTCACAGGCCGTCTCTCTCCAAATTTTTACTTTTTTTGTTATGCCTGTGGCAGCCGCCTTAAACGGTATTTCTATTTCGTTCTGGAGACTTTCCCCAGGTGTACCCCTCTGGGCACTCCGCCCACGACCCTGACCTCCAAAGTGCCCGTCGAAAATTCCTCCGAAAATATCCCCAAAAATATCATTGATATTAACATTGTTGGAGCCAGAACCTCCAAAGCCCCCGTCCATACCATCCACGCCTTCGTGACCAAACTGATCGTAGGCTTGGCGTTTTTCACCGTCACTTAAAACTTCATAGGCTCGCATCGCCTCTTTAAATTTTTCTTCGGCCGCTGGATTGCCCACGTTTTTATCGGGATGGTACTTAACTGCCTTCTTGCGAAACGCTTTTTTCACTTCCGCGCTGGAAGCATTTTTCGATATTCCTAAAAGGTCGTAATAATCTGCTTGTCCCATAAAAAAATCTAACCCCTAGAAGTCCTGATTTTCTAAGATTCCTAAGGGTTAACTCCACAGTCTTCTTTATTTTTTACACTTCTTTAAAGTCTGCGTCTATAATATCTTCCTTCTTTTTTCCTGCCTTGGGTGGTTCTTCACCCTCTCCACCCATGTTTGCCCCTCCAGGATCTTTGCCCTGTTCAGCGCTCCCATTTTTCTGATTAGGCGCGTTTTTCTTATACAGTTCCTCCGCTAAGGCGCTCGCAGCTTTTTGCAACTCTTCCGTGGCTTTCTTCATGGTGGGGATATCCTCACTTTTCTCATCGATTAACTTCTTGGCAGTCACCATGGCACTGTCCGCGGGGCCTTTTGTTGCGTCCGAGAGCTTTTCCTTGTTCTCCTTAAGAGTTTTCTCGCAGGAATAGTACAGTGTGTCTAGCTCATTACGAGCATCCACCACTTCCTTGCGCTTGCCGTCCTGCTCTTTGTTTTTTTCCGCATCCTGGACCATTCTTTCCACTTCCTCCTTGGACAGGCCACCACTGGCAGTGATTTGGATATTTTGCTTTTTCCCCGTCCCCATGTCTTTTGCGGAGACATTTACTATGCCGTTGGCATCGATGTCGAAGGTAACCTCAATTTGAGGAACTCCCCTTGGGGCCGAAGGGATTCCGACTAAGTCGAATTTCCCTAAGGACTTATTGTCCTTAGCAAAGGAGCGCTCTCCCTGAATCACATGGATCGTTACGGCTGTTTGTCCGTCGGCCGCAGTGGAAAACACCTGAGATTTTTTCGTAGGGATAGTGGTATTTTTCTCAATCAAAGGCGTGGCCATACTATTTAACGTTTCAATTCCCAAAGTAAGAGGGGTGACATCCAAGAGTAAAACATCCTTCACATCACCTCGAAGAACCCCACCCTGAATGGCAGCACCGATGGCAACCACCTCATCGGGATTCACTCCCTTGCTGGGTTCCTTTCCAAAAATTTCCTTCACCTTTTCCTGAACTTTCGGCATACGAGTCATTCCACCCACGAGGATAATTTCATCGATTTCCGACTTGGAAAATCCAGAGTCTTTCAAAGCCTCTTCACAGGGCTTTTCCAATGCTTGGAGAAGATCGGATACTAAAGATTCCAATTTCCCCCTGCTGATAGCAACGCTTAGGTGCTTGGGTCCAGAAGAATCCGCCGTAATAAAAGGTAGACTCACGTTGGTCTCAGTGGCAGAAGAAAGTTCGTGCTTGGCTTTTTCCGCTGCCTCTTTGAGTCGCTGGAGAGCCATAGTGTCCTCACGAAGATCGATACCATTAGCCTTCTTGAATTCTTCGGCAAGAAAATTAATAATCTTCTGGTCAAAGTTTCCACCACCAAGGAACGTATCTCCGTTTGTGGCTTTTACCTCAAACACTCCATCTCCAATCTCTAAAATGGAAACGTCAAAAGTACCACCACCTAAATCAAAAACAGCGATCTTCATGTCCTTTTTCTTGTCCAGACCGTAGGAGAGGGCCGCAGCTGTGGGCTCGTTAATGATTCGCTTTATATCCAGTCCAGCAATTTTTCCCGCATCTTTGGTGGCCTGTCTTTGAACATCGTCGAAATACGCAGGTACCGTTACAATCGCTTCAGAAACCGACTCTCCCAAATAGTCCTCTGCCGTCGTTTTCATCTTCATTAAAACCTGAGCAGCTATTTCTTGAGGGGAATATTTCTTTCCCTTTACCTCCACATAAGCACTTCCTTCATTGCCAGCTACCACAGAAAATGGAGATACTTTTATAAACTCTTTCACCTCTTTTGAATCGGACTTGCGACCCATGAGTCGCTTGGACTCGAAGATGGTGTTTTTCGGATTCGTTACTGCTTGTCGTTTTGCAGTGGTACCCACCAACTGCTCGCCACTATCGGTAAAAGCCACCACTGACGGTGTTGTATTATTACCCTCAGCATTCGGTATTACCTTAGGCTTACCACCGTCTAAAACAGAGACACATGAGTTTGTTGTTCCCAGATCTATTCCAATTATTTTTGACATACTTATTTTCCTTCGCTTTCTTTGTTTAATTTTATGACTGTTACTTTCGCAGCCCTCAGTAGCCGCTTGTTCAGGAGATACCCTTTTTGGTGCTCCTTGATAATCGTGTTTTCCTTTTCCCCGTCGCCTTCCTTTTGGGTAACTGCCTCGTGGAAGTTGGGGTCAAAGATCCCACCTAGACTTTTGATCTCCTCCAAACCTTGATCCTTCAATGTTTCCAAGAGCTGTTCCTGGGTCATTTGGACACCCTGGAGGATTTGCTCCGCAGGAGAACCTTTTTCCGGCTTTAGGGAAAGAGCGTGATCCGCAGCCCGCTGAAAGTTGTCCAGAACCAAAAGCAAGGAACGAATAAAGTCCTCATTGCCGTACTTTAAGGTGTCCTCCCGTTCTCGCTGCATTCGCTTCCGAAAATTGTCGAACTCAGCCCTTAGGTATAGGTATTTATTCTCCCATTCCTTTGCCTGTGTCTTGACTTCCTCAAGAGCATTGGGCTTCTTTTTCTTGTTCCCCTTTTTTGGCGGGGTCTGGTTGTCCGTAGTTTTTTCCATAGCAATCACTCTTCCTCTACACTAAAGATGGGGGCACTTAAGGACTTGTCAAGCCTTGACGCAGAGCAAATATGGTGCGTATGGTATATAAGGACAGCCTAGGGAGTGGGAATCGCATTGCCTAGACAATAAAAAAAGGAGTGGCAATCGCATTGCCTAGACAATAAAAAAAGGACAATAATAACAGTCACTTGTATTTTTTTTGCAGGGTTGAAACCACATTATATTGGCTTGGAAGAAGCCAAAAATCCCTCAACTCAAAAGTATGAATGGTATAGGATATTTAGCGACAACCCCACTTAACTTTTAAATTTGCAGACTCTGTGGAATCTTCATTCTTTGATTTCTTTTAAAAGATATTGGGCATTCGTATCTCCTTGCCTTGCTGCCCTCCTAAACCAATGAACTGTACTCTTATCATTTTGAATGCCTTCTCTATCCTTCTTATATATTCGACCTAAATGATGCTGAACATGCGCCGATCTTAGATATCCCATGCCCATGACTTTTTTGATGAATTCAGTACTGCGATATTCACTGCCCCCAAAGCTAGTGTTGGGACCAGAACTCAAAATAAGCATAAACAATGCTAGCCAGTGAAACTTAATTCCATTTTTTTGTTTCTTCATTTTCTTTTCTCAAGCCATACGATATCAGCGCATCGTATCACAAAGACAGAGGGGATTCAAGCAGTATTGATTGGATGCGTGCTTTTGTAAATGTCTGGTTTTATTGAGTTTAATGAAACTTTCCTATCTTCGATACTCGGGGTCATAAAGGCCTAAATTAAATTTAGCATATAAATTTCCTTGGGCTGCTGCTCTTCTGTACCAATAAGTTGCCTGTAGATTATCTTCAAAAACACCTGTGCCAGTAGCATACATAGATCCTAAATTAGTTTGAGCTTTTGCATGTCCTTGATCTGCTGCTTTTCTGTACCAATAAACCGCATCCTCATAATCTTGAGTTACGATTTCTCCCTTATCATACATTCGAGCTAAATTAAATTGAGCCATCGCATCGCCTGAAGGCGCTTTTTTTAAGGTAAGTCGGTAGCTAGCATCTTGACTAATGCATTTTTCTTTATCGTGCGTAAGACCTATATTTTGAGCTCTCCCATTGCTTAAATACGCTTTTTCTAAGGTCTGTTGGTAGTCAGCACCGCAACTTGTATTGGCTTGTTCAAAATCTTTAACAACAACTTCTCCAAAAGAGTACATACCAGCCAAATTAGATTGCGCGTTCGCGCTTACTTCATATGCTCCTTTTACTACTTGTTTATGATAGTCAGCATCCTGACTGTGACTTATGTTGGGTACAGCAATAAAAATAAGAAACGCAAACCAGTAAAACTTCATTCCATTTTTTTGTTTCTTCATTTTCTTTTCTCCTTATATATAGTCTTTATTGTTCAACCCTCACACACTCAACTTGCAGACTCAGTGGAATCTTCATTCTTTGATTTCTTGTAAAAGATCTTGGGCATTTGTATTTCCTTGCTTTGCTGCTTTTTCAAGCCAATGCAATGCCGTCTTAATATCCTTAGAAACACCTTCTCCTCGGTAATACATAGCACCTAAATGAGATTGAGCATGTGCATATCCTTGATTTGCTGCTTCTTTAAACCAACGAACTGCTTTCTTATAATCTTGGGCAACACCTTTCCCTTCATAATACATATGACCTAAATTATTTTGAGCATCTGCATATCCTTGATCTACTGCTTTTCTAAACCAACGAACTGCTTCCTTATAATCTTGAGTAACGCCTTTTCCAGCATCATACATATAACCTAAATTAGATTGGGCATTCGCATATCCTTGCTCTGCTGCTTTTCTATACCAATAAACCGCATCCTCATAATCTTGAGTAAATCGCCTTTTCCAGCATAATACATATAACCTAAATTAGATTGGGCATTCGCATATCCTTGCTCTACTGCTTTTCTAAACCAACGAACTGCTTCCTTATAATCTTGAGTAACGCCTTTTCCAGCATCATACATATAACCTAAATTAGATTGGGCATTCGCATATCCTTGCTCTGCTGCTCGTCTATACCAATAAACTTGCTTTCTCAGCATTTTTGGCAATAATCTGCCTGTTTCCATTTCAGTATAAGATAATACCTAAACTAAATTTGAGCATCTGCATCTCCTTGATCTGCTGCTTTCTGTACCAATAAATTGCATTGATCAACATCTTGAGTAACTCCTTTTCCATTTACATAATACTTATAACCTAAATTAGATTGGGCATTTGTATTTCCTTGCTTTGCTGCTTTTTCAAGCCAATGCAATGCCGTCTTAATATCCTTAGAAACACCTTCTCCTCGGTAATACAGAGCACCTAAAGCAAATTGAGCATGTGCATCTCCTTGATTTGCTGCTTTTCTCCACCAATAAATTGCTTCCTTATAATCTTGAGCAACACCTTTTCCAGCATTTCTATACAACATACCTAAATTATATTGAGCATCCGCATACCCTTGGTCTGCTGCTTTTCTGGACCAATAAACTGCTTTCTCATCATTTTGAGTAACGCCCGCTCCTCGGCATAATACAGAGCACCTAAAGCAAATTGAGCATGTGCATTTTCTTGCTCTGCTGCTTTTCTAAACCAACGAACTGCTTCCTTATAATCTTGAGTAACGCCTTTTCCAGCATTTACATATACACCTAAATTAGATTGGGCATTCGCATATCCTTGCTCTGCTGCTCGTCTATACCAATAAACTGCTTTCTCAGCATTTTCGGCAACGCCTTCTCCTCGGTCATACGCAAGACCTAAATTAAATTGAGCTCTCGCATCGCCTAAACGCGCTTTTTCTAAGGTTTGTTGGTAGTCAGCATCCTGACTGTGACTTATGTTGGGTACAGCAATAAAAATAAGAAACGCAAACCAGTAAAACTTCATTCCATTTTTTTGTTTCTTCATTTTCTTTTCTCCTTATATATAGTTTTTATTTCTCAGTAATAACGCATTGTACTATCAATAGCAAGAATAGTCAAACATTGTTTTAGCTGAAGAGATTTTTTTGTAAATATATGTTTTTACTGAATTTAATTGATTTTCTCTATTTTTGAGAGCCCCGTAAGCATAGTTTTGGAGGCTGGAAGGGTTATTATGCGGCTAGGTAGTGCTTTGGGAGCACATAGAGGCGAGAAGGGGTTTGCAGGGGGTTGGTGAATGCTTTTCCCTAGCAGACCCAATATTTATTGTTTTATTTGCATTGCGGCATTGACAGTTGGGTAAATATTATTTATTTTGAGAGCACTGCATGGGAGAGTATAGTGGCAGTGGACTGGAGTATGAGATGAAAGTTATGAAAACGAACGGAAATAAGGATATTGATATATCTCAAAAAGATATAAGAAATCACCAGGGTCTAGAGGTGGGGCAAGAGTTTATACTCACGGGAGAACTTACTCGTGCAGTTCTAGAAAAGAATTTAGAAATGTTGAAAACTAAGATGCAGGAAATTGTTTTTTTTGCCACGTTTGAGATGGTGGCAATCAATGTTCTTAATCTTTCCCTTTGGGACGCTGCTGGTGTTCAGCATGTGGTGGGTCCCATAGTGAAATTGAATAAGGAGCTCCAGGAAAGGGAGCGTTTCCCTACAGCGATGATTGGGAGTAAAGAGTCTAAAGTTTTTTCTATGGTTAGGGATAGTTATCCTACGGAAAACGATACGCCGGTTCTGCCTTGGTATGAAAGTACGAAAGCCTATCTTAGTTCTTGCGGCCTTCGTTAATTTACATTCTTATTTTTGTCGAGAAAATTTATATTGAGGAGGAATTGCCTTATAGCGTGCTAAAAAATCATTTTTATTAGCTAAAGGCACTCGAAGAGTATAGCCCACGGGTATATATTTTTTATAGTTTTGAACAGGTTTCGTAAGAGCAGGGTTATATTTTTTGAGTTCATCTGGTTCAATGCCTGTGAAATGAGCCAGTGTCTTGAGGCTCATATAATCTTGCATAATAAATTCTTCAAAGTTTATTACCTCTGCACTACCAATTTTTCCAAAATAAAAAGTACTATTTTTTGCGGTATGGAGGCTAGCCACAAAAGCACTAAAGAAATTTTTAGAGGCAAATTGAAAGCGCTTACCGTTATATTTTTCAATAATGGAGGCTAGGGATCTTGTTTTAGTAGCTCTAACAGCGCTTAACATTCCAGATTTACCGTGATTATAGGCTGTGATGGCAAGAGGCCAGGCTTGGAGTGCCTTATAATTGGAGGCGATAAGGAGTGCAGCAGCTTCTGCTGCTTTTAGGGGGTCGTTTCTTTCATCTACTATCTTGTCCACGCGGAGAAATAATTTTCCAGTACTGGGCATGAATTGCCAGATTCCAGAGGCGCCTACTCTTGATAGAGCGTTATTATTAAAGCTTGACTCTAAAAAGGGTAGGTAGGAGATTTCTGGAGGAAGATTATGGCGACTCATAATTCTTTGGATTTTCGGCATATATCTGCCCGACTCGTAGATCCCTTGGATGAAATTTTCCTTTAGTCCTCTCTGAGTACGAAAACGTTTTTTTTCAGAGGCAGCAAGGATTTCTCTATGGTGGAGTTTTCTTTTTGTATACTGTTCGTAGACGCGAAGCTCATCTTCCGTCATGGTTGCTTTTTCTGGATTGCCCGAGGAGTGCTTGAAATATAAATCCGTTAAAAGCTTAGAATAATACTTCCTTCTATCTTTAATTTTTTTTGCGATTTGTCTTCTTTTTGTTCTATTGCTGATTTTTTTATTTTCTTCAATATCCTTAACATTAATCGATTCATATATGATGTTGGGGAAGAGGGAATCGTGGAGTAGGATTTCCCAGTTATGGAGTTGGGTGAATATGTTTATCCAGAATCTTACTCTAGAGTGCAGGGCTTTCTCTGTTTTTATGGAGCCGTACTGGAAAGAGTCCTTTAAGATTTTATGACTTTGGAATGGAGTCCTTGTATCGGCCCATGTTTGTGAAGGGGTTGCTAGCATCCACATCCAAGAACATAAAAATAATATTTTTTTATTCATTCTGTGTTGCTCCTTCTAAAGTTACAAAGTCACCTTTTGTAAAAGACTAATTATTTTCTCTTCCCAATTTCGCATTGGTAAAATGGGCTTACTGCCCGATTCCTTATGGTTTAGTAGTAAAGAGAATACTAGAGGCTCGCCAGAGTAGGAGGAAGTAAATCCGACGATGGAGGTAACAGCACCTTGACTCCAAAGTGTTCCTGTTTTTGCACGCACTTTTGTTGGGTGGAACCAGGAAGAATCAAAGCCATGGAATCGTTTTTTTAGGGTGCCCGTATTGGCACCAATGGGCATGCTTCCAATTAAATCGGCAAAGCCACGAAACTTTCGGTAGCTTTTTTGCAAGCTGCCCACTAGGCAGGCAGCACTTATCCGACTTTTCCAACTGAACCCGGAGCCGTTGTCTGCAAAGATAGTGTCTTTTCTACATTCGGGTATTTTTTTTAAGGACTCATCTAGTACTTGTTTGGATTTTTCTTTCGTTGCTGGTGCTCCGTGCTTAATAGCACCCATTATATAAAAGAACTGTTCTGCCATAAAGTTATTACTATAAGTATTCATTAGGCGTAGGAGCGTGGTGAGAGGAGGACTTTCAATTTTTGTGAGTTCCTTTCCAGAATCAAAATTAGTGTTTCCTGCATAAGGGATTTTTATTTCAATGCTTTCTTTTTTCAACATAGCGGCTAAGACATGGCTGATATAGGCTGATGTATCTTCCACTGGATAGTAGAGCACAAGGGGAGAGGCTTCTCTTCCCAAATTTCCCGATAGACGAAATGTTTCTATTCCTTTTTTTCGTCCCTTTGATGTCACTCGGACAGATTTCGTTTTTCCGGGAACTAGTCTCACATCATTGATGATTTTGCCATAGCCATGTTCCACCGGGCCTAAATGCACGATTACTTTTTCTTTTTTGTTTCCAACTGAGGCATGCAATTCCAAGCTATTAAAATTAAAGCTAGTGGCAGCCAGCTTTGCAGCATAGGGTTCGCCCTTTCCGGCTAAGTTTAGTAATGTGTCGTTTTCAGGAAAATATTCATTATTTACTTTAATACCGCCGGTAATTTTTTTTATACCCGTGCGGGCAATAGCTCTCGCTAAGAGCCAAAGGCGTTCACTGACTAAGTATGGATCTCCATTGCCCACGAGTACTAGGTGTCCATCTAGGGTATCTCCTTTACGAGTGCCCTCTAGCAAAACCCGGGTTTTGAGCGTGTGGGCAGGTCCCATGATTTCAAGTGCTGCGCTGGAGGTGAGTAGTTTCATGGAGGAGGCAGGTACCAATGCTGTGTTCTTTTTATGGGAGTAGATGACCTTTCTATCTCCTGCGGTTTCCACAAGCATGGAAAGGCTGATTTGCTTGGGTAGCTTACTAATTTGTTTTTCAAATAGGACTTTTAGGGCATCGAGCTTGATGGGGGTGCTCCTTGCTTTTAGAGGTAAAATAAAGGATACTACAAGAAATATGGCTATGCGTTGCATGGGCTTATTAAACTCAAAAAATCAAGGTTGACTGTCTATAAGTATAACCTAGTTTTTGTACTGGAGGAGTGTAAGAATGATTTATTTTAAAAAAGGTTTTTTCTTTTTACCCTGTTTACTCGCTTTTGTGTCCTGCACACAGAACTACCGCTCTCCCCAAGACACTCTCGTTACAGCAATCACCAGTCCTCAGCAAACACTGGACCCCCTTCGTGCCACCACTGCGAATTCCCAACATATTGGACAATTAGTCCATGCTGGTCTTACAAAAATTGGCACAGAACTTGTGCCTGTGCCCCACTTGGCAGAAAAATTTAAGATTTTGACCGACCGAAGTATTGAATTTACTTTGCGCAAGGGTTGTCGCTTCCACAATGGTAGGGAAATAACAGTGGATGATATAGAGAAAAATATACTGTTTTATAGCGACCCTAAAAATAAATCTCCATTTATGAAAGCGTTTCAGAGAATTACACGTTTTGAAAAACGGGGTCCACAAACGTTTCGCCTACACACCAAGGACATAGAGCCTCAGCTTCTCACCGATCTTTCTCTCTTGAAAATTATTCCCACGGAGAGCTATAATGAGGAGAAGTTTCTAAAGTTCCCGGTGGGTGCTGGACCGTACGCTGTTTTTGAAAATAACTCTAGCGGTGTGAAATTAAAAAGATTTGAAACCAACTGCCTTCCCCTGCCTCCGTCTCCTAAAATTCATGTGAAGGTAGTAAGGGAAGATCTGTCCCGGTATTTGAAATTACAGAAAGGCGAGATAGACATTATCTTAAATGATTTAGACTATAAAAAATTACAGCAAATAACGATAAATAAATTTCCAGAAGTTCGAGCCATCGTAGGTAAAGGAATTGCCTATCAGTACATGGGATTAAATATGGCAAATCCAGCGCTAAAGAAGCTAAAGGTGCGCCAAGCAATTGCCTACAGTTTAGATGTTCCTGCCATTATTAAATACAAACTTAGTGGGATGGCTACACCAGCATCGAGCATACTTTCAGAAACAAACTGGTATTATAATAAAAAACTTCGTCCCATTAAAATGAATTTAGCACTCGCTAAAAAACTTTTAGATGAGGCAGGATACTACAACGGGGAAAATAATAAACCTAAGCTGACTTTGAGCTTAAAGACTACAACAAATAAACTGGTTATGGATAATGCAGTGGCAATAAAGAGTCAACTGGAAAGATCTGGTCTTATTATAAAGCACCAAGCGTTTGAATGGGGAACGTTCTATGGCGACGTAAAGGCACGAAATACGGAAATGTTCTTACTCCGTTGGGTGGGCGTAACCCTGCCTGAGCACTTCTTTAATGTCTTCCACTCTGAAGAAAGGGAAAGGAATAATCGCACCAACTATAGTAGTAAAGAACTGGATCGCTATTTGGAAATTGCCAAAGGCACAATGGATCGGAAGAAAAGAAAGAGGGCTTATGATAAAGTCCAAAAAATTATAGCCCGGGATCTCCCCTATATTAGTTTGTGGCACAATAATAATTTTGTGGTCTATCGATCGAACCTAGAAGGCACAGTGCTTTTCCCCAATGGCAGTTGGCATGCCCTTTCCATGATTGGAAAAAGAGAGGAAGCAGAGCGAGTTATTGGAAATAAAAACCATCAATAAGTGAAAAGTATTTTATGGCAAAGGAAGAAACAGAAAAACTAGAGGAAGCAGAGTCAATAAGTTCTCCCTACCTTCAGGATTTGGAGGCGATTACAGAGGAGCAACTCCGCTTCTCTGCGCTTAACGATGGTCTTGGTCTTTACCCCAATCCTCCCAGAATTCCAAAACCCACTGTGGTGGCTGCCACCACTCCATACCCCTTCACTAGAAAAAAGAGGGAAGAGCCCTTGAAGTTTGCCGTTCTTTTCGATCGTTTGAGTGCGTTTTGTATCGATCTTTCCATTGTTAATGGAATGCTTTTTTTTGTTTTTTATATCAATGCACCACGGGCAGGTTGGAATTTTTTCGTCCATAATCCCGTGCTTTGCCTGCTCTATGCTCTCGCTGTACATATCGGATATTTCCTTTTAGGAGAGGGCGTTGGGGGACAAACCCTGGGAAAAATGTTTTTACGCCTAACCGTTGTGGAGGATGGCCCCGGATATAAGCCCATTAGCTTTGCCATTGCTAGCAAGAGAATGGCTTGTTTTTTTCTTTCCTTCTTGGCAGTGGGGGCAGGGCCCATGAGCGCATTATGGGATTCTAGGCGTCGCCCTTGGCATGATCGGGTTACTACCTCTTTGGTCCATAAGGAGTAGGGGACAAATGAAACAATCCCGCACTCATACGAGCTTGCAGACTTCCCAAAAGATCTTTTCTCCTAAACTGGTTGTCACTTGGGTGGAAAAATTACAAAAGAAAAAGAAAAAAATAGTTTTTACTAACGGCTGTTTTGATCTCTTGCACTTGGGGCATATTACCTACCTATCGGAAGCGCGAAAGATGGGAGATATCTTATTGGTGGCATTGAATACAGATGCTTCCATTCGTCGCCTCAAGGGAGAGCAACGCCCGCTAGTGCCCCTGAAAGATCGGGCTGAAATGCTGGCTGCCCTAGAGTGCGTGGACGTTGTGACCTGGTTTTCAAGTAATACGCCGCAAGCGTTGATAGAAAAAATAAAACCTCAGTACTTAGTAAAGGGAGGGGATTGGTCTGAGGACGAAATTGTTGGCGCACGATTTGTAAAAATGCACGGTGGGAAAGTAAAATCTCTTTCCTTTAGAAATGGTCGCTCCACCACAGACCTTATTAAAAAAGTGCAGGAATTAAGATAATGACCTCGGTGATTAGCAAAGAATTAGTGAAGAAATTTTTTCAAGGAGACATGTTTAGCATCGCTCGCTTAATCTCCCTTGTGGAAAATCAAGAAGAAAATATCGACGATATTATAGCTACAATCTATCCCCATACGGGAAAAGCTCACTTAGTTGGTATAACAGGTCCTCCTGGAGCAGGAAAATCCACTCTAATAGATAAGTTGATATACTTGGCGCGAGAGAAAAAGAAAAAAGTAGCCGTGCTTTGTGTAGACCCAAGTTCCCCTTTTAGTGGAGGAGCAATTTTAGGAGATCGTATCCGTATGCAAGCACACGCTGGGGATGAAAATGTTTTCATACGTAGCATTGGAACCCGGGGTGGGCAGGGCGGTTTATCCCGAACATCCCAAAAGGCTGTGATGTTGTTGGATGCAGCTGGTTTTGATTTAGTCATTTTAGAAACAGCGGGAGTGGGCCAAACGGAACTAGGGATTTTAGGTGTTACTCACACCAACGTTGTTGTGCTCGTTCCTGAGAGTGGAGATGAAGTGCAAATGATGAAAGCCGGCATTTTGGAAATAGCAGATATTTTAAATGTAAACAAATGCGATCGTGTTGGCTCCGATCACATTATAAAAAGCCTAACCATGAGTTTAGAGTTATCCCATGGAGCGAAAGGTTCGTGGAGTGTGCCCATCACAAAAACTGTGGCAGAAAAGAACCAGGGCATTTCTGAACTATACCAATCCATAGAAGAGCACTACAGGTTTTTAAAAAAGTCGGGTGAAATAAAAGAAAAAAATCATCGATTTGCGCGTACCATACTGATGAATATAGCCTCAGACATGGTTACCAGAGCTTCCACCCGTTTCTTTCAAACGAAAAGTGGGCTGGACTTAATTGAGCAGGTGGCAAGGGGTGAGCAAGACCCTTTTCTGGCAGCAAAGAAACTATTGACTCTGAAGAAGCTTTCTTAGCTTTTCCACGTCGGATTCAATGTACAAAACCTTATTTTCCGTATAGGTAACCTTAGCAACCGTATATTTAATAGCTCGCACGTTTTTGCGGAAGGTATAGTCCACGTCATGCTTTCCCTTTCGTGCTTTACTATAATACAATACCAACTGAGCTGCTTCCAATAATGTGGATAAGGGCACTGTCTTCTTTTTTTGAGATTTAATCAACACATGGGCACCTGGGGCACCTCTTAAGTGTAACCATAGGTCATTTCCCTTAGCCACCTTAAAAGTAACCAATCGATTTTCTTTTTCATTTCTTCCGCAAAAAATAACAAACCCGTCGCTGGAAACAATTTCCAAATAATCTTTAGATTTTTTACTTGTTTGTAGTCTCTTGGGATCCTGGAGTTTTTCCAGATCTTTGTGGAATAATTGCATTTCTTCTTCGTTATTAGATCCTTCAACCTTTGATTCTAAATCCTCTAAATAAGATTTTTTTTCCTCCAAACCCATCATCCGACTATGAATTTCCCCACTGGCTCTTTTTATTTTTTTTATTCTTTGGAAAAGAGTATTGAGATTTTCTGCAAATGTTAATTTTTTATCTAAGCTCACAGTGATTTTCTTTTCACTGGACAGGAGAGATATATTGACAGTTAACTCTTTGGGAAAGTTCTTGGCACCAAACTCATATAATTTCTCTTGCAAGGCATGGGCTGATTCCTGCATAGAGTCCAGTCCTTTTATTTTTTCTTCATCTTTGTTGAGATTCTTTATTGCCGTTTGGAGTTTCTTTTTCTGGGATCGAATTTTTTGTAAATAAGCTGACTTTTTTTTAGAAAAAGTGGCAGTAAGGAAGTAGGAATGGAAATAATGAAAGGTCTTTTCCGGGTAAGTAGCGCCTGGAAATTCGTTAAAACTTCGTACTTCTTTAGGACTTGTGCCCATGGCCTTGGGCAGGGGATAGAGTCCTCCCGTATTTAGTCGCACGCTCCTGAAACTCGCAAGGTATTTCCCCGTATTCTGATCCTGAGAGGCCAACAATAGGAGATTCGATCTTCTGGGAATAAATTCCCCAATGAGTACCCTCCCATTTTCAAAAAAGAAAGAAACCATCCTGTCGCCCGGGTTCTGATGAATGGTTTTTAGGCGCGTTCCCATAAGGTGCTTGCGCAAAACCATGATAAATGTACTGGGAGAGGGGGGGGAATCTATCTTGACGGATCGGGATGGAGCCAGAAACAGCCCAGTACAGAGGTTATTGCAGCTAAAAATCAGGCGCTGAGTGCCTGCGCCACTAGAGTAAGTATGAAAAACAACGGACTCCCCAAGGGCAAAACTAGCCGTTTGGGCGATTTTTTGTACGCTGGAACCTAGCACTAAGGGATTTACCTCAGAAATTACCTTTTCCAGTTCTTGCCAATTGAGAGACATAGTTCTATTTGTTATACTGTCTCGGTGGACATAATTAAATCTTCCCTGCAGTCCTTAGAATGGTTTCGCTTCTTAGAGCAGTATAGCGGATTTTGCGCAAGTCTCCCAGCTAAATTGCAGGCCCTGCACTTAGAGATTCCCGATGAGCAGGCAGAATCTGAAAAGCTACTCCAGCTTTCCCAGGAAGGCTTAGGTATAATAGAGATGGAGCAATTTCCTCCTATTTCCAGCTTGCAGGAAATGGCCACCCCCTTTCAGCGATTGGCTAAAGCTGCGTGCCTTACGGGTCAAGAGCTCCATGCCTTTGCGAAATTGATGGAAATTAGCCACCAGGTGCGCCAGGTTTTTCAAAAAACAAAGGATAAATTTCCCGAATGTCACGCACTCGCGTCCTCCATTACGAGCTTCCCAGATCTGCAAAAAAAGATCAGTCATTGCATTGAACCCGATGGTGGTGTGAAAGATTCAGCTAGCTCAAGGCTAGGAAAACTCCGACGGGAGGAGCAAAAAGCCCATGAGCGAGCTCGGGAGGCTGTGGAGAAAATTCTACGACGAGCCATTCGAGCAGGAATAGCCCAAGATCAGTACTTCGACATACGAGACGGCAGGTATGTGATCCCCATTAAAAGGGCGTATAGAAAACAAGTCCCTGGATTATCTTTTGAGTCCAGCACCAGTCGGGCCACAGCATACGTGGAGCCCTTTGCCCTAAGGGACTGGAACGACAAAATTCGACAAATACAAATCGACATCGAAGAAGAAGTATATAAAATTCTCCATGAGCTTACCGGGAAACTCGTACCCCACTCGGAGGTGTTATGGGAGAATTATAATAGCACTATACGTATAGATTTAACGTTGGGTCGTGCCCGTTTTGCCCAAGATTTCCAGTCCTATAAACATGCCACTCCCGTTACCTTCTCTTCTACAATGGAATTGTTGGATCTGTACCATCCCCTACTGAGAAAACTTTTGCCTGCGGAAGAATTGGTAACAAATTCTGTTCTTATTCCTCCAGACACCCATTGTGTTATTATATCTGGTCCCAATACGGGAGGAAAAACGGTGCTACTCAAGGCAATGGGGCTTTTAGCAATGATGAGTCGTTGTGGTTTTCTTCTTCCCTGTGGAGAAAATTCCACCATTCCGTATTTTAAAAAAGTATTAGTTCAGATAGGCGACGAGCAAAACATTGAGGAACACCTATCGAGTTTTTCTTCCAGCGTGGCTATTATTAAAAATATTTTAGAGATAGCGGATTCCTCTACTTTGGTTCTTATCGATGAGATACTGAATTCCACCGACCCCGCAGAAGCCACAGCCCTAAGTGGTGCCATCTTATCTGAGCTTACCCAAAGGGGAGTTACTGTTTTCGTTACCACGCATTTTAGCGAACTTAAGGAAATGGAGGCAGAAAACCTTCTCCACGCGTCCATGGAGTTCGACGTAAAAAAAATGGAACCTAAGTATAGGATACGCCTAGGAATACCCAGCAGTAGTTGGGCAATAGAAACAGCCCAAAGGCTGGGGATTCCCAGTAAAATTATACAGGACGCTACCCGTAGGTTCCAGGACTCCCATGGCAAGGTTGATCACTTGATTACAAAAATAGAATCCAAGGAAAGTGAGATAGAGAGCGCACGTAAAGAGCTAGATGAAAAAAAAATCGAGATGGAACGGGAATTAAAAAGAACCACTGAGATGCAGAAAAAAGTACAGTCGGAAAGAGAGAATCTGGGAATTCGTTTTGAAGCAGAAATAAAAAAAATAAAAGCTCAGGCATTTGCAGAGGCCAGTACGATTGTTCAGGAGTATAAGGGAAAGCTTGAAAAGCTTCCGCATATGTATGAAGAGGTGGTGAAGGGAAGTCGTCGTTTATTGCAAGCAAAAGCAATAGAGGTGCCTCAGGAATTTCAAAGCACCCCTAAAGAGACGGAAAGTAAAAATGTATTTATGAGGGTCGGCGCCGTGGTGAAAATCCAAAACCTTCGGATGAAAGGAAAACTTCTCAACGACCCTAAAAATAAACAGGCCGAAGTACAGGTGGGAAATATGAAAGTACGCGCACCCTGGGATGAGCTTATTCTGTTGGAGGAAGACAGCACTAAGAACAAAAAAAAACATTCTCCGGGCACTCGCACTTCGCTTTCTATTTCAGATTGCCCCGAGGAGCTAAACCTCATTGGCCTAAGAGTGGAAGACGCCACCACTAGGCTAGAGGAATTTTTAGATCGAGCGGTACGGAGTACGAGGATTTCCGTTCGCATTATTCATGGTCATGGCAGTGGTGCTTTAAAGAAAGCCACGCGACTTTTTTTAAAAAATAGTGCCTATGGAGTGCAGTTCCACCCTGGCTCCAATGAAGAAGGAGGCGATGGTTGCACCATAGTGGAACTGGAAAATGTATAAAAAAAATGATAGTTATTCCAAACGAGCAAAGCAAGAGGGTTATCTCGCCCGCTCTGTTTATAAGCTAAAGGAAATAGAAAAAAAATATGCACTCATTCCCCGCCAAGGGAGCGTGCTGGAACTGGGGGCAGCGCCAGGCGCGTGGAGCCAAGTGGTGTTGGAGAAACTTGGCCCCAGTGGACATTTGTTGGGTGTTGATTTGCAGGCCATAACGTGGAAACACAAGCAAGCCACATTTCTCCAGGGAGATGTGCTAGAAATGGAGTTCCATACTCTGCCTCAGGCACCCTTCGACTGCATACTCAGTGATATGGCTCCCAAGACGAGTGGTATTCGCCTTCGAGACCAAGCCCTTTCCCTAGAACTCTGTGAGCGAGCTCTTTATATAGCAGAAAAAGCATTGAAGCTGGATGGGAATTTTTTAATAAAAATTTTTGAAAGTGATGCCATGGAAAGCATGATCCAAACAATGGAAAGAAATTTTTCTCGTGTGGAGAGAATTCGACCTCAGAGCACGAGAACCCACAGTAAAGAAATATATCTCTTGGGATTGAAGAGAAAAAATGCGTCGTGGGAGTTATAGGAATGCTAGAATTTTAGATTTTTAAGCTGGTCGGTGTTTATCTTTACTGCAACTTCCTTTTTAAACTTGTCGATAAGTTTTTTAATAAGGCTACGGTTCAGATCCGATTTCACTTTGTTCTTTACGGTTTTAAATTTGGATCGTTTCCCCTTTTTCGTGTCGATCATTTTAATGATATGGTAACCGAAGGAAGTTTTTACGGGCTGACTAATCTGTCCCTTCTTCAAAGCGAAAGCCACTTTGGAGAACTCAGGAACCATTTGACCGTATTCAAAGAAATTTAAGTCGCCCAGATTTCTAGCCACAGAGGGATCTTTGGAATGTTTCCGAGCTAGCTCTTTAAACGCATCGTCGGTTTTTGTCTTTCTCGCTAGCTTGTATACTTCGTTGGCAGCCTCTTTGGTGGGGAGTAAAATGTGGATTGCTCGAACCTTGTCCGTTCGGTAGAGCCTTTTATTTTTGTTATAAAATCTTCTAATATTTTTGTCCGCAAGCTTGGGTTCAATTTCTTTTTGAATTAAGGTCTGAGTCAATATGGCACGTCGAATTTGGGCCATTCGAGCTAAAAAAGCTGGATCCTGGTCTATTTTTTTCTCTAAAGCCTTTTGGACTAAAATCTCCTCTTTAATGGAATTCTTTAAAAGGTTGGCTTTGGCCTTTTCATTTTTGTTGAGGTAGTCTTTTTGCGCAGGTAGGAGATCCTTGTGTCGGCTTTTTATATCCTCAATGGTGATTTGCTTGTTTCCCACACTGGCAAGAACCCCGCCTTTTGTTTTCGCCCCATGAGCCTGCATGGTTAGAATTGCGGTTAAAAAAATAAAGGTGATTTTTGATATATACATAATTTGAGTACTCCATTCAATGAAACAAAAAAAAGGATCCTTAAGAATATTAGATATCAGGTATTGGGAAAAATCAAGCCTAGTGAAGCGCAATATAATTTTAATAGGTATTTTTAGCCTTTTCATACAGCAACGAATTGACTAGAATGGAATAGAGTGTCTTTATCCAAGCAAGAAAATAGTATGAAAAACCATGTAAAGCAATGGGCTGTCCTGCTTTTTAGTGTGGCAACTCTTTTGAGCATTTTTTCCTTGTTTTTTTTTTGGACTACCACCCCGCCTAACCTTACTCGACTGGAACTCTATACTCTATTGAGCGACCAGCCGCTAGATCTACATAAACCCTTACAAAAACAGGTAATTCACCTTCAAGAAGAGGAGTACCGGATGGACTCCACAATTAAACCTGAACTCAATGAAGTCATCGAACGCTTATATAAACGCTATAAACCCAAGTATGCTGCATTTGTGGCCATCGATCCCAGCAATGGTGCCATCCTAAGCATGGTGGATTATAGTCGAGGAGGTCATGAAGGACACCTTGCCCTTCGAGGATCCTTCCCTGCAGCTAGCATATTTAAAGTGGTTACCTCGGCCGCTGCCATAGAAGGGGCAAAACTTAGTCCCAGCTCCCGCATTCCCTTCAATGGTTCAGCCACCTCACTATACAAGCAAAACCTAGGGTATGGACGTAACCGCTGGACTCGTTTTGTTCGTCTGGACGACGCTCTAGCCAGATCCATCAACAGTGTTTTTGGGAAAGTGGCCATTCACAAGATAGGCCAAAGAAAACTCCAGCAGTATGCAAATGCCCTCGGCTTTAACCAAACCCTATCCTTTGACGTGCCCGTGGATATATCTCGTGCCATCATTCCTGGAGATTCTTTCGGGATTGCAGAAAGCGGTTCGGGATACACTAAGCGACAAACCATTAGCCCACTTCAGGCAGCCCTACTCGCGGGCACTATTATCAATGGTGGTGTCACTCCCAACCCTTATTTTATAAAAAGGCTCACCCACCACAGTGGTTATACCGTGTATGCAAGAGAGAATGCCTTGTTGCCACAAGCGATTTCTCCTGATACGGCATACACGTTAGCGCAAATGATGGAGAAGACGATCACGAAGGGAACAGCTCGTCGTCACTATAGGGACTATCAGCGCCATCCCATACTCTCTAAATTATTTATCGGTGGTAAAACGGGCTCGCTTACGGGGGAAGATCCCAAAGGAAAACACGATTGGTTCATGGGCTTTGCCCAGTCCACCGAAGATCCCAGTCGAAAAATTGCGTTCGCCTCCCTCATTACAAGTGGAAAATACTGGCGTGTGAAGCCCTCCTATATTGCCCGTAAATTCATCTTAAAATACTTCCAATAAGCGCTAAAGATGGGCGATCAAATCTCCGATGGAACAAGTAATACGTTAGCTTGTTTTAAAAAAATAGGAGGTAATAATGGGAGATAAAAAAGGAAAGAAAGAAAATGCTCGGGTTCTGGCACCACTACAGTGCCAACATAAAAGTTGTCATGCTAAACCCATAAAACATAATTTTTGCTTGGAGCACTTCGACCAGTTCAAGTTTGGTCTGATCAATAAAAGAGGAGAAATGGTTCCGGACTATGAAAAAAAGATGGAACATTTTATGCGACAAAAAGCTAGGGCAGCCTAGAGGTTTTATTTAATTGTGAAGGTTTTAATTTTATCGCCTTTTTTTATTTTTTTCAAAAGCCCTTCACCGGTGACCACTTTTCCAAAGCCAGTATAGCTCTTATCTAAGTGGGTATGGGTTCCTGTCATCATAAAAAATTGACTGTCTGCGGAGTTCGCATCTTGTGCACGCGCCATGGACACGATCCCAAGCACATGTTTAATATCGTTAAATTCTGCATTTATATTCTCTCCCGATCCGCCAGTGCCGGTACCAGTGGGGTCGCCTCCCTGTACTACAAAGCCGTCAATTACACGGTGAAACACGGTATTGTTGTAGAAACCAGTACTGATAAGGTGTGTGATTCGACGAACCGTATTGGGCGCCTTTTCCGTGAAGAATTGCCACTCTATTTTTGAGCCGTCGCCAAGAATCATAGTAGCAATGGCTTTGGACAGGCCTGTTTTTTTGTCCACACTGAGATCATATTTTGTTGTTTCCACTTTTCCGCCTATGTTTTTTACAGGTTCCCCTGATGTGTTTGGATTGTTTGGCTGAGGGGTTTCCGTACAACTAGTGCCCCAAAAAAGCAGCGCCAGGATTGGTGCTAGCGATGCGATACCCGTATTTTCCAGTTTTATTTGCATAACGTATAAAAAGTATATATATCACTGATTGAAGAAAGGCAATAAACAAAAAAAACCATGACCAAGCCAGAAGACTCAGAAAAACCGTTTGTCGATCACTTTGAAGAGCTACGAAAACGCCTGCTATGGTGCCTGTGGGCATTTATCGCCACCTCCTCCCTGTGTTATTTATTCCATAAACCGCTGACGGCGTTTTTTACCCAACCCCTCTTTGCGGTGCTTCCTCCAGACAAGCAGCAATTATACTTTACCGGGCTATTTGAAAGCTTTCTCAATGGCCTTCGTGTTTCCATGATCGGGGGATTTCTCCTAGCCATGCCCGTTATTTTTTACCAAGTATGGGCCTTTATTTCCCCCGCTATGCACAAGCAGGAAAAGCGTATGGCCATTCCTTTTGTTGTTCTTGGCACCTGCTTTTTCTTTCTTGGTGCTAGTTTTGCGTATTACTTTATTTTCCCCAGCGGCTTTCCTTTTTTCATAGAATTTGGCCAACCTCAAAACATACCTCTTATTACCGTGAAGGAATATTTTTCTCTCGTTTTTCGACTGCTACTTCTCTTTGGCTTGTCCTTTGAGTTTCCCGTAGTTCTGGTATTTTTAGTTTGTGTGGGTGTACTGGATGTAAAAACTCTCCGAAAAAACCGACGGACCGCAGTTATTGCTATTGCCGTTATGTCCGCACTATGCGCTCCACCCGATGTGCTTTCCATGGTCCTGATGATGGTTCCCCTGTACCTTCTATATGAAGGATCCATTCTGGTTGCGAGCCTGTTAGAGAGAAAGAAGCTTCCCAAGTAAGGTCTTTTTTACCTGTTTGCGGTTCCATAGCAGCCTTTGGGCCTTTGGTTAAAGCGGTTGAGAATTTTTTCTTTCTTTGTTATTTTCCGTATATAATGAAAAGAATGGCTAGGAATAAAGTTTTCAATCAACTTCAACAATATAAGTATTTACCGTGTATTTTTAGGCACTTTTTTATTGCTTGGAAAGGGTGCATATGGATACTTCTGCTTTGCTCTTTTTTTTCCACATCCCAGCTATCTCTTGCTGAGCAAGGGAGTCAACCCACAAAAAAGCTAAAGAAGATATATAAAAACATATTTTGTGAGCTAGAAAACTCCGAAAAAACGTCCTCAAAGAAATCCAAGTTTTACCAAAGAAGGCAAAAGCAAGAAAAAGCAAAAATAGCTCGGAAAAGACAAAAGGAAGTGGAAGCTATTGTGGGTAAAATAAATTTGCCTGTAACAAAAAAAATAGCACAGAAGATATTTCAAGCTCCATGTGACGAGACGGGCGAGAAAAAAATAAAAGAAATGATAACTAATTTTCATTCCGAAATTCAGGGAGAAATACTGGGCCTTCGTGCAAAAGAGAAATACTACGGAAAGATAAAATCAGCAAAATTAGAGAAAGAAGTTGAAATGAAAATATATTTATTTTCTAGTTATGATCGTGCTTTCAAGGCGATGGGCTTTTCTCAATGGAGTAAGAAAAAGTACTGCCTTAATCCAAGTGCTTACCTTTTGAATTTTGATCCAAAGTATGAATCCTCACTAGAGGAGTACCCATGGACAGAGCGTGCTCCAAATTCTTACGAGGACATGTATTATGTTCGTCAGATACTATGCTTGAAGTTCGGGGGCGTTTAAAAAATGTTTTCCCAGCACATACATAAAAAAAATCTCTTATTTATGTTGAGCGCAGTGCTGATTTATTTGCTCGCATCAGTGTTTACTCATGCTGAAGGATCGGGTGTTTGTACAATACGGGAAAAGTGTAAGGAATATAAGGGTAAGGAAAGAATATATGAACATGCAGGGTATAAGCTTGTAATCGAACATCAGGAAAGAGTGAATGAATTATCTCCTGGTTGGGATAATAAAAAATGTGAAAACTATGGTTGTTTGCTGCCAGCCATGGAGGCTGCCCTTGCATCAGCACCAAGGAATAGATGGCAGGATAGCACGAGAGGTAGTGGGTATGCGTATTGTAAAAAAAATAAATCCGGCAAATGGCGCCAAGAGACTAACAGAATGAGAAGAAGGAGTAAGCCTTGTGTTGATAAAAAGCATGTTGCAGTTATTGCGGATGCCTTAAAAGAAGTGGGCAAGTGCGTGGGCATTGAGCCTTTTTCCATATTGCCATTGCTCATCCATGAGTCTAGAATTGGTCTGAATGCACAAAGCGGTGCTCGAGCCTCTTGCCTAGGGCAACTCACTGGTGTTGCAATAGCTGATGTGAATAAAAAATATTTTGGAGAGAGAACTCCTGTGGAAAACAAGAGAGGAAAGGTTCCAGATAGAAAATCTACTGATTTTATACAGAGGTTTAGTACGAATTCGGAATGTAAAAATACAAGGGATAAAATTCGAAAAAATGAGGAATATGCAAATTTTCCATTTCTTCCAAACGAACATTTCCCCACATATTGGAGTGACAATGATCAAATACATAAATTCAATACAGATGAACCAAGATTTAGATGTGCGTTTATAGATAACCCTTATTTGTGCCTGCTGTATTCAACGCTCTATTTTAAGAAGAATTCCGACAGGGCAGCCGCTCATTTAAAGAAATGCCAAAAAAAGATTGACGGGTTTCGCGGAAAAAAAGCGAAGGAAATAGCAGATTGGCTTAAGCCAGAGGATCAGAAATTTACATACTCCTTAAATAAAAAAACGAATGTTGAGCTTAAGGCACAAACTTTATTGGGCACATGGGCACACAATGTTGGCGGAGAATTATTTGGCTATGTGGATAGCTACTGCAACAGAATAGTACGAGCACTGAGGCGCGGTAAGAAAGTGAAGAATGATGTGCAGAATGAAGTACGAGATATTGCAGAGAAAAAAAGAAAAAAGGATGATAGAAGCGCAACCGAGGAGTATATTGTGAAAACCCATGGCGAGAGTAGTGAATTGCTAGGTATTCTGAAAAAATACAAAACACTTGAAGCATTTATGAATCACATAAAAAGCTTGAATAAAAAAGCTTATGCTGGAGTTCAGAAGGTTGTGAAAGGAAAAATAAATAGAACGAGAGAAATTTTAGGCTATATTGAAAGTACGATAGAGGATGGTTATCAATATCTCAAGCCTGATAATTACATTTATGGCAATGTGGATTCAGTGCGTGCTGACAAACAATCCCAATCATGCCAAGAAAAAATAGGCTGGCTTAGTTTTAACCCCTCAGGGGGCAGTGCTGGAGGCAATGCCAAGGGCGGTTCTCGTGGCAATTAATTTATTTTACCAAACACTATGTTTGAATTTTAGAGGTTTTTGAAAAATGATTTCTCCGTATCTGAACAGAATAAAGCTCTTCTTTACATTGATATTATTCTGCTTGCCTGTGCTTGTTCCTAGCGAATGCTTGGCTGTGTGCAGATTAAATGTTGGCGAATGTGAAGAAAAGCAGGATATTATAGAAAAATATAGTCAACGCTGGGATGAAAGTTCTGCCCACTGGGATGAAAATTCTGCTCGCTGGGATGATAAACGGTGTAAGGATTACAGCTGTTTATTGCCAGCTATGAAGGTCGGTATTAAAGGGAAGTTTTATGCTTACTGCATAGACTCAGGTGAAATCGTTGAGAGAAGAGGAACCGATGGGAAAATATACAAGGAGGAATTGAGAAGGCAAGAGGTGAGTTGGAAAAATAAAAGGCTCCTTAGTATGAAAAGAGGAGCATTTTGCATTAATAAAAATTATGTTGCAAGTATTGAGGAAGCTTTAAGGGATGTGGGAGAATGTGTGGGTATTGATTACTTTTCTATGCTGCCTTTACTTATTCATGAATCTAAACTTAAACTAAACGCGCAAAGCGATTGGGGTGCTACTTGCTTGGGGCAGCTCACTGGCGATTCAGTGCGGCAAACACATAATTATTTTAAAAAGAACAGTGCTTTCAGTAAGCAATTTAAATCTGAGCAATGTAAAAGTACAAGAGAGAAGATTCGAAAATCTCATGGATATGAGAATTTTCCAGATAGGATTCCCAAATTTGTTGGTGCAACGTCAAGAAAAGATATTGAAGATGTGATCTACATATATCGCAGGTGCCAGTTTTTGGAAAACCCCCACTTGTGTATGCTATACAGCACCCTTCAATTTAAGGAAAATCTTGCAGAAGCAAATAAACTTTTAAGTAATTGCCAAAATAATTTTAAGAAATTGACGAGAAAAAAAGGTGATACTGGAAAAACAGCTAGGGAAATAGTAGAGTGGCTTGAGCCAGAGAATCAGCGCTTAACATACTCCATAGGTAGGGGCTCAAACAAAATTGAAGTCGAATTGAAGTTCCCAATTTTATTGGCCACATGGGCACATAATGCTGGTGTAAGCTTATTTTCGTTTGCGCATAATTATTGTGGTAAATTAAAAAAAGGTGTTGACTCTTTGAACACGCTTATCGATGAGATTAAGGTTCTCGTGGAGAAGAGGATAGAAAATAAGAATAAAAAAACGTTAGAAAGACGTGCTAAGGAAATAGGAGAGTACCAAAAAATAGTAAGGGGAATAAAAAATTACAAAACGCTTGAGAAGTTTAAGAAATTTATACATGAGAGTGATCTCTCATTTGGAAGTAAGAAGAAGCTTATGAAGGGCCTTACAGAGAAAAGCAGAAAGAGTGAAATTCTAAAGTATCCCGACAAGGTAATAAAAGATAGCTACTCTTATCTCAATCCCAGATGTCAGAGGAAAACAGGGTGGTTAAGGGTTAAGAGATCCTCGACACCAGCAAGCGGCAAACAAATTAAAAAGAAAAGTGCACAGTGATTGATCTAGGTTTTTTATATATTCGTTTATTTATAATTCTTGCTTTATTTGCTAATCCAAGAGCTATTGCTGGTCTATTTGATTATATGAGCTACGGTGTGGTAGGTGAGACTACTTATTATCCCAAGTGTTCGCCTGACTTAAAGGAAGGAGCATTGGCTGACTGTCTTGGGAGGCCATGTGAACAGCAGCTTGATGGTGCTTTTGGAGACCCACATGTCGGCAACTGTAAGGCTGGGGAGAAGCTTCCTGAAGGGTAACTAGTGGTCTAACCACTTAATTTTTTCACTTTATATTTGAATTTTTCCCTAGCTTCGACCTTGTTAAATTTCCATTTAATTATTACTTCTTTAGAATTAATTGCACTGACCCAACCATTTGTCTTTTTTCTCAGGTCTTCGATAGATCCAATTCTTCTTTTTCCCAGACACTGCCGTGAGTACATACCTATTGCGATCTCAGCTTGATTTAACCAACTGGCGTGCTTTGGCGTGTAGTGCACTTCAAATCTTTTCCAGAGCTTTTTCCCCTTATCCGTTCCATAGAAATCGAGTAATGATTTTTCTTTGTGAGTATTCAAATTATCCATTACTAAAATGATTTTTTTAGAATTTGAATACTTCCTTTCTATTTGAGAAAGATATTTAGCGAAATCTTTTCCCGTCCTATTATCGGTAACCTTGGCATGAAAAATACCCTTCTTGGGTTCTACCGCCATAAATATATTTGCTGCTCCATTTCTCTTGTATTCATGATCAATTTTTCTAATTGACCCTTCTTTTGTACAACTTTCCTCTCGCTTATTATCAAGTAACTGGATCGATTTCTCATCAATGCACACTATAGGATCATTATCGTCTACAGGCATCTCATAGATATCTAATATATCTTCCATTCTATTGATAAACTCTTTATCTAACTTGGGCACACACCACATATCATATCTCCAAGGTTTTAAATCATGCTCTTGGAGCATTATTCTGATTTTTTCTTTGCTTATTTTTTCAGCGATATCATCTTTTATTACTTGCTCTTGTATGAGTTCCAATGTCCAGCGATCAAAAGCTTCAGGTGGGTCACTGCAGACTATTGCAACAATTTTAGACTTTATTCTATCATCTATTTCTACTGGCCTCCCTGGTCTTGGGTCATCGTTTAAAGCAGATTCTATTCCTTCCGCTACTATAGTAGCTACAAATATTAATCACTGTCCTAGGGGTTATATTCAGAACCTCTGCCGCACCCATATTTGTATGGTTTAGATATTTCATTTTTAGGGCAATGGCCCTTACAACTATTCTGTTATTTTCGCTTTTTTTTATAACATTATTTATTTCGAGTAAGTCACTATCACTCAGTTCTACTGGATTCATGTCTTAATGATTGCTCAAAAAATGCGACAAGCCACGGCACTGCGCTTCCAAGAAAAGTGAAAAAATTAAGTGGTTAGACCACTAGTTACCCTGAAGGTAATATTATTATTCAAGAAAAGGGAGCGCCGGGGTTTGAAGTGAGAAAATTGTATGATGGTAGAATATTTATTCATGCCGGTTTTTCTGATACAGGAGGCATAGAGAAGAAAAAAGGCTGGGTGGAGGTCAAGAAGAAAACTCTTCGTCTAATAGGAGTGAAAAATCCAACAGCAAAAAAAAACTATATTGTTTCCAATATTTCCGTAAATACGCTTCCATTAGGCGGGGCTGGAGAGAAGAAAATATTAAAGATTGAACCATGGAATAAGGGAAAAAGACCAATTGTTTTTGAAAAAGTTAATCGTTCTCCTTGGGAACAAAGGTTAAGAAACCACACGCACAAAAAAATCACCGATCAGAAATCTTTGGAATTAAAAGAAATGGAAACAATTACAGTACAACTGGAAAAGGAACTGGTGAAAAGTCAGCCTTGGAGACAGCCCAAAAAGAAGACAAGTAAGAAAGAGTTAAAGCTACCAGCAAAACAAGAAATTCCGTTGAGTCCAAAAAGCATATTCTGTGAGGGAGGAAAGAATCCCATATACTGCGCCATATTGGAAAAAGACAGGATAGTTGAGAACCTAAAGAAAATGAAACAAAAGAAATTAGAACAGGAGGAATTGGAGCAAGAAAAACTTAAGCTAATAGTGACTATTGCTGAAATACCGGCACTTAGCAAACTGATGGATTTTGATATGCAAAATAAGAATAGCATTATTAGTGCAGAACTGACGGTTGATCAAATTCTCCATTATATTGAGGTAAACGGATGTCAAAGACAGCCCTCTCCAACGGGAGGGATAGATCTTAGTGTTCCGCTTGTTGCGCTAGAAAAAGCGAGTAAAAGAGATCCAAAAGTAATTGCTGTTTTTGATAGGACCGGTGAAAAAAGAAGTGAACTTTATGATGATAGGAATGAATTGGTTAATGTTGGTAAATTAACCATTTATTTTCCGGACAGTACATTTGAAATTTTTGAGGCTACAAACAGGGTTCCGGTAAAGAAAGCAAAAGTTGATCCATGGAAGCCGGGAGGCAGGGGTCCGCTTCCAGCAAATGTAAAATTTCCAATTGGGAATTTTGTTCCCGCAGACCCAACAGAAAGGCATAATGTGGGAAAGAATAAGGCTAGAATTTATATGGATGTTGGAGAAGGATATAATGAGGCAAGAACAGGTATACTCATTCATGCAGGCAGGGAAAATGAATACCCGCCGCTTGCGAGAACTGTTGGTTGTATTTAGAACAACTATGGAAGCAATGCTTGCCTTGGAAAAATCTTTGAATGCTCGGGAGGTTTTGAAAGGTACAGATAGGGAACTAGATCAGAGAGGATATATAATCATTAAAGACGAGGATAAAAATAAATAGCATCAACTTTGAAAAAAAATACCTGTTACAAAAAAACAGACCTTTGTATTATCTTCCCGTTGTTTTATCTAAGGGGTAAGCGTACAATTTATTAATATGAAGAGAGTTTTTATTTCCTGTTTGTCTGTAACTCTTTGTTTATTTACCATTAACACGGTAGCAGAGACTACCCTGCTAATTGATCATGTGAGTTACAGTATGGTGGGTAATCCTGTTTACTACCCTCAATGTTCCCCCAAATTAACGGCAAAAGAGCTGGAAGCTTGTGTGAAGAAACCGTGTAGCGATTCAACTCAAGGAGGCCCTGCTTGCAAGCCTAGCGAGAAGCTTTCCGAAGGCTATATTGCTGTCGATGAATGGGGAGAGCAAAAGATAGTGGTACGGAGATTTCGTGGTCGTAATTTTATTTATGCCACTTTTATGAAGCATGGGGGAAATAAGAGGCGAGGTTGGGTAGAGCTCAAGAAGAAAAATCTTCGTATCGTAGGATTAAAACGTTCAACAGTGAAGGGCGGAAACCCTATCCCTTACTATATTTCTGAAGGCACACGTTCACTAGGCAGGTCTGGAGATACCAACAGAGTATTGACATTTAAGCCATGGAATGAAGAGGAAAAAACAATCGTTTTTGAAAAGGGATGGGCATCTCCCTGGAAAAAAAGGACAGGAAATTTCAGCTTAGGGAACATTAACATACAGAAATCTTTGGAATTAGATAAAATAGAAAGAACTGTAGAACGATTGACGTCAGAAATGAAAGAAAAGCAAAAAAGCATGGAATACGATCCGTTTAGCCAAGCAAGAAGATCAAGCGCAAAAGAAGCAGCGGAAGAGGCAGCAAAACAGGCGCAATTAGAGGCAGAATTAGCACAAGCAGAGGCTGATTTAAGAGAGAAAGAAGAAGAAAGGCTATTGGCGGAAGAAGCAGTAAAACTAGCACAATTGAAGTCAGAGGAAGCAAAACAGGCAAGGCAAGCAGTAGAACAAGCAGCAAAACAAGAAAAACAAGCAGCGAAACAAGCGGCAAAACAAGCAGTAGAACTAGAGCAATTAAAAGCAAAATCAGCAGCAAAAAAACCGACAAAAAAACAAGCAGCCCAACTTAGTCCAGGAGGTATATCTTGTGAAGAAGGAAAGAATCCCATATATTGCGCTATATTGAAAAAATTTAATGTAAAAGTTACTTCGTCCGAGTTAGCACAGTTAGCACAATTAAGAGAATTTGGAGATTTTAATATACAAGCCAGGAATAATAGTTTCAGCACGAAACTGACGGCTGATCAAATTCTCCATTATATTGAGGTATATGGATGTTCACAAAAATCGTCAAATAATGGAGTTGCTCAAGCAACACAAGCTTTGATCCAAGCTGAGAAGGAACAAGACGAAGAATTTCTAAAAGATAATACAGGTGCTTGTATTAAATTTAAGGATGGAATTGGTAATCATAATATGAGTTCTTATGACAGGCATGTCTATGCTGATTGGGATAAGAAAAAAGATAAGATTCATAGCAAACTTGCTGAATCTGAATTAACATGCAGGCTTGGTGAAAAAATGACTTTCCGAGATTTGCGTACAATTGATGCCATGGCTAGAACAATATATAGCGAGGTTCGAAGTGTGGAAACAGAAGGTGATAGTGAGTCCAATGGCCATTATATTTACTCTCTTCGAACCATTGCTGATCGTACAAGGTTTGAGAATAATAAAGTATTTAGAAATAATGTTAGGAAACGGAAAGAACCGGGAAATTATGAACAAATATATAAAGGGAATTTTGCTAGAAAGAAAGGAGAAAGCGAACGGGTGGAAAATATGACCCCAGAGGAAAGAGTGCTTTCCAAAAGATATCAATTTTCCGTATGGAATCCTCAAGTAAAAGACCATGGTAATTTAAGTAGCACCCTTTGTCCTAAGAAAGAATCTCCAAAGCGATGGGATTTAGCCGTAAAACTATCTAGAGAAGCTTACTGTGATCCAAAGAATTTTAAGGAGAAGTACCCCTATAAAAGTAAGGGAGAAAAACTAGCAGAAGACTTTAATTTTTTCTTTTGTCATGGTGATTCAAAACCAGGATTTGCTTGTTATTCTAAACCAGAAAAATATTCCGTAACACATATAGGTGATATTGAAATAGCAGAGAGCAAACCAGCGGTTTCTTTCTTTCGCCCAGTACCGCGGACTGCGGAAGAGAGAGCGGAATGTCAAAGGAAAAAATAATAGGAGAAAATATGCAAGCACGAAAAAATATCCAAAAAAGCAGAATCCATATAAAATACTGCCTTATGCTACTAATTTTTTCTTTCTCAACGACAGACGTTGAAGGGAAAAATACAAGCCATCGAATTAATAAAGTCCCCCTAGTTGGTAAAAAATTTATTGAATTGAGAGAAACAAGCAATGGCATGCAACTTTATTTTGTTCCCTCTAAATGGGCAGCGAAAATAAAGCTGGAGCCGTTCGTTGACAATGTTCTACAGTATGGAAGCTGGGTAAAGCCAAAAATAATACGGATTAAAGGAAGAATTTTTGTGGAACTCAAGGGCTGGACACATGCCGTAGGTAGGACTTCCCAATACCAAGATTTCTACTGGACTATCTTGGAGTATAAAAAAGACAGCACATTTAAGCCTGTACTATACTCACAATGGATTTCTCGAAGGGCCATGACTCAAAAAAATAAAAAGGCTCCGTCGCTGGCAATTGCTGAAAAAAATAATGAGATTGAGTTTCGAATGAATGAGAAGAAATTTCTTCCCAATAAAACGCTGCCCGTTATTCACTTTCAAGAAGAGTCATAAAGTAATCATGGAAGAAATTTTCTTATAGACTGCTTGAATATCTTTTGAGCTGATCGTCTTTAGTCGAAGAAAACTAAAATCCTGTACCACAAAGCTGGCCATTACGGTTCCATATAGAAGAGCTTGTTTGAGAACAGTTGTGTCGCTGAGGTCGCAATCTTGAGACGCTAAATACCCTAACAAACCACCTGCGAAAGTATCGCCTGCCCCCGTGGGGTCTTTTATTTGCTTTAAAGGTACTGCCGGCGCTACAAAATACTCACCGTTCATAAGAAGGAAAGCACCGTACTCACCTCTCTTTACAACAAGGCACTTAGGGCCCATCTCCATGATTTTTTCTGCCGCTGTAAAAACATTCTTACTCTTACCCAACAAGCAAGTCTCTCCATCATTGATGATAAGTAAGTTCACTTTTTTTAGTATGCCCTGCAAATCATCGTTAGCGGTATTGATCCAAAGGTTCATGCTGTCTAGTGCAATTAATCTGGGATTCTCCACCTGCTCCAGCACCCGAGATTGCAAACTCGGAGTAATATTACCTAAGAAAACATATTTGGCCTTGGCGTAATGAGCAGGCACCTCTGGATTAAAATCTCCAAAAACATTGAGTTCCGTATCATGGGTAATGGCACTGTTGTAGTCGTCCTTATATTCTCCTTTCCAATGAAAGGTCTTGCCTTCTTTAACTTGAATTCCTTGCGTGTCGATATTTCGAGACTCTAAATAACGTAAATGCTCTTGAGGAAAATCCTCTCCCACAACACCCACCACTTGCACAGGAGAAAAAAAACTAGCCGAAAGTGAAAAATAATTTGCTGATCCTCCAAGAGCCGCTTCTACAGAATCCCCTGGAACTTGAATGGAATCAAAGGCGAGGGAACCAACAGAAAGTATGGGTGTATTATTCATTATCTTCCTTTCTACATTCCAATGGGATGCCATACTGTTTTGTACTCCACAAAGGAGAGAATACTTTCTAAAGAGAGCAGAGGAGATTTTACTTCCACAACCCGTTTCATATTATGAACACCCATTGTGTGCAAGTGGGAAAAACTCTTTGGGTTGCCACAAATACACAGCGCTTGAATTTCCATGTGCTCTCCCATTACAGGTGCTAATTCCTCCACACTTCCCGTCAACACATTAACAGTTCCACGGGGAAGGTCCGAAGTGGCAAATACCTCAGAAAGCGGGGCTATTAGGGACGCAATCGATGGGGGCAATAGGGCCAGCACCGTATTTCCAGAACAAAGTAAAGCGCACAAACGGGCCACCCAAACTTGCGCCTGATCCTTGGGACTGGACTTGTCGCTCATCAATAATCCCACCACACCCATGGGTTCTGGCGTGGTAAAATTATGAAAAGGACCACTCACAGGATTCACTCCACCCATCAACTGAGAGAATTTATCTGCAAAACCTCCGTAGTATACAAAACTATCTATAATGGAATTCACCGAGGCACGGGCCTCTTCTTTTGTACAACCCCATTGTAAGTGAATATCCATAAATTCTTTTTGTTTGCTTTGTGCCATCTCTGCCATTCGGTAGAGTATTTGCCCTCGATTGTAAGCACTGCGAGATGCCCAAGAGTGGGTTGACTTTTGAGCCCACTCCACCGATTTACGCACATCCTTACGGGAGGCCTTGCATAGGTGGGCATGGAGTTTTTTATTAGCGTCGTAACTGGGAAAACTTCGCCCAGATTCCGTACGGACAAACTCCCCACCTATATAAAGCTTTATGGTTTTTAATACACTCGTTTCATTATTGCTTACATTGTCCATCTTACTGCACCTCCAAGTAGGACAGGAGCCCGTGTCTTCCGCCCTCTCTTCCCCAACCACTTTCATGGTAGCCACCAAAGGGAGAGGCAGGATCAAATTTATTATAAGTATTGGCCCACACCACACCAGCTTTTAGGTGCTTGGCCGTGTGATGAATCTTGGATCCTTTTTCTGACCAAATACCCGCAGCTAATCCGTAGGGCGTGTCGTTCGCTTTTTGTATCGCCTCTTCAGGTGTACGAAAAGTAGATATGGCCAACACAGGTCCAAAAATTTCCAAGCGATTTACCGTAGCGCTAGAAGAAATATTATTAAAGAAACAGGGCTTATGAAAAAAACCTTTCGAAGGAAGCTCTCCCTGAGCCGCTTCAAAATACTCACCACCCTCGTCCTTACCCACTTGCACTAGATGACGAATTTTATCTAACTCCATTTTGGAATTTATGGCACCAATGTCCGTATTTTTATCCAATGGATTACCCACCCTAAGGTGGGCCATTCTTTGCTTTAATTTTTTCACAATCGTGGTAGCAATGGACTCTTCCACAAGTAATCTAGATCCAGCACAACAAACATGACCCTGATTAAAATAAATTCCATTTATGATTCCCTCAACTGCCTGATCAATGGCACAATCCTCATAAATAATATGAGCTGATTTTCCACCCAATTCTAAGGTTAACTTTTTTTCACTCCCCATCGTGCCTGCAATTTCTTTTCCCACTTGCGTGGAACCAGTGAACGCTATTTTATCCACCCCCGGATGGGCACAAAGAGCAGCACCCGTGGCACCATCTCCCGTAACAATATTCACCACTCCATCGGGAAGACCCGCCTCCTGTATGATTTTTGCTAAGTGGAGCGCACTTAGGGAAGTGGTTTCCGCAGGTTTTAATACAACACAATTACCCGTGGCTAGGGCAGGAGCAATTTTCCAAGCAGCCATCAACAAAGGAAAATTCCATGGGATGATTTGAGCAGCCACACCCACAGGATGTACTTTCTTTCCAGGAAAAACATACTCTAACTTATCCGCCCAACCAGCATGATAGAAAAAGTGGGCAGCAGCGAGAGGAATATCCACATCACGAGATTCCCGAATGGGCTTTCCATTATCCATCGTTTCCAGTACAGCTAACTGGCGAGCTTGCTCTTGAATCATTCGAGCAATACGAAATAAATAACGTCCTCGCTCTTTACCCGAACAAGCACTCCAACGGGGAAAAGCTTTTCTTGCTGCCTGTACCGCTCTATCCACATCCTTTTTGTTTCCATTGGGTATCTGGCTTAAAACCTCTCCCGTGGCAGGGTTTATAGATGAAAAATGTTGCTGACCCAAGGAATCCACAAATTTTCCGTCGATCCAGCACTGAGACTGAGATGGAATTTGTAGAATAGAGGTGGACTCGGGGGCAGGGTCGTAGGAAAAGTCCCAAGTAGAATTTTTTATTTTGCTTGCTCTTTTTTGTGTCATCGTCTTTACCCTTGTATGAAATTAGTCGGAAGAAAAAGCCTTGCCATAGTAATAGCGTCCTGTCTTTTGCTTATATATTTGTTTCAATAAATCATTAAGCAAACTGCTGGCACCAAAACGAAATAAGCTGGGAGAAAGCCACTGAGGCCCTAAGGTCTCCTTCACCATACACAAGTAATGGAGAGCTTGCTTGGCAGTACGAATACCACCAGCAGGCTTCATTCCTATTTTTTTCCCCGTTCTTTCGTAGTGGTCCCGGATAGCTAATAACATTACTAACGTAACGGGCATGGAGGCCGCAGAAGGTATTTTTCCCGTGGACGTTTTAATAAAATCAGCCCCAGCGTCCATGGCAATGTGGGAGGCGAGATGAATTTTGTCGTACGTTCCAAGCTCCCCCACCTCTAAAATTACTTTTAAGTGCACATCCTTACCACAAATTTCCTTCGTGGCAGCAATCTCGTCCCGAACCTTGTTGTACTCTCCACTGAGGAAATCACCTCGATGAATGACCATGTCGATCTCTTGGGCCCCAGCACCCACCGCATACTCCACATCCTGTAACTTAATGGAAAGAGGGGCCTGCCCCGAAGGAAAAGAAGTGGCAACTGAGGCAACTGCCACAGAAGAGTTTTCTAAATACTTCCTCGCTTGGGCAACAAGCGACGGATACACACATACAGCAGCCACAGGCGGAACCATCACAGATGGAACCATCACAGATGGAACCATCACAGATGGAGCCCTCTCAGAAGAAGCCCTCTCAGAAGAAGCCCTCTCAGAAGAAGCCCCCTCAGAGTCCATATCCATTGCACAGGCCTGGGGAAAAGGATTGCGAGCCTTTCCACAAAGCTGACGAACCTTCCCATGAGTATCACTCCCCTCCAGCGTAGTAAGGTCTATCATTTGCACGCAGGCATGGAGAGCCTGAAGCTTGGATTTCGCTTTGATACTTCGAGTTGCAAAGAGAGCTGCCCGCTCCTGGATTCCGACCATATCTACGGCAAGGCTATGTTTATGTTCCAACTGCTCCATCAAATTTTTTTTAGCACAAGTGTAGTTGACTTTCCATAACAACGTTATTACCATAAACCCCAGTGTAGGGCCAAAAATGCGACGATTTGAACACTTAACTATTGCCAGCGGAAACAGAGGAAAAATCCAGGAGTTTCAAACCATAGCACTGCCTCATAATATATCCATAGTATCCTTGAAAAAATGGGTCTGTAATTCAGCCCACCTTTCGCAAGCTGAGTCCAGAGAACCTGACGCAACTTATAATAAGAATGCGGAGCGAAAATGCTGCTTTGCCTTTCAAGCGGCAAAAGTTCCCATATTTGCCGATGATTCAGGGCTGGAACTCCTAGCGCTAGACGGAAAACCGGGACCACTGTCTGCCCACTTTGCCACACCAAAATCGGGTGAATCTCAGGACGAAGCTAATCGAACCAAAGTGCTTCAATTGCTGAGTAAAAAAACGGGCAAAAACCGCAGAGCACGTTTTGTTTGCTCCCTTGTTTTTATGGTGGAGGGAGTTCTCCTTAGCACGTCGGCTAGTTGTGAAGGGAGCATTGCTATCGAGGAGAAGGGAACCAATGGCTTTGGCTACGACCCTATTTTTATTCCCAATGGGAATTCCAATCTAAACTTTGCAGAAATGGGTTCCGTGGAAAAAAATAAATATAGCCACCGGGCAAAAGCATTTGAACAATTGATGACCTTACTAGCAGAGGAAGAAATTGTGTTCGTGCGACCTTGAGGAAAGATGCGTGATTGAAGTAAATAAATTATGTAAAAAATATGGCGAGAGACTTGCCATACAAGATGTGAGTTTTCGGGTAGAGCAGGGAGAGATTTTAGGATTCCTGGGCCCCAACGGTGCAGGAAAAAGCACCACCATGAAAATTTTAAGTGGATGCTTGAGTGCTGGCAGTGGCACTGCCACAGCAAATGGTTTTGATGTTAGGAAAGAGCCGTTAAAAGCAAAGGCCTCCATCGGATACCTGCCTGAAAATCCTCCAGTATATAGCTCCATGGATGTGAAAGCATATTTAACGTTTGCGGCTCGACTCCACAATGTGCCCGGACCTCAAATACAAAAAGCAGTGGATGTGGCCATGGACAGCTGCGGCCTTGTAGACGTTCAAAACCGGTTTATTGGCAATCTATCCAAGGGATACCGGCAACGAGTGGGCCTAGCTCAGGCAATTGTACACTCCCCCCCCATACTAATTTTAGATGAACCAACCGTGGGCCTGGATCCTAAGCAAATTATAGAAATTCGAAAGCTAATTTGTAACTTGAAAGGAAAGCACACTGTGATTTTGTCCACCCATATTTTGCCTGAGGTGCAATTCACTTGCGATAGGGTAGTGGTCATCGATCAAGGAAAAATTATTGCCATGGATACGCTGGAGGGAATATCTAGAAATATCGCCTCCACTATAAAATTGGAGGTGAGCATGCGCCATGATCCGAAAGCACTCATTCCCCGGATCCAAGCCCTTCCCCAAGTATCTGCAGTGGAATACGCATCTGATCCAGAAAAGGGAGAACATACCCTTGTGATAGAACATGAAAAGAAAGCGGACCACCGGGCAGAAATTGCCAAACTTTGTGTGCAGAACAACCTGGATCTTTTACGCTTAAACCAAGAGAAAATGAGTCTAGAGGGTGCGTTTATGAAATTAATTTCCAAGGAAGGTGAGTAGCCATGGGTAAAATTCTTTTAATCGCTCAAAAAGATTTTCGGAGTTATTTTTATTCCCCAATCGCTTATATTATTATTTCTGTTTTTTTAGCTTTAGTGGGTTATGTGTTTTTTAATCTGCTTAGTTATTTTCAGCAGTCGCAGTTACAATTTATGCAAGTAAGCCAAGGACCGAAACCCACTATTTCAGAACATATTATCGCACCCATGTTTGGGAACATTAATGTAATTTTACTGTTTGTGGCGCCCTTTATTACCATGCGCCTAATATCCGAGGAGCGCAAGGAACAGACCCTTACCCTATTGATGGCGGCCCCCATCCGCTCCATTGATATTATTTTAGGGAAGTTTTTGGCCGGGGTTGGTTTGATCTCCGTTATGCTGGCAGGAACATTTATTTATCCCCTCGTCCTTTTCTTCGGTGCTAGCCCAGATGTGGGCATACTGCTGGGAAGTTACCTAGGAGTACTGCTGGTGATAAGTACCTATATAGCCATAGGTCTTTTTTGGAGTTCTTGTACGGAAAATCAAATTATCTCTGCTGTGATGACATTTGGAACGCTCCTGTTTTTTTGGCTCGTGGGCCTATGGGGTTCTCAGTCCGGCTCATCCTGGGGAGGACTTTTCGACTACCTTTCCATCATTTCCCATTTTTTTAACTTCTCACAGGGAATTATAACCATTGTAGATATAGCCTATTATGTATCATTCACCTGCCTTGCTCTTTTTGGAGCGTATACGGTTTTCGACATTGAACGGACCATGGAGTGACGAATATGCCAAAAGGATTTTTCAAAATACTTCCCCGCCTTCAGAATTTATTGCACTTCTTTACCTATAAATCTACTCGCTATGGCGCCAACCTTTCCTTGATTATTCTTTTAGTTCTAGGCTCCCTTGTTTTTATTAATTATTTTGCCGTGGAACATGACTACCGATGGGACATAACCGCTAGAGGCATTAATACCCTTAGCCCTCAGACCGCAAAGATTCTCAAGGAGCTGCCTCAGAAAATACGCTTCTCTTATTTTGGAAATTCTAGGCAGTTTCCTGAAAAAAAAATGCGGGCACAAAAAATACTTAAAGCATACGGCAATGAAACAAAACTTTTAGAGATAGAATTTATAGAGGTAAACCAACGTCCCACTTATGCAAAAGCTCTCGGTGTAACAGAATATAACACCACCGTAATGTCCTTTGTTTCTTCCGAGAAACAAAAAAGAGTTAAGGTTACGGGCTTGTCCGAAGAAAAACTTACCAACGGGATTATACGCTTGCTCAAAAATAAAGACCAGGTGGTGTATTTTACAGTAGGGCACGGAGAACGAAACCTTGGGAATGAAAAGTCGGCAGAAAGCATTTCTCTTTTACGCACATTAATGGAACGAGAAGCCTATACGGTACGTACCTTAAATCTGCTACAGTCCGATATTCCTAAAGATGCTAGTGTGGTGATTATTACGGGACCCCAATCAGGATTTTTGCCCCTAGAAATTCAGCGAATTCAGAAGTGGCTTGCCTCTGGAGGGCGACTTATTTTAGGCTTGGACGTGGATGTGAAATTATCTGGTCTCCCCCCTGGTGCAAAACAAATGGCTAAGTTTTTAAAAGCAAACTACGGCGTGGGCGTGGGCAATGAACTTCTTATCGACGAAGCCAGTAAGCAAGCCAAACTCCAAGGACAAATGATTATTGGCTCCGCCTACTCCAAAGATCACTTAATTACAAAGGACTTTGCGCGTACCGAAGTGAAATTCCAACAAGTAGCTAATTTTATTTTCCCACTGACCACATACTTAATAAAAAATAAAAAGGAAAAAGTTAAGGTGAGCATTCTAGCCCGGTCTACCCCCAGCACCTGGGCAGAAAAAAATTGGAATGATTTGAGAAAAGGTCTAGCTCAATACAATAAGGGAACAGACAAGAAAGAACAAAGAAACCTAGCCCTAGCTATTGAAACAGGGCCAGAGGAAAAACCCGCAAGAATAGTTGTATTTCCCACAACAGCCTTTATTGTGAATGGCCTTATTAGTATGGCTTCTAATAAAGATCTTTTTATGAATTCCCTTGCTTGGCTTTCCGACCAGAACTCCTTTATTAGCATTCGCTCAAAAGGAGCCACAGATACTAACTTAGAGTTAAACCCTGATTGGACGAGAGCTTTCTTTTGGATTGTTGTGATTTTTCTTCCCATTGCTATTTTCAGTATAGGTATGTGGGTTTGGAAAGTATCCCGTAGCCGGTAGTATAAAGAGGCACTTATGAATATAAAAACGTCCTTTATTTTAGCCATAGTATTTATGATCTTGGGTAGCCTGTATTTTTTTGATTCCCTAGTATGGAAGAAAAATCGAACGGAAGAGGCTAGGGAGGAAAGGCGTATCTTTTCATTTAAGAACGATCGATTTTCTTGGGTGGAGATTGACTTTAATGGAGAAAAAGGAACTATTCGCCTAGAATGCAAAGAACCCAAAGGCTGTGATTATACGAATAACCAAAAATGGGACATCGTGAGGCCCAAGGTTCTTCCAGCAGCAGGCAAAAATGTGGCAAGCTTACTCCACTCCGTAAGGAATTTGATTTTTGTGGAGCGGTTAGAAAAAAAACAAGTTCCTCAGTGGGAAAAGGAGTTTGGCTTTGATTCTTTTCCCATTTCGCTTCGTATTCAAATGACGGGCTCAACTACAGTGGAAAAACTATGGCTGGGGGAAAAAAATCCCCTGGGGCGCACCCGTTATGTCCAAGCATCACAAAAGCCTGAGGCCATATTTCTCGTTCCTGCGGACATCCATGCCACACTCAATCGAACTCAATTCCATTGGCGAAATAAAGAAATTCTCCACGGAATAAAAAGATCAGACGTAACGGCAATCTCATGGAAATATGGCAAACAAGGCATCATTTCAGGGGAGAAAAAAAATAATACTTGGCAGATCACCCAACCTCAAAAAGTGGATGCCGATCAAGAATTACTTAATAATTTATTGCGGTCGATCATCGCCTTTCGTGCAAAGAGCGAAGTGCCTGAAGATAAAAATAAAAAGCAAGGGCCTCCTGCTATCGTCATATCCGTTACAGAGAAAGAAAAAACGAAAAGAATAGAACTGTATCCTATCCAAGGCAGTAAAAATTATCGGGTGGAGAGCACAGACCTTAGTTGGTCAGCAGAATTGGAGCACTCAAGGCTTAAGAATTTCTCCCGCACCTTCCCTGAGTACCGGGAAAGAAGAATCATGCAAGAAGGAAATGAAATTATGTATGCGCGCCTTTCCTTTATCTCCAGCAATGGAAGGAAAAAATCCCATACCCTAGAAAAAGTGAACGGCAATGAATGGAAAGAGATAGCCCAGAACCCATCAAAGAACTCGCCAAAGAACACAAGTCGGTTTTCTTCCGAAAAATTTCAAGAATTTGTGAACGTTTTTTTGGAAAAGAATGTGGCCAGCTTTATTCCCAGCAAATCGAAGTTAGGGAAACTGTGGAGAAATAACTGGGATATTGAGGTGGAATTCTTAGATATAGAAAAGGAAGCTATCAAAAATTTGCAAATCCGCACAGATTATCGGACAATAAGCATAGTAAACGGAGCGAGAAAAAAGGAACTGCGAAAGATGAATCAAAAATTTACCCAAGCAATGCCTTCTTCTATTGTGAACTTCTGGGATCCAGACCAAGAAAAAGTGGAGAAAGCGTTGCGAGCAATCAATAAAGCCACCAATAAAGCTGCCAATAAAGCTGCCAACAAAAAAAACCAAACCAACAAAAAATACTAGGAATAAATAAAACAACATGCCTCAAATTATTCGCAGCTACCTACACTACTGCCAATCCATTCTTCTGGAACCAGCGTCATTCTTTCGTCGAGACTTCAATGAAATAGATCTGCACAAAGTGCTAGCACTGGGCTTACTCAGCTCTTGGCTGAGCGCACTTTTTTTATTTTTCTTCCAATCCCTATCACTTGCCATCATCACAACATTTTTCTCCGATTGGATTGGTAGCTATCTCACTGTAGATGGGGCAGATTCCATGGATCAAGGGCGAGCATTTCTCTTCTCCAGTGCCAAGGCCCTACTGCATCCGTTTTTCATACTTCCCTGGCTTTTTATCAATTCTATTATTCTCTATGTATTTGCAAAAATATTCCTTCCTAGCCATGAAAATATGAATCAAAAAACCTGCTTGAAAATTTTAGGCTGTGCCATTGTTGCTTCTTGGCTTTCCGTTGTTCCCGTATTAGGGGGCTTGCTGGCGTATGTTGCCACAATTGCTTTGCTTGTAATTGCCATTCGAGAACAATTTGCCACCTCTTCTTCCCGGGCACTGCTTGTGGTGTTCACACCACAGGTACTTTTATTTTTATTTCTTTTATTTTTACTTTTTATCTTTAGCTTGTTTAGTATGACGTTCCTTGAGGGGACCGGAGAGTATAGTCAATTTTATGAAGACCTGTTCGAAGAATAACCCTCCCTCTATTATTTTTTATAAGAAATACGGTAAACTTGGCCGCTGAGATCGTCGGAGACAAGTAAAGATCCGTCTGGCATATTGAGAACATCCACCGGTCTGCCGGAAACCTTTTCTCCCTGTAACCAACCAGTGGCAAAGGATGTATAGGTGGGCTTTGCCCCGTTATTTTTCATGGTCACTAAGGTAATACGATAGCCACTTTTTGAGCTTCGATTCCAGGAACCATGTTCTGCAATAAAAATTTGATTATGGTACTTTTTAGGAAATTGCTTTCCTCTATAAAAACGCATGCCAAGGGCTGCCACATGGGCACCTAATTTTCTTACTGGAGCGACGAACTCGGAGCAGAGACGATTTCTTGCCAGGACAGTAGGTTCTAGGATGTCGCCTCCATGGCAAAAGGGATAGCCAAAATGATTGCCGCTTTTGGAGACCCGGTTTAACTCATCAGGTGGTTGATCGTCCCCCAAAAGATCTCGCCCATTATCAGTAAACCATAACTTCTTTGTTTCTGGATGCCAGTCGAAGCCAACCGTATTGCGAACCCCGTGGGCAACCACCTCTAGTTTCTCCTTTTTTATTTCTTTTGCCGCTATATTTAATCTCAATATTTTTGCAAATGGTCCTGTTTTGTCGTCACAAATATTGCATGGAGCACCCACTGGAATATAAAGCTTTCCATCCGGTCCAAAGGCAATAAACTTCCAACCATGGTGGCTCTTCTTGGGAAGATTCTCATAGATCACCTCCGGGGTAGTTGTGGAGGTGCGAAGGTGTTGGCTTATATTTTTGATGCGAAGTATTTTGTCAATTTCTGCAATATAAAGGTGTTTCTTATAGTAGGCCACCCCATTGGGGAAGTTTAGGTTACGGGCAACCGTATATACTTTTTCTGCACGAAAATCTCCGTCCTTGTCCTCCAATGCGTATACCTCACCTTGCCTACTGCCCACAAACACGATCCCCTTGGGACCGAGGCTAAGGGAACGGGCTCCTGGGACATTCTGCGCAAATACAGAGATACGAAACCCTGGAGGGAGCTTAATAGATCTGAGGTCTGCCAAGGCAGGATAGGAATAAAGAAGAAAAGAGGCCAAAAGTGGAAGTGATAAGGCTAAGAGAGTAGATTTACGCATACCTTGAGTTTTTACTATAGATTTGTTAAAAATAAAACGACTAAAAAGGAGTTTCAGATGGAAAAACAGAACAGAGCACCTATACGGGCCACCCCAGAACCCTATCTCACATCCACCCACACCCATTTGTCCAAGCTTCTCGATATTCTCCAAGCACCCAATCCCCAATGGTATGTGTCTGTACTGCTGGAACGACGTGGAGAAAAGATTTTTACACGAAACCAACGTGGTCAAGCAAGCTCAGAGAATATTCGCCAAGGAGTGGTACTACGAATTTACGACGGCTTCACTTTATACGAACAAGCAACGGACTCCTTGGAAAAATCCCATCTAGAAAATCAGGCATCTGATTTAGTAAAAAGAATCCCCCAAAACCCCACAGGAAAACCAAAGTACTATAAAGCTCCCACTTGGAAGGAGCGCCTAGAGGAAGAAGGAGCCTTTGAACCAGAGCTTTTGAGCCAAATTCCTCCTAACCCACAGCCAGACACCCATGTACACTTTGGAACTCCTTCTCAGGAAATGCTTTGGACAGAGGATGCCCAAGCGATGACGTATGTAGAAAAATACTTGCAAGAGATTCAAGAGTATGCAAAAAAACTTCCCCCCAACCATCCCTGTAAAAATGTGGACTTTAGCCTAGCCTCTCTCGCTCTTAGCAAAGAGGACTACTTTTTTATGGACGCACAGGTGAATCTTTCCCAGTCCTTGCTGCGCAATCGAGTAACGGGCATGGCAATGAAAAAAGGAGAACGGGGCTATTGCGTGGACGGTGGTCTGGGTGGACGAGAAACCGTACACTTTGACCCAGAATCGTTGGAAGAAATATATTTCATGCTGGAGAAGCAACTGGGAGCAAAACCGTTAAAGGCGGGTCGCTATAAATTACTTATGGGCCCCGATATTGCGGGTGTATTTGCCCACGAGGCATTTGGTCACTCTCAGGAGGGAGACACCTGCGCTAGAGGTCGGTCGAAGGCTTGGGAACTTTACCACAGCAAAGAATCTGTGGGGAATGCACTAGCGACTATACTCAATAACCCAGCTATTTATAAAAATGCGGATCAAGGATTCGGTGCCTGGGGTTCCTATTATTTCGACGAAGAAGGTTGGCTAGCGAAAAAACAATACTTAGTAAAGGGAGGAGTTCTCCAGTCCCCCATGACAAACCTAACGTCGGCCATTCGCCTATCCGTACCCCGAACAGCCAATGGAAAACGGGAGTGTTGGTCCCATGGAGTGTATACTCGTCAAACCAATACCTACTTTAGCGAAGGTACACATACCTTAGACGAACTCCTCAAGGCCGTGGACTATGGTTTTTTAGCCCACCATCCTGCCGGAGGTATGGAAGATCCCAAAGGTATGGGAATCCAAGTTGGCATTGCATACTTGGAGGAAATCAAGGACGGCAAACTTACGGGGCAAGTGTTTCATGGTCCCAGTGGCGGTTCCGTGCAAATGACGGGCTATACTCCCGATTACCTTAATTCCATTTTAATGAAGTCAAAAATAGAGGCAGACAAGGTGGAGCAGGACACTTGTCACCATCCCTTGAATAAGGTTGGCGGTTGTGGAAAGTACCACAAAGAGTTGGTGCAAGCCGGCTCCGGTGGTCCTTACATGCTTGTTGATAATGTGTTGTTGGGGTAGTTATGGAAAATTGGACGATAGATAATTTACTAAAAGAACTGGAAGCCAAAAAAAAAGATGGATCCATTTTTCAATGGACGGTAAGAAACATTTCCACAGACAGGGAAGAGGCCTACTTTATTCAAGACAAGACACAAACCGCATCCCTGGATCAACGTCGATTTGTCCAAGAGAAACTTCTTTACGTTTCCATAGAAGTCTCTAAAGAGAAAAAACTTGGCGCTGCTGGAAAAAAGTTTTTCTTTACAAACAACCTCCATCAACAAGTAGAAACCCTTATAGCAACAGCTCACCTAGGAGAAGAGGAGCGTTGGAGCTTGCAGGAAAACCCACCGAAAATTCCCCATAAGAATCGAGCCGACCCCCTTATTTGGGAAAACTTGGGTGCGAGTACAGAGGAGATGGGCAAGAACTTAGTGGAAGCCATACAAAACACGGAGCAGGGACATTTTAATTCAGCAGAGTTATTTGTCTCACGAGACCGGAGAGAACTTTTTTTGAGCAACGGTTTTTGCGGTGAAAATTTTCAAACCCAAATTTATACGGAAGTTTGTTTTTCCGAAAAAAATGAAAACATGGCCGAGGAGTTTTTACTTACCCAATGGTCGGGTAGTTCCAAGCAGATGGACTTTCCGAAAATGTGCACTCAATCAGCGGATTTTGCAAAATACTCTCTTACTAAGGAAGGACCAAAAACGGGCAAGTATGCCGTACTGTTGAGTGCCGCAGATATGTGTCCAATATTTAGCGATGTATTGTCTCAGCTAAACACTAGAAATAAATATTTCAATACTCCGTTTATGGAAACGGGAAAACCACTCATTCCTAATTTTGAAGGTCACCCCTTTTCTCTATCCCTAGATCCAGAGATGATCCATTCTTTTGGCTCTTGTTTATTTGATAGCTATGGGGATGCACAAAAAAAACAAGTGCTGGCAAAAGACAATCAGATTATTTGCAATCCGTCGGAAAAAAAGTTTTCCGACTACTTAAAAAAAGAAGTTACCACCAACCAAGGCACAGTAGTCCTAGAGCCACAACAATCTCAGTCCGTGGATTCGCTTCGCAAAAGTGCGCCTCAGGTTTTAGAAATACTACAATTCTCAGGTCTATTTACTTCTGCCAATGACTTAACTTTCTCTTCCGAAATTCGCCTAGCTCGCCTATACGATAACGAAAAAAATACCGTCACCTATATAAAGGGCGGGAGCTTGTCTGGAAAATTTCCCACAAATTTTTCTAAAATACGCTGGTCCGATACCTCCACTCTTATCAATGTTAATGGAATGGACGGAAGGCAGGCCTATTATGGCCCCCACTACAGCCTACTCAATGATGTGAATGTGAGCGCATAAAGAGATTCTTTCTTTAAATTCAGACACTTGCAGTTTTTCTGTATCACTTAAAATAAGATTGACTTTATGCGTTATATTGGGCATAATGCATCAAGTTAAGCAGTAAACCGAACTAGCGTGCTTGCATGCAGTTCAAAACAAAGGAGAAAAGCAATAATGAAAAAATTAACAATTACAGCAATGGCACTTGCCATAGCATTACCAACCGTTGGAAATGCTGCTGATAATAATCCCAGCGCATTTGGTAGTCCCACACCACATAGATCTACTCGAGTTCTGAAAGTCTACGATCAAACAGAGCAGTTGAAAGCATTGCGTGAATTCTATGTTGGGCACTTTACTGGGTATAGGGAAGGAATTTTGAACGGAGGTCTGGGTAAAGTTATAGGTTGGGAGGAGGATCATGCATCGCCTGAGGCTTATCACTCAATGTCCCTCGATCCTCGAGATGTGAGTAATGCTCGAATGAAGCAAGTAAAAGAGGGTGCAAAAACCACAGATATATCCAAGAGAGCATTTGCTAAAGGGTATATTGAAGGACATAGTCGAGGAATTTTATTTATTAGTTGTAAACTGATAGATCAGCTATGGCAGGAAGTAAAGACAGATTTAGAATCTGGAGCGGATCATCATCCCGTATCAGAATTAATGAAAATGTCGGATGAAGAGAGGGCAGTGAAGTATGGTTTTACAGAAAAAGAAATTAGAGTCTATGTTGAACAATATATGAATTCAGTTTATGCTGCGATGACTGCTTCGCCTCAATCGCGAGAAACCTTTACTAGTAGTAAGTGCGAATAAACTTTCCTTTCACCACAGACTAGAAATAGAAAGCTCTCTTTAGACATAAGGAGGGCTTTTTTTTGACTAAAAGCCTTTACCTTGCGGTTTGGCACTTAGCTTGCTATTGTGGCATTGTTTATGGACCAGAACTACGACTTCGAACAGCCTATTTTAGACTTGGAGAAAAAAATTCAAGAGTTGCAGGGCATGTCTCGTCATGGGGGTATAGATTTCAGTGGGGAGATTAATGCGCTGCAAAGCAAGCTCAAGCAGCTTACCCGTGAGGTCTATGGAAAGCTCACGCCTTGGCAGCGAGTGCAGTTGTCTCGTCATCCCAACCGTCCCTATACCCTTAATTATATAGAGCATATTTTCACGGATTTTCAGGAGCTCCATGGAGACAGAAAATTTCAAGACGACCCGGCCATTATCGGTGGTCTAGGGAATTTAGGCAAACAACCCGTGATGGTGATTGGTCAACAGAAGGGTCGTGGGACGAAGGAAAAAATAAAGCGAAACTTTGGTATGGCAAAGCCTGAAGGGTACCGGAAGGCTATTCGTTTGATGGATCTGGCTAGTCGATTTTCGATACCCATTATTACATTTATTGATACGCCTGGGGCGTACCCTGGCTTGGGTGCTGAGGAGCGGGGGCAAAGTGAAGCCATTGCCGACAGTATTATGCGCATGTTTTCCCTAGAGGTTCCCGTTATTGGCGTGGTGATTGGAGAGGGTGGATCAGGTGGAGCGTTGGCGATTGCGGTGGCAGACCGTCTACTGATGCAAGAGTTTTCCATATATTCTGTGATTTCTCCGGAGAGTTGTGCCTCGATTCTTTGGAGCGACAGCGGTCAGCACAAAAAAGCTGCCCAAGTATTAAAAATGGGTGCAGAGGATGCTCTTTCTCTAGGTGTAATTCATGAGATTGTGCCGGAGCCCCAGGGGGGTTGTCACCAAGATCATCAGGAGTCGGCAAAAATACTGGAGAAGCGACTCAAGTTTCATCTTAAGAAGCTGATGGAAAAGTCTGGTGAGACATTAAAGAAAGAGCGGACAGCGAGATTTCGTGCGATGGGTTCTCAGTTTATAGAACGTACGGATCTTACAAAATAGGAGATGACCTGTGGATTCAAAAATTTATTCCATGACGGGTTTTGGTCGTGGTACTAAAGTCTCTTCCAAATTCCAAGTTCAAGTTGAACTCAAGACAGTCAACGGAAAACATTTCGACTTGCGTGCAAAACTGCCTCGAGTTCTTTCCGTCTGGGAGTATGCCTTAAAGAAAAGGCTGCGCACGTCTATTGAGAGAGGCACGATTGAAGTTTATGTTTACCATAAAATCCTAGACCCAAGTCTTATTACTCCCATAAACGAGTCCTCTGTTGCCACCTATTCCGAGAGCATAGGAACTATTGCTAAAAAATTGGGCATTCCCAGCGGCTTGAGTGTGAGTAGTTTGCTTCGTTTGCCGAACACATTTATTACGGAAGAAGCACCTCGAGCAGAGGATGAAACAAAAGAAATTTTTGAGCTCTTGGACAAAGCTTTGGAAGAAGCTATTGTGGAGCTCCTTCAAATGCGTTGTAAAGAAGGGGAAGCCATTGTAAAAGTTTTACAGAAAGAGCTTCATGAAATTACCAGGTACATGAAAGAGATTAAAACTTTAGCTAGTGGTGTTCGTAAACGAATGGAAGATCGTCTACACCTTCGAATTCAAAAATTACCTCAATTTATAAATGCAAAATTGGATGAATCCCGGCTTTTGCAGGAGGTGGCCTATTATGTGGATCGTAGTGATATTAGTGAGGAGTTGGATCGCATAGACAGTCATTTGAGTCAGTTTCAAGGTTTACTGGTGAAAAATGAAAAAAGTGCTCTTGGAAAACGCTTAGATTTTCTTGTGCAGGAAATAATGAGAGAAGCCAATACCTTGGGAGCCAAAGCGGGAGAAATTGAAATTACGAATCGTAGTATAGAGGTGAGGCTTGGCTTGGACAAAATTCGGGAGCAAATACAGAATTTGGAGTAATCATGGCTAGTTTATCTATTCACAATAAAAAATTCTATATTGCTATTGCAGCCCCCAGTGGCGCTGGGAAGACTACTATTTGTTCCATGCTCTTGGAAAAATACGCAAATCTTTCTCTTTCCATTTCTCATACGTCGAGGCCGCCCAGGGGAGAAGAGGAAGATGGAGAAGATTATTTTTTTATTACAAAAGAAGAGTTTAAAGAGATGAGGGAGAATGGCTATTTTTTGGAGTGGGCTACTGTACATGAGCATGACTATGGTACAAGCCTATTGCGTTTGGAAGCAGAAAGAAAGAAAGAAAAAATTGTTCTATTCGATATAGACGTTCAAGGGGTGCAGAGCTTGCAGCAAATATTTGCTAAAGAGCTTATCAGTATTTTCATTCTTCCTCCTAGCATGGAGGTACTAAGGCAGCGTTTGGTAGCTCGTTCCATGGATACGGCAGAGGTGATAGAAAAGCGGCTTTTGGCTGCTCAAGAAGAAATTTTCCATAAAGATGAATTTGATTTTGTGGTTACTAACCACAATTTAGATAAAACATTTTTGGAAATATGCAATTTTTTGATAGCCGCAACAAGTACAGTGGAGAAGTTGTAATATGCCAGCAGCTTCTTTTGCCATATTGGAAAAAAAACTTTTGGATTATTATCCAGAAGTTAACTTGAAGCTTGTGAAAAAAGCCTTTCAGTTTGCTAGCGACAAACACAGAGGACAAAAGCGCCACAGTGGGGAAGATTATATTATTCATCCTATTAGCGTGGCTATAATTTTAGCGGAACTCCGATTGGATTTGGATTCCATTATCACGGGTTTACTCCATGATACAGTTGAAGACACTGAGGCAGATTTAGAAGAGATAGAGAGTTTGTTTGGTCCTTCCATATCCTTTTTAGTGGATGCAGTCACAAAAATTTCCCGGATTAATTTCCGAACTACGGAAGAAAAGCAAGCGGAAAACTTTCGTAAAATGATTGTGGCTGTGGCAAAAGACCTTAGGGTAATTCTTGTGAAGTTAGCTGACCGCACACATAATATGCAGACGTTAGAGCATTTACCAGAAAATAAGCAAAGAGCCATTGCAGAAGAGACTTTAGATATTTATGCGCCTCTAGCAAACCGACTGGGAATTGAATGGATGAAGGTTGAATTAGAGGATTTATGTTTGCGCTACTTGAAGCCAGAGATGTATCAAAAGATTGAAACATTTATGGTGAATCATAAAGCTAAGCGTGATGTTTATATGGAAAAGGTAAAAAGCTATATTCAGGAAGCATTAGAAGAGTATAGAATTGATGCAAAATTCTCAGGCCGACTCAAGCATATTTATTCTATTTATAAAAAAATGGAATCCAATAATATTCCTCCGGAAAGTATCAATGATATTATTGCTTTTCGTATTGTGGTGGATAACATTACTGAATGTTATAAGTCCCTGGGCGTGATCCATTCTGCTTTTAAGCCAGTGGCAGGCAGATTTAAGGATTATATTGCTATGCCAAAGCCCAATAACTACCAAGCATTGCATACTACGGTAATTGGTTCCTCTGGAGAGCGCCTAGAGATTCAAATATGTACCCATGAGATGTATGAAATTTCCCGTTCTGGAGTGGCAGCTCACTGGAAATATAAGGAAGGGCATTCGGAAAATAAGCTACACATGGATTGGTTAAATCGTTTGATGGAGGCCCATCAAAATTTAAAAGATCCCAACGAGTTCCTTGAATCTGTGCGCATGAATCTTTATGATGTGGGGGTTTATGTGTTTACGCCTAAGGGGCAGGTGAAGGAGTTAGTGGCAGGGTCCACGCCCATTGATTTTGCTTATTCTGTTCATACCGACGTGGGGCACGCCTGTACAGGAGCAAAAGTAAATGGGAAAATGGTTTCTTTACGTTATAATTTATGTAGCGGAGACACTGTATCTATTATTACCTCTAAAACACAAAAGCCCAGCAAGGATTGGTTAAAGGTTGTACGAAGCAGCAAGGCTATGTCTAAGCTCCGGTACTATTTCAAGCAGGAGGAGCGTGAAAAAGCTCAAGAGATTGGCAAAGAGATTCTTGATCGGGAGTTTCGCAGGTATAAACTCACCTTGGAGAGAATGTTAAAATCGGGGGAAATAACCAAGGCGCTTCCCGATTTGAGTTGTAATAACATTGAGAGTTTATATGTGAAGATTGGTTTTGGTCGCATTATTGGAAAGGAAGCCGTACAAAAGATAATTCCTGCCGCTCTAATAGATGAAAAAACAAATGAAACAGAGAGAGAACAAAGTTTTTTTCAAAAAGTTTTAGATTCGGCCACTAAGAAAAGTGAAGCTCGAAATGCGGTTACAGTGGACGGAGTGGACAATGTACTTATTCGATTTGGAAAATGTTGCAGTCCCATTCCGGGAGATTCCATTTTTGGTTTTATTACAAGGGGCAGAGGGGTCACCGTACATACTGCAAAATGCGCAAAGGGTATGGAGGGTAATCAAGATCGTAAAATTTATGTGGAATGGAATATGAAAGGAGCCGATGGCGCGCCTCGTTCCTTTTACCGTAATGTGAAAATAAAGGTATACTGTGAAGATACGCCCGGGTTACTAGCGGAGATGACAAAATCTATTAGCGCAGATAATGTAAATATTTCTCAGGCTACGGTACAAACCACAAAAGAAAGTCAAGCCGTCTGTATTTTTGAAGTTATGATAAAAAATGTTGAGCAATTAAACCATCTCATCTCTTCATTGGAGAGAAAGGCGGGCATTATTAGTGTGGAAAGAATACAAACTTAATTTATAGAGTCTTCAATAGGGAGAAGGATAGGCTGGTGAGAAGGAGCTTGGCCGTTTCTATCATAGTCACTTTAATGCCATAGAAGGAGTAAAACCAATTTTCAGGAGTCATGTCTAGGGTGTCGCTGGGAATATAAGGATATATACTTACTGTTTGAGGTAGGGTTTCTTTTAGAATAAGTAAGGCGCGCTTTATATGATAGCCGGAAGTTACTAGCACTATGCTTTGCGTGTCTTTTGTTTGGCCAAAGAGATGCTGAAGGGCACGAGCATTTTCTATTGTATTTTTTGATTGGTTTTCCACTATGATATTTGCTAATCTCTCCGGAGTTAAGTGCTCCCTAATACTTGTGGATAAATTATTGATAATAGATTCTCGAGTGGTCTGGGGGCCTACGCCAATAATTAATAGTGATTTCCCCACGCCTTGGTTATAGAGTTTAATAGCCGCAGTTACCCGCCCTTTGCCTCCAGCTAAGCAAACAATAACAGTAGAGGAGTTAAATCGCGTGGAATCTTTACTATATTTGTAATCATACAAGTCATCGCCGGCATGCTTGCATAGAGTAATAACAATGAGTAAGAGAAGTACAGCAATGCCTATTTCTAAGTACGTTTTTCTTTTTCTTATACTATTTAGCATGGTTTTATTCTAAAGCTAGCTCCATGATTTTGTCGTTTACTTTGGCATGTTTAGTGATAATACCCCACAAGTATTCAAGATTATAGGTTCCCATGATCCTGGTTTGCCAGGCAACTTGGTAGAGCACTTTACTGTTGATAAAGGGATTTTCTAAGATAGAATAAATAATTTCTTGGGCGAGGATGGACTCTTTTCTTTGGAACATGGCTTTTAATAAGGCTAACAGAGCTTCATTGTTTTCAATAGTCTTAAGATTGTTGGGATCCAGCAATATCGTGTTGTCTTCAAACTTTGTTAGTAGTATTTCTGATACTTTCCTTCTCCAGTGTTTTCGCTCCACATGGTCTAGGTGCTTGAGCGTACTGGAAAATACTTGGAGAGCTTTTTTTTGTAAATAATATTTCCACTTTTTATTGTGCACTTGGTTGATTCCTACATAAAAATGATAGAACTGCAAGCGCTCCGTAATTCCCATTTTTTTGTTCCATATTTTTTCAAAAGTAGCCATGTTTCTAGGTGAAGATAATTCCTCAATAAGAATCCTGTAGTATGAGGGATATTTTTTTTTCGCCAAGTTTAACTCTGATAAAATCCTTCCCATCTGTCGTCGAAATATTTCTGGCTTATGAAATAAATTACGAATTTTTGAAAAGCGTTCTTCCACAGTGCTGTTTCTAGAAAGAGTGCAGGTGAGTTCCCTTTCCCCATTGGCGCCTGATCGGGGAAGGAAGGATTGAGCTGTTTTATTATGAATGCTGAAAAATTTTTCATTGGAGACGGGATGGCGAAGGGCCAGCCATGCTTCCTTTCCCGTGGTCCTGTCCTTCCCTAGAAATAAATTTTTTATGGCCACGCTTTCTGATTTTTGAGAGAATGTTTCCAGATTTTTTATATGATAGGGGATTGTTTTGTGAGCAACACCTGAGGGTGCGCTCCCGCTCCAAGTAAATAAGGTTGCGTTGGGAAAAATTAATTGATAGGCGCGGGTGAAGTTTCCCTTTTCCTCCCAAGAAGGTGCCCCAGTGGCGCAGCCCTGGAGCCAGATGGCTTTAATTCCATGAAACCATGGGCGGTAGCGCTCGCTGCAACTCCATCGCTCTAATTGTTGTATGGGCAAGTATCCCACGCTACGCTCTCCCTCAAAACCCTGAGCTCGATGGTGACCCGATAACACTAAACCGTCGCAGGGATGCTCCTCGTCCAAGAGCTTACGGAAGCCCGATTGAGCATACTCCCCGTAGGGCAGAAACTCTTTTACATGGAAGCGTAGTTTTGGATATGTTTTTGTAATTTTTTGAAAAAACTTTTTAGCCACTCTGTATTCTTTGGCGTTATTCATGGTGAAAAAACACAAATGAAAATCCTTGCTCCAAGCTGTTTGAGCATTTGCTTGGAAGACAAAACAAGAAAGAAAAAAAATAATAAAGCGCATGAAACGGAACCTCTATAAAGATTTCGGGTGATGGCCAAGGATTCTTTAATCAATTTGTGAAACGAAGAGAATTTTCGCCACAGAAACAAGAAATAGTATTAAAAACCACTTTATCGGAGCGCTAGTACCGTGTGTAGAAAAATAATCCGTTACAATAATCTAATTACAGGTTCTCTCAAAAAAATTGGCCCCACTAACAGAACAAGTTATAGTTACATCAGGATTACTGCCAGTAAAGATCATCTCGCCAGTAATACCAGTGAAACTATCTCCCCAGGTTACGGTAAGTATCTTTAAACATATCAGATGCAGATGTGAGACTACCCACATTCCAAGCAGATAAATCAAGCGAGATTAAACTAAGAGCGCCAGAAAACATGGAACTCATGTTCGTTACTTGAGAGGTGTCCGTATTGCCAGAAGTGAATTTGCTGAGCTTTTTACAAAGCCAAAAAGCATTACGAAAACTTTTCCAGCCCACGTCTCCAAGGTTTTTTACTTCAATGATTTTATCTTTATCTTTTGCCTCACGAAATTCCAAAGTTGGAAACTTTGAGCCTGTTATTTGAACTAGGTAGTCCCCTGCACTTGCATCGGTGTGAGTGATGGTGGCACTATAAGCATTGATTGTCTGAGGCGCTGAACCATCTCCCCAATAAACAGTGAACTCGTATTCAAAGTTATTTCCATTTCCATCCTCCTCTCGTAGGGGAAGGGTAATGGAGAGACCCCCATTCCCATAGCCTGCAGTTCCAACAGGCCAAACAGATTCGAAAGCATATGTCGTTTTGGAATGGTCGCAACAGTAGTTTGGAGATACAGGAAAACAGGTGGGTACTTCTGTGTGCTGTGTGCCTGTATTTTCTACAATCCATTCAGGGTATAGATAATTATATTAAATGCAAGGATTTTACAGGAGTTTTTTGTACTTTTGACTTGTCATGCGCAATGTAAGGGTTCTTAATTAAAGCTGTAAACAATAAAAACAAATAATAATAAGGAGGTTATTATGAAAAAGAAAATTAATACAAATAAGTTAATTATAAAAAGAAGTGCACTATATGGCTGGATAATTATGGCTATGTTTTTATGGGGAGTCGACTCGTCGGCTTTTGTCGATAGAGAATATGAAAAAGGAGAGGTAATTGTTAAGTATCGTGAAAGCAATACTCTTTCTCTAACATCCATACATAATATGTATGAGCGCTTGGGTGTGCTGTTCGTTGATCGTATATCTAATTCTGAAGATACAAATATGAACGGTGTGATGGAGCACATAACGTTTAATCACGAAGAGTTCGGTGTGGAAGAACTCATTGAAATACTGGAAAAAAATCCAGCTGTGGAGTATGCCCAGCCTAACTATATATGGAGTGTATCTCCCATAGAGGTGGAGGAAAGTAAGCCTTATGCGGCTTGTCCAGTTCCAGGTATTCCCTTTCCCCCGGGTTGCGAGGATGGAGAACAACCACCACCAGGAAAAAAACCACCTTGTCTGATTCCGGGTCTTCCCTTTCCTCCGGGTTGTGAAGATGGTGGCGGCGGAGGGCCAGGACAACCACCGAAACGTCCAGATATCGAACCGCTACCTGGGGAGCCAGAAGCTGATGCAGATCCAAACATGGGCAACGTGTACGGAATGGCTCGAATTCAAGCGCCCGAGGCATGGAAGATAAACAAAGGATCCAAGGATGTGATTGTGGCTGTGATTGATACGGGCGTGGACTACAATCATCCCGACCTTGCTTTCAATATGTGGAGGAATCCTAAAGCGAGTTCTTTTATGCAAACGGGAGTAAATTCAGACGGTAGCGATATTGTCGGCGACGTAGTGGGATGGGATTTCATAAATAATGACAATCTTCCCTTCGACGATCACATGCACGGCAGTCACTGCGCTGGAATTATTGGTGCTGTGGGCGAGAACGGAATAGGAGTCTCAGGCGTTGCACAGCGAGTGTCCATTATGGCCTTGAAATTTATAACAAAAGGAAATCGAGGATCCACAGCCGGCGCAATTAAGTCCATTAACTATGCTGTAAGTCGTGGAGCTAAGATTCTTTCCAACTCTTGGGGCACTGGAGGATCAAAGGACATGGCACTGGAAGCATCTATTAAAAATGCTCGTGACAAAGGAGTGCTGTTCATTGCAGCTGCAGGTAACGCTGGTGGAAACAATGATCAAAAGTCGTCATGGCCAGCCAACCATGGTTTGGATTTAGATAATGTTATCTCGGTGGCAGCCACTGATAGTCGGGACAAGCTGGCACGTTTTTCTGACTACGGGAAGAAAGCTGTGCACTTGTCTGCGCCTGGCGTGGCTGTTTATAGCACCATACCTGGAAAAACATATAAGCGTCTTAGCGGTACATCTATGGCCACGCCCCATGTGGCAGGTGCAGCGGCCCTGCTTTGGTCGCATTACCCCGATGCCAGTTATCTAGAAATAAAGGAGCGTTTGTTAAAGTTCACAGACAGCATTCCTAGTTTGAAAGATAAAACAATTACAGGTGGTCGACTTAATATACTGAAATCTCTTGAGGGAGAATTGTAGATCCCAAGAACAGTAACTAGGAGTCCATCCTGTGGGCCTCAACCGAAACTGAATAACAGTTGGGGCGGTTGGGGCCTTTTTTTTTGCTTCTGGGTTTTCTCTCTGTACGCAATTGTATTTTTTATAATCCATGCAGCGCAAATAATTATATAAAATGTAAGGGTTTCACAGAGGTTGTTTGTATTTTTAACTTGTAGCGCTTCGTATAAATAGTCCCTAATAAAAGTTGAGAGAAAAAAAAATAATAATAAGGAGATTATTATGACAAAGAAAATCAAAACTATAAGTAAGTTCATTATGAAAGGAAGCGCACTACATGGCTGGATGATTATGGCTGTGCTTTTGTGGGGAGTCGACGCGTCGGCTTTTATCGATAGAGAATATAAAAAAGGAGAGGTGATTGTTAAGTATCGTAATAGCAAAACCCTTTCTCTACTGTCTACAAACAATATGTATGATCGCTTGGGTGTGCTATTTGCTAATCAAATATCTAATCCTGAAGATATGAATAGAAACGGTACAATGCAGCACATAGCGTTTAACCACGAAGAGTTCAGCGTGGAAGAGTTCATTGAAATACTGGAAAAAAATCCAGCTGTGGAATATGCCCAGCCCAACTATATATGGAGAATATCTCCCATAGAGGTAAAAGAAAACGAACCTCATGCAGGCATACCCTGTCCCATTCCAGGTCTTCCCTTTCCTCCGGGTTGCGATGATGGAGGCGGAAGCCCACCACCACCAGGAGAAAAACCACCTTGTCTGATTCCGGGTTTTCCCTTTCCTCCGGGTTGTGAAGATGGCGGCGGCGGACCACCACCAAATCGTCCAGATATCGAACCGCTACCTGGGGAGCCAGAAGCTAGCGCAGATCCAAACATGGGCAACGTGTATGGAATGGGTCAAATTCAAGCAACCGAGGCATGGAAAATAAACAAAGGATCTAAAGATGTGGTTGTGGCTGTAATTGATACAGGCGTGGACTATAATCATCCCGATATTGCTTTCAATATGTGGAGAAATCCTAACGTAAGTTCTTTTGCTGAAACGGGAGTAAACTCAGATGGCACCGATGTTGTTGGAGACGTAGTGGGATGGGATTTCACGAATAACGACAATCTTCCCTTCGACGATAATATGCACGGTACCCACTGTGCCGGTGTTATCGGTGCTGTAGGTGAGAATGGAGTGGGAATTTCAGGTGTTTCTCAGCGAGTATCCATTATGGCCTTGAAGTTTATAACAAGCAGAGGTCAGGGAACGTCGGTAAATGCAATTAAGTCCATTAACTATGCTGTAAGTCGTGGAGCTAATGTTCTTTCCAACTCTTGGGGCGGTAAGGGACCAAAGGATCCAGCGCTGGAAGGTTCTATTAAAAATGCTCATGAAAAAGGCGTACTATTCATTGCAGCCGCAGGTAACGATGGCGGAAACAATGATCGGAGATCATCGTGGCCAGCTAACCATGGCTTGGATTTCGATAACGTTATTGCAGTGGCAGCCAACGACAGTAAGGATCGGCTGGCTAATTTCTCCGATTACGGGTTAAAGACTGTTCACTTGTCCGCACCTGGTGTGGGTGTTTATAGCACCGTACCTGGGGAAAAATATAAGAGCTTTAGTGGTACATCTATGGCTGCACCCCATGTGGCAGGTGCCGCGGCCCTACTTTGGTCGCAGTACCCAGATGCCACTTATCTAGAAATAAGGGAACGTTTGTTAAAGTTCACAGACAGCCTTCCCAGTTTGAAGGATAAAACAATTACAGGTGGTCGACTCAATATACTGAAATCTCTTGAGGGAGAACTATAGATCCCAAGGACGGTAACTATACGGTTAAGGAGTCTTTCCTGTGGGGTCTCAACTTAGGTAACGGTTGAGGCCCTTTTTTTTCACTTTCGAGCTGTACAAGCTGAGTTTGATTTTTCAATTCGCCAACAATTCTTTTTGTTAACGAGTCCAAGGTTTTTAGTACGCCCTGACCAGTTGTAGCGGTTGCAGGAAATTCCAGCGCCTCGATACTGTTTATTTCTTTAGAAAGCTCCTCGATGGGACAAATGTTGGGTATGTCTCTCTTATTATACTGAAACACCAACGGTATTTTCTGTATATCTAAATCCTGTTGTTCCAGGGTTTGCTTAAGGTTATGAAAACTTTCCATATTGGCCTCTATGCGGTTTACCTGTGAATCACAAACAAAAATAATTCCATCGATACTTTGCAGGAAATGGGTGTGGGCAGATTCAGTCTGTCCTGGGACCGCATATAGGTGAAAACGAACCTTGAAGCCGTTGAGTGTTCCCAAGGCAAGGGGTAGGAAATCAAACAAACGGGTGCTCTTGGTGTTTATGGGAAGGAGTGCACCGTCGGGATGGGTTTGGGAATGAATATAACGAAGGTTGGTGGTTTTTCCCCCTGCGGACGGACCAAAATAAACTACCTTGCAATTGATTTCCATGTTTTTGTAATTAATAAAACTCATCTTTTGGCCTCCTATTATTTATATTGCACACGATTATCCAACGCTTTTGTAATCGTCATTTGATCCGCATACTCTAAAGCTCCTCCCATGGGTAAGCCGTACGCAATTCGAGTAATTTTTATGGGAGAGTTCAGTATCTGTTTTATGTACAGGCAGGTGGCCTCTCCCTCTATACTAGGGTTTATAGCTAAAATAATTTCTATCTCCTGTGTTTGTTCCAGCTTGGAAATTCTTTGGATGAGCTCCTTGCATTTCAACTGCTGGGGACCGATGCCGTCCATGGGAGAAAGCAAGCCGTGGAGTACATGGTAGGTGCCGAGAAAGTGGTGGGTATTTTCAATGGCGTCTGCATCGCAGGGACGTTCCACAACAATAATTTGATGTTTGCTTCGATTTGTTTTTTCACAAATGCTACAAAGTTGTGTTTGCGTATAGGTATGGCACTCATCGCATAAACGGGTATTTTCCTTGGCAGCAATCAAAGTGTGGGATAGTCGCTCGATACTCTCCTTGTTCGTATTTAATAAATGGTAGGTGAGACGAGTTGCTGATTTTGGTCCAATGCCAGGGAGTTTTGATAACTCATGAACCAACTGGTTTAAGTAGTCCATAACTGCTTAAAAAAGCCCCGGGGGAAAGGGAAGGTTTCCCATGGCGCCACCCATTTTCTTTTCGGATAATTCTTTCGACTCTTTTAGAGCCTTGTTCATAGCTACTTTTACCATATCTTGGAGCATTTCTGCATCTTCTAAGGCTTCAGGGGCAATGGTAATATCCAGTAAGTCCTGGTTTCCACTGACGGTCACTTTTACGATTCCACCACCCGATTGGGCTTGCACTTCCTCTGTGGCCAACGCTGCCTGGGCTTCTTGCACTTTTTTTTGCATCTGTTGGGCTTGTTGCATCATCTGTTGCATATTCCCTCCAAATCCTCCTCCGGACTTTCGCATAACGTTACTCCTTTACTCTAAAGTCTATCATTTTTGTGTTTAGTATCTCTTTTGTATCATGCACGATTTTTTGCTGCAAAAATTTCTCTTTTAATTTGTCGGTTTTTTGGGCGTGACTTTTTTGAGCAGTGGCTACAATAGAGGGCTTAGCTTTTTGAGTTCGGTCGACCTTTGCTATGACCAAGAGCTTCTCTGCCCCAATGTATTCTTGCACCAAGGAGGTTAACTCTTTATTCCTAGCCTTTGCCTGTTGGTAATAAAAGGACTGGAAAAAGCCTATTTGGAGGGTTTGCTGGCTTTTCCATTCCTCTATGGGAGTTACGGGTGTGGCGTGCTCCAGTAGGCTTCCCACCTTCGCCTGTTTTTGGAGAGCAAACTGTACAAAGTGTGCCCATTGGAGGGGATGGCTGGAGGGTGGGCAAGGACTAGTCTCGGTGGGGACTGGAGTCTCGATGGGGACTGGAGCATGTACAGCCGTGTTTTTCTCCATCTTTTCAAGTCGATCCAATAGAGCAGCTACACTGGTCAAAGATCCTAACTGAGAGACTCGAATCAATGCCATTTCCAAGGTGGCTTTTGGGAGGGGGCTTTGGGCAATTTCAGGAATGGATTTTGAGATCACTTCAAAACTCGCTTGTAGGGTTTCCTGTGTGTCGCCCAGACTTTTGGAAAGTGTTGCTGCTTGCTCGTCTGTAATTGTTAGTAAATTTTTTGTAACGCCTAATTTTATAAGAACGGCATTACGGAAATATTCAGCCAATGCTATCGCCAATGATTTCATGCTCATGCCCGACTCAAAAGCATCTTGCACACGCATAAGAGCCGCAACTGGATTGCTGTTCACTAGGGAATGAAATATTTCTTGTAACAGCTCTTGGCTGACAATACCCAGAACCTCTTGTGTATTCTTTACGGTAATTGAGGTAGCACTCATACTATGGGAGTGGGCAATGACTTGGTCCAAGAGGGAAAGGGAATCCCGAAAGGAGCCACTTGCCTTTTGGGCAATCTGTTGTAAGGCGCCGGGGTCTGCCTCTAGTTTTTCTTTTTCTGTAATGAGTTGGAGGAATTGAAAAATCAAAGACTGGGGCGCTCTTTTTAAGTCAAAGCGTTGGCAGCGAGAGAGAATAGTGGCCGGCACCTTATGGATCTCCGTTGTGGCAAAAATAAAAATAATATGGGACGGAGGTTCTTCCAGTGTTTTTAGTAAGGCGTTGAAAGCAGCGCCCGTGAGCATGTGAACTTCGTCGATAATATATATTTTCGTTGTGCCGTTGGAGGGAAAGAATTTGACGTTTTCTCGTATCTCACGAATATGCTCTACACCGTTGTTGGAGGCACCGTCTATTTCCAGTACGTCTAGGGCGGCAGACTTTGTGATGTCGGAACAGGACTGGCATGTATTACAAGAGGTTCCGTACTTGGGTTTGCCGGGTTGGGCATCGGGGTGCTCGCAGCGCAGGGCTTTGGCTAGGAGTCGGGCAAGGCTTGTTTTTCCAATGCCGCGAGTGCCTGAAAAAATATAGGCGTGCCCAATCCTATTTTGCTGGAATGCGTTTTTCAGGGTTTGGGTAATATGTTCCTGACCCAAAAGCTCCTGAAAACTTTGGGGACGATATTTTCGAGCTAATACTAGGTAAGACATTTTTTTATGCTCCATATTATGATAGTGGGCGACCCAGCGAAACCACAACACAGCTCCATTAGATTACCGTTGCTACCTTCCAGTCCTGGCGGAGTTCACCCTAGAAACTTGCATGGGGCCAGATACACCCACCCAAGGAATACCTTAGCTAATAAGGGGACTCAAGGAAAATCTGGTTTTTATGGGAGATAGACCAGAACGTAGCGACAATATTGTGTATTTCTCAATTTTTACTCTATCCGTAATTATCAGCAAGGTTCTAAGATCGGGGAAAATTTTAAAAGGTTAAATTATTTTTCATGTCCGGTATTGGAGTTCAAATGAAGAATTTTTCAACACTCTTTCTTGTATTTATTTAATAATGAAAATACCTCTAAAGGTATTACGGATTCCGACCGTTTTAACAAGTGTAAGTTAGAAGAATAATTTGTTTGTGAAAATGCTCGGAACTCTTTGTAGTTCATCTTGCATGTATTTAGGTTGGGTTTTGAAAAACCTACGTAGCAGTGGAACATTGGCGTGTAAGAATCTCAATCTCCACATAATACCGTTTATACTGTTTGCCGCCCTTGTTGGTTGTAGCAGTAGCGATTCGGGTAGTAATTTGTTGCCCTTTAATTCGTTTACTCCTAATTCGCCGCCTGAATTTGCTATCGAAATAGAAGGAATTAATCCTGAGGAAGGCATATACTACTCTAAGAACTCATCACCAGCTTTTAAGTTTTTCAATGTGAGAGGTGGAGCATTGGTCAGCCTGCATGTAATGGAGGAATGTGCTGGAGAATCAGTGAGCGCAGATTCAATCCCGGCAGATGGTCAAGTGTCTGTAGGGCTAAAAAGTTCCATTACTGATGATGGAGAATATACTTATTATGCAAAACATGCCAATGGGGCAGAGGTTTTTGATTGCTTAGAAATAAAATACCATTTAGATACGCTAGCGCCAGCAGAATCAGCAATAGCATTTACCGAAGGAGTTATCAGTCCATCACCGGATAGATCGCCTAGTTTTTTGATCTCGGGCGTAGAGATTGGAGCGGAAGTTACTCTATACACGCACAGCGCTTGTACGGAAGAAAGCCAAGTGGCATCAGAAACAACTACAGAGAACTCCATCACAATAGATTCCAGTTTAAGTAGTCTAGGAGAATATACTCATTACGCAAAGCAGACGGACAGGGCTGGCAATAGCTCTGCTTGCTCTGATGCAAGTTCTCTCTACGAGTTTATTGGTACTATAGACATTTCTCTTGGATCAGAGCATAGCTGTGCTCTTTTAAGTAATGGGACTGCAAAATGCTGGGGTAGCAACAGTGTTGGGCAATTAGGGAATGGTAAAAGTGGCGGTAATGAGCTTGTGCCAACAGCGAATATTAAATTTTAGGAACTGTGGGGTGCTTTGATTTATCTTAGCTGCTGAAGGCAAAAAAATCCCCTCATGTAGGAGGGGATTTTCTAGTATCGGTTACGTTAATCTTTCAGCGAGTGTTCTTATTCTTTGCCGTCTTTTTCTAGTTCTTTAATTTTGATTTCAGCTATTCCAATATCCCGCTCATCTGCACCTCTTTCATGTAAAAATTGTAGGCTTTCTCGTCAAAAAATAATATTTACGAGTGATGTTATACAAACGTTACAAACAAAAGCCTACAGCGGTCATTGAAACGGCCTCCGTTACAGCGAAGTGATACAGTGGCTACTGGTGAGAATGCATCCTTATAAGAATATACATCTATGTCAAGTTTGACATAAAAGCGCTTATCCAGTCCGCCAATTGCGAGTTTCATTAAAATCTCAAAAGTTTCTACTTTTCCATTTATTTCAACTGTCTGTGTAGTTTGACAAAACGTTGAGTAGCGCTTTCCGTCAGGGTCAATTTCATGGTCAGCGTCAGGGTCAGGAATGGCTTTCTTATGGCAGTTTACCAGTGCGTCTGCAGGCATTTCTGACACATAATCTATCTCCATTTCAGTCGTGGGACCTTCTGCCATGGCAAAAGCTGGAGCGCTTGACAGGGAGCAAAGTATAGTGAATGCAAATATTAGTTTTAGTATGTTCATAATTTTTTTCCTCTTTTCTTGATAATTTTTTTAAGAGCTACACCATGCATCTCTTTTATAAGGTTTAATTTAACGGAATATTTTTTGTACGTCAATTCTTTTTTGCTCGTCAAAAAAATAATATTTACGAGTAATGTTATTAAGCTGAGGAAACTCAGCTGAGGCAACTCAGCGCTCGTAGCATTTATTATAATAGAGAAGAGTTACATTTGCTTCACATTACTTGCGCAGCAGCGATTATTTATTTTTCATCGACTAGAGCTGTTATAATTTCATGGAGTTTTTGAGAAGTCGCTTGTTGAGGGTCTAGAGGAGAAGATATGCGCAGTTTTACTTTTTTCCAGAGTTTGCCGGGAAATCTTTGGAGCAAGTTACCTTTTTGGGTGCTAAAGTAGCTTTGCCAAACTCCACACAGTGCCATGGGTATTACGGGAACGGGGTCTCTTTGAATAATTTTCTCTATGCCAGGACGAAAGTGAGCAATTTTTCCATCTTTCGTAAGAACGCCTTCTGGAAATATGCACACAAGATTTCCATCTTGGAGTGCCTCGTGTACCGTTTCCCATGCAGCGCTTAGAATTTCTGGGTTTACTTTCGCAGGAGCAATGGGGATTACCTTGCCCATTTTAAGAAGGGACCCGGCGACGGGAACTTCAAGAAAACGACAGTTCATAATAAAACGGATGGGGCGATGGATGGCACCGGTGAGGAATAGCCAGTCCACATAGGTAACATGGTTACAGACGAGGAGAGCTGGACCCTTGTGAGGGATGTGTTCCAATCCCATGGGGCGTAGGCGATAGATAAGTTTTGTGAGAATCCAGCCCACAAAGCGCAGGAAAAATTCTGGTAGGACTGTGTATACATAGATGGCAACAAAAAGATTGAGAACAGCCAGCACCACAAAGATTTCTGTTGATGCAAAATTATATTTAAAAAGTATGGTGAGCATGACAGCTGCCACCACCATAAACAAAGCGTTAATAATATTTCCCGCAGCAATCACTCGCGACAGGTGTGCTTTAGAGGCTTTTTGTTGGATCAAGGTCATCATGGGGACGATAAAAAATCCACCTGAAAAAGAAACCATGGTTAGATCAAATATCACTCGAAAACTATTTGGAGCATTGAGGAATTCCATCAGGGTAAGTGGAGCCATTCCACTATAGTCGGAGTAAGGGATTAAAAATAAATCAAAAATAAATATGGTGAGGCCTATAGAGCCTATGGGTACAAGTCCAAGCTCTAAGTTTCGTCCAGATATCTTCTTACAGATCATGCACCCAAGACCAATGCCGACGGAAAAAAGAGCCAACAGGAGAGTGGCCACATGTTCATTCCCGCCTAAGGTTGTTTTTGCATATCCAGGAAATAGGGAAAGCATGGCTGCTCCATAGAACCAAAACCAACTGGTTCCAAATGTGGCAAGAGCAATGGTTCGATCCTGAAGTATATAACGGATGATTCTCCAAGTGGGAAAGATGGGGTTATACTCCACACGAAGACTGGGATCTTTTACTTCTATGGAAGGTATGGCTCGACTAAAGAAAAAACCAATAAAAGCTAAAAGAATTACGCCAATGCTGATGTAGATGGGTCCATTGCCGGGGATAGCTATGATTATACCGCCCGCAAGAGTGCCCAGCAAAATAGCTAAAAAAGTTCCCGTTTGGAGGAGAGCATTTACTCCCACGAGTTCATTATCGGGTAGGATTTGTGGGAAGTAACTATACTTTAGAGGACCAAAGAATGCGGATTGGGTTCCCATAAGAAAGAGCGTGGCCATGAGGACTTGGATACTTCCTGTTATAAAACCGACAGTCGCTAAAAGCATAATGAAAATTTCTAGGACTTTAATATAGACGATCATTTTCGACTTTTCATATTTGTCGGCCAGTTGTCCAGCAGTGGCAGAGAAAAGGAAAAATGGAAAGATAAATATAGCTCCACAGAGAGCCACAAGCGTTGGAGGATCTAGGGATCCGATTTTCATGGACTGATAGGTAATGAGGATTATCAATCCATTTTTAAAGAAATTGTCATTAAAGGCTCCAAATAATTGGGTATAGAAAAGAGGCCAAAACTTAGGATTGCTTAGTAAAGAAGATTGTCCCATGATTTTCAATTTTCTCACAAGCGCTCTATGAGCGCAACACATTCCACATGGGAAGTTTGAGGGAACATGTCCAGGGGCTGTATTTTTTTCACATGATAGGAATGGGTTTGGAGAATGGCAAGATCTCTAGCTAGAGTGGCAGGGTCGCAAGAAATATAAATTATCTTTTGAGGCCCTACACGGGCAATTGTTTCCAATACAGAGCGATCACAACCCTTCCGGGGAGGGTCCAGAAAAATAATTTGAAAGGGCTTCATATTGGGCAGAAGAGCTTCCATAGTACCGCAGTGAAAATGGGCATTTTCTATTCCATTGATTTGGGCATTATGTTTTGCATCCTCAATGGCAGCACGGACAGAATCTACCCCCAATACCTGCTGGGCGTGTTGGGAAAGTACGAGAGATAAAGTTCCTGTGCCACAGTACCCATCCACAACCGTTTCTGTGCCCGTGAGTTCAGCCATCTGGAGAGCCTCACGGTATAATGTTTCTGCTTGCGGTGTATTCATTTGAAAAAAGGACTGTGGAGAAAGCCTCCACTCTAAATCCATAAACGTTTCTTTTACATAACTTCGTCCCCCTAGGGTAATGAATGTGGAACTTAGGGTGGTATTCCCCCGGCTTGGTTGAATATTTTGGAGAACACCCACGATGGAAGGGATTGTGTCCATAAGTTTTTTAGCAATTTTCTGTAAGATTTTTGTTTGGGGCCGGGTTGTAATAAAAACTAGGAGCACTTCCTGGGTTTTTTGAGTGGTCCGTATCCATAGGCGACGTAACGTTCCCCTTCTCGTGGACTCGTCGTAGGGAACGATACTTTCCTGGCGCAAAAAAGTTAATGCTGCTTGATAGGCTTGGTCGCCCAGAGGGAGATGGATAGGGCAACTTTCCATTGCCACGATGGAATGGGATCGCAAAGCGTAAAAACCACCAATGATATTGTCTCCATCCATCCCCATATTGATCTGCACTTTATTTCGATAGGCTAGTATTTGAGGAGAGGAAATACAGGGCAAGATTGCGGGCGATGGAGAAAGCTTTGCAATCCGCTCCATACAATTTTTCACATGCCGCCCCTTTTCTTCCAACTGAGCCGGGTAGCTTAAATGCATGAGATGACAACCTCCGCAGCTACCAAAATGTATACAGGGGGGCTTATCCTCCCGTACTGGAGATGGCTTTATGATTTTTATGGCAGTGGCACAGGCATAGCGTTTTTTTATTTGGTATATTTGGGCTTGCACCACCTCCATGGGCAAAGCCCCGTCGATAAAAAGAGTGATGCCGTTATGGTGAGCCACACCCTGCCCTTGGGAATTTAAGCTGTCCACCGGCGTTTCTATAATCTGTTCCAAAGACAGTTGCATATTTTTATTATACCCTGTTCCTTGAGAATCTGGGTATTCTATGTTGAATTCATACGACTGGGGGTAGGAATATGGCACGATTTATTCAAAGCGCAGGTTTGTCCGAGGACGGAAACACCATCACGTTACATCGATTTCAAGGCGACTTTTCTTTGCCCAAAGACTCGGTCTCCAAGGAGAATGTATGCACGGGCCTAGTGGTGGATCTGGAAACCACGGGTTTAGATTATACGAAAGATGTGATTATTGAGATTGGCTTGCGTCAGTTTCAATACCACGCCTCTACGGGAGAAGTTGTGAGCGTGAACGAATCCTATAACGAATTGGAAGACCCCGGCACGCCTCTTTCTCAAGAGGTGCAGGATATAACGGGCCTAAGCGACGAAATGCTATCAGGAAAATCAATTGACTGGGAAAAAGTGCACACATTCTTCCAACAGTCGGATCTCATCATTGCCCATAATGCCGCATTTGATCGGCCGTTTATTGAAAAAAAAATAACCACCGAGGCTCTTTGGGCTTGCTCCCTCACTCAAGTGGATTGGAAAGCTAAAGGCTTGTCGTCCCGAAAATTAGAAATACTGATCATGTTGCACGGATTTTTTGTCCGCTCCCACCGAGCAGTGGAGGATGTGAATGCCACACTCAATCTTTTATTAAAGACGGATATTCGGACGGGAAAGCCCTATTTTCAGGAATTATTGGACAGAGCAAAAAAAACCATGGTTTATATGAAAGCGTTAAACGCACCTTTTCAAAGCAAGGATCTTTTAAAAAAACAAGGCTATAGTTGGAATCCCGAACGTCGTTACTGGTATAAAAAGATTGCAGAAGAAAGTTTAGACTCAGAGAAAGAATGGATGGAAAAAGAAGTTTATAGGGGTCCCTTTCTTGGTGCCTGTGAAAAACTATCGTCGAAAAAATCCTTTCTTCCCATGTAATTTAAAATTTATAAAAAGATAGGCGCAGAGTGAAAAAACATGCGCATCATAAATATCGCAAGGCAATGGGCGCTCCCTTTCAAAAAAAATATTTGAACTGACTTCCCACATTAGTGTATAATTTATCTTAATGTATTCTTACACTGCGGTTTTAACGTGTTTTTTTAACTACACATAAGAACCACAAAAAAAAACAAAAACGGAGAAAGCATTTATGACAAAAAAGAAAGTAAGCCGGGCAGCAACACACAAGAGTCCCAAAAAAATCAAAAAACAACTCGTACTTCCTACAGAAGAAAGAATTAAACGCTTCAAAGAAGAAGAAGTCAAACGCCTTACTAAAAGACAAATTGAGCGCTTCACCGAAGAAGAGATCAAACTTCTCGTCAAGGAAAAAAGCCACTTCCTCACCAAGAAGCAAGTTGCAAGGTGCGCAGAGATTCTCCTGCTAAGAGATAAAGAAGAAATTTTGAATAAAACACTGATGAAGCCAGATTTAAGCACAGATCAGGACGATCGTTCCGACGAAGCAGACCTTGCCTCCAGCGAAGTGGAAAAAAGTATGAGCGCTCGCCTTGGTAACCGGGAAAAACTGTACCTCAGGAAAGTGGATCAGGCATTGGCTCGTATCAAGGAGAATACCTACGGCGAGTGTGTGGAGTGCGGCGAACTCATTGATTCCCTTCGCTTAATAGCACGAACGACAGCAGAACTATGTATTGCTTGTAAGGAAGAGCAGGAAAACCGGGAAAAACTTTCTGTGCATCGCAATCACCACAAAAGCTTGGGACAAAGCGCTTTAAACGATCGGCGCTAATTAAGCCCTCGCCATAGAACTTAAAAGCTCCACAGCAATACCCGATTAATGGCAGAAAGCCCAGGGCGCTTACAGTAACTCTCCACACTCTTCCCACTAACCACATACCTTGCAGGAGAAAAAAAGTAAGGAGCCAAGAGACGAGTGGGAAAATACCCTATTTTTATGGACGGGCTGCTGGAATGGTGACGCAAAAGAGACAGCACCACAGCAACAGAGTTTTGTAGGCGTAACTGCTGGGCACGCAACCGGACGTAGGTCCAGTCCAAGGCATGTTCTTTTTCCAATACCAGTGCCATGTTATGTAAAAAGTTTTTTGGGTCGGGATGCGTGGGATCAAAAAAGTACCGTATTTGCCCACAAAGCAATACGAATCGATCCTCTGCACAGGGCTCCAGCGCCCAGTGAATGGAGTGTAAGCAAGTGCTCCTTGAATTTTTTTGAAAGAGCAAATCTATGGGCATAGCATGAAAAAGTTCCTTATGGAGAGTTACCAACTGGTGTGAAGCAAATTGAAATATTCCCCTACGCGCTTGTTGTTCCGTTCCTCCCATTTGCTCCAGTAGGCCCATGGACTCTTCCCAGTGTTTTGGATCCACATATAGGTGCAGGCTCGATTGGTTCATAAAATCAGGAGCATTGATTGTCCAATACCGTATTTGTTGCCCTAAAAAGAGCGTATCTATTTTTTCAAAAAGCTCCAGTGAGGGAGGAGCAATGGGCTCGCTCCATTTACTCTTTACGATCATTTTCTTCACTACAAATGCTAGCAGAAAATATTGGATCCACTTCATGAGGCGCAGGTAAAACCAATGGAGAATTTTGTTGTTGGATTTTGTGAGAGCACCAGAAAGCCGGGCAATGTTTTTTTGCCAAGGGAAACCCTCTTGTCCCCAGAAATAGGTCAAGTTATTGCGTTGGAAACCCACAATCGTACTTTCATATTTTTCGGGATCCTCTACGTCGAAGCAAAGGGAAGAATCGATCTTAAATATTTTTTTTCTATCTTTAGACAGAAGGCGGTGGATCGTCCAACCCACATCCGACTGCGAAAGCATGAGATCTCCCTCCTTACACAGCCTTGGAGAATCTTTTGTTTGCATAGATAGCAGTAGGATGTCCCCATCCTTTAAGATAGGTGCCATGTTCATTCCTTTTAGAGGAAATCGTGAAAGATTTTCCATTCTATAAAATTCCTCAGTTAAAATCTCTAAATAAATGAAATCCCTAAGTAAAGAATAAAATAGAAGGGGGGTACATTTCCAGTAGAAAATAACTTTAGTCGGTGAATTACGTACTGGAACCCTCTAAGACTCATTACAGTGTGGCGCAATATAGTCAGTAAGCTTTTGTTAGTATCTTTTCCCAAAGCTTTTTTCCTATAATTAACTAGAAGTGTAGATAAATTAAGGAGGATAATATGATTCAATGGATGACGCTAATAGGGGCTTTTTTACTCACAAACAATGTAATCGCAGTGGAAACACTGCCATTTCGAGGGGACGACTTCCCCTGTATTCGTGCTGAAGTGGCTCGACGTTATGTCCGGGACTTTAATATTAATACCAGAAGTTTTGGAGGGCTGGAGTATTGTAATTCCGAGGTAGACACAAAAAAACTTTTCGACGACCTTTACTTAATTGAAAAAGGAACTTTTGCAGGTAATGAGGAAAATGTTTTTACAAATGGCTTTGTGTCTTCGGATAATTATTATAATTGGTCCACTAGAATGACAAGAGGAGTACGCCGTGGTCACGATATTCCCCACGCCACAGCCTATAATTCCTTCGGCTACTTTACGATGCAAAATGGCTGGGCCGCACTTTCTTCCCTAGGGCGTGTGGGTGTATTTATTCATGAAGCCCGTCACACCGCTGGTTACCGCCATATTGCTTGTACGAAAGGACCGTACTCGAGAAGCCGACAATCCGGTTGCGATCGGAGCATAGAGTATGGTGGATCCCATGCTGTAGAAATGGAGTACTATGCCATGGTTGTTTTGCGAGGAGAAAATTTTCATCCCGTTTATAAAAGTATGGCTCGCTTAATGGCTTTGGGTCGCTCTAACTTTGTATTTAATAATACCCCCGTTTCTCAAAGAGAAGCTCTTTTAATGCTTCCTGAAAATAGCTCCCAACCAATATTGCTGGATGGAGAAAATTCCCTTCAAAGACTGGGTCCTATAGCCCAGGGAAGGACATTGAAAAGAACATCTTTTGGAGCTAGCCTTTTCTCCGTTGATAATATTCATAACTCCCTAGCCCTAGACCTGTATTCTAAGGATCAGGGGGAAGCAAGCATAGGAGATGATTACTCCTACTATAAACTTTTTCATATAAGCGAAAAACAGATAGACAATACCCTAGACGTGGAAGAATTCGATGTGGGGCATGTACGCTTCCTTGTTGTAATCAACGAATCCGGAGAACTATTCAGCTATCGCTTTCCCGATGGTAGATGGTCGCGTTCCCTTGGAAGTATCTGGGGAGCCGAAAGGCTTGTTACCGTTGCTCCTAATGGAGAACAAGGGCTATTTGTTCTCACAAACTCAGGAGAGGTCCATAAGTTCCACGCCCTTACAGATAAAATCACCAAAACAAATATGCTTTGGCCCAGTGGTGTGCGGAACTTTGCTAAATGGAAGGGACAACTCCTAAGACTTACAGATGCTGGGGTTGTGGAACAACAAGGTATAACCACACAACAGTGGGGAACCCTTGCTATACTGGAAGGGGAAGAAATTAACCAACTCCTTACCGTGCCACTATATGATTCGTTTGAAATTCATTCGAGTCCTGAGCACACCCACGGCACGCATTAATAGGCAACTTTTTTAGTCTGATAATGCCCGTTTTTATTCTTCCCGGAGCTGGGTTCTAACAGAACCCGGCTCTAATGCACTGTTCTTACAGTTGTTTCCTTGGTACTTTTTTTTATTAAACTCTTTGCTAAAAGAATTGACATTATGCATTATTGCCGCTATAGTACGCTGCATTAGGATGCTTAATATAAAAAATAAAATATGAATATGACAAAACAACAACAAACAACAATATACAAATGGAGCTTACAATCTTTATTTGTCGTTCTCTGCTCTAGCCTAGTCTCTACCGTATCGATGGCAGAAGAAAAGAAGCTCTCGTCCTTAGATCTGAAGCTTTTTGGAATAAAGGCGAGTGCTAATGCTTATTATGCCCCCACATCTGGCTATACTCCAATGAAAAGGAAAAACCTTCTTATGGAATCCGCAGAAAGTTGTGACGTAGCGGCAGTTAGCCAAATGGCTAGCAGGCAGTCTCCAAAGTACAACTTTTATTCTAACGGTAAGGTGAACGAGAGGGCTCTCAAGGCCTTTGCTGAATACCTATCTAAGAGGCGTGACCTTGTGGATCTTCAGGATAGTGAGGATGAAACAGCAATATATAAAAGTTTGGATTCAATGTGTGAACCCATGGTGCAGCTTTTGTTAGCATCGGGAGCTTCTATGCAGGCCAAGGGGGCTAATAATGGAACCATAGTGCTAGCAAAGAAGATGGAGGAAGAGATGTCCTCGTATCCAGAGTCTGGAGCCATTGCAGCTTTAGGTTACCTGAGAGTAACTGAATTTGAATTTGAACGTTCAGAAGCAGATGCAAAAGTTGAGGAAACAGTAGCAGGTGTTGATTCCAGGGGAGGGCAATGCAATGAATTTGATCTGACCGGGAAGGTAGATGCCTCCATAAATCTTAGAGCTAGGGTTGGTGCTACCGTTGAACAAAGTGTATATAGAATACGTGGTTCGGTAAATTGTAATATTACTGATAAAAATAAGCTGTTTTTGGAAGTGACCTATTACACGACTAAGTCTAAGCAGGGTGATAAAGATCCAGGCTATAGAAAACTCACTGGAAACTTTGGGGTAGTGACTAAAGATGTTCTGGCTGGCTGGGCTGTAGTAACTGCTGCTGGGATTTATCAGGAAGGTGATGATGAAAAAGGCATGGATCATTATAATCACCGATCTATTCATGTCCTTTTGCAGAAAACTTTTACGGATGTCTTTAATAGCGGTATAGATCTCACCCCTTATTTGGGTCCTCAATATAGACAGTGGAGGCTAGGGGAATCAGAGGTAAAATCAGACGTGGCTAAGGTATTCGGTGTTCATGCTTCATTGGTTACAGCATATCCACTTGAGCTTTTTTTAAAGTTTGACTATTGGAAGGCAAACAATATGGATGAGCGGTTATTAACTTATGGAGTATTACTGCCTGTTGGAAAGAGATCGGAAGTGGCGCTTGAAAGGGAAATAGAGGACAGAAAATTTCATGGGGCTACTGATCCGGCACGGGCGTATTCTCGACATAAGGTAATCCGCATAAGGTGGAGCATAAACTTTTAGAACCCTAATGTAAGTATTTGGCTTAAAACAGTGTCCGTTTTTGTTTATGGGCTGGTTGTTTTTTTGCGGCTGGCTATTTGGGGCTGTTGATTCGCTCTTTGAGCTCTTTGCCAACTTTAAAAAAGGGTGCACGTTTAGCAGAAACATGAACTATTTCGCCTGTTTTAGGGTTTCTTCCTTTGTAGGAACTATACTCTCGATTCACAAAGGAGCCAAAACCTCGAATCTCAATGCGGCTGTTCTCCTCTAGGGCCTTAACCATCATGTCGAAAATTAAATTCACTACCACCTCGGATTGCTTGTAATGAAGTTCGCCTTTTTCTGCCACGACCGAAATAAGGTCTGCTTTTGTCATATTCTAAAATCCCCTCTATAAACCTGTACTTATATTGTATCACTCCCCAAGTTAGAGACAAGGATTAAGAAAAATATTGACAGTTCTCGTATACCCTACTATTACTATATCGCAACACATAAACAGGGAGAAAAAACTATGAATAAAGCACAACTAGTAGAAGCGGTCTCCAACCAGACCCGATTGACGAAAGGAGATGTGGAAGAGGTACTCAATAATATTCTGACCACTATCAAGCAAAAGGTAAAAAGTAAGGATGATGTAACTTTGGTTGGCTTTGGTACATTTACCACCTCTCACAGGAAATCGCGTAGGGGACGAAACCCGCAAACAGGTGAGACGATGGAAGTGCCAGCTACTGTGCTTCCTAAATTTCGACCGGGTAAAGAATTTCGGAACCTAGTACTACCATAAAATATTTTTTGTCTCTACTCGCTGTACGCCCAATACCGACCAAATACCTGCCTGTATACGCAGGTGCATTTGATCTGGGCACATGTATGCTACTTTCACTATGCACTGAGTGCCCTTTTCGTTCACCTCAAACTCTTCAATTTCAATGTCCATATAAGAGAAAATTTTCACTACCTCTGTGCGTGCCTTGTCTTGATCAATATCAATAAAGATCTCACAGAGGTGATGTCTGGTTTTTCCAAACACTCTTCGATCCACATGGCCAAGGGAGTAGAGGGTGAAAAAAACGACCAGAGTACAAATAAAGGCCAATATAGTATAGCCCAAGCCAATGCAAACGCCAATGGCAGCGACAACCCAAATTGTGGCAGCACTGGTGAGTCCGGATATGGAACCCCGGGATTGGATAATCATACCACCACCGAGAAAACCAATACCTGTAACGATTTGAGCAGCAATACGCCCGGGGTCTGCCCCCCAGCCGCCTTGTATGGCCACAGACTCTGCTGTAATTAAGGACAACATAGTAAACATTGTGGAGCCCAGACAAATAAGTATGTTGGTGCGTAGGCCAGCTGGTTTGCTTTTTTTCTCCCTTTCTCCGCCAATGATGGAGCCACAGATTAGGGCCATGCCTATTTTAAAGAGAACTTCTGCCCAAAGGGAACCCATTCGCATTAGCTCTTCGTTTATTACGGAGTACATGATGAAATGCTAGCGTCGTAAAACGCCCACCCATTTCCTTTGCTCGTCGTTTAAACTTTCTGGGGGATTCATGAGTCCTGTTTGCAGTCCTCCAGTGCGACAGCCCTCGGATTCAGGAAAATTTGACTCTACTATTTTTATGAGTGTTTGAAAGGCTTTGGCATTATTGTTTTTCATTACCTCTAGCACGGTCTCAAGAGTGACGTGGGGTTTGTCCTCGTTCCAGCAATCGTAGTCTGTCACAAAACAACAGGGTAGGTAGCTAAGGCCAGCCTCTCGAGCTAAGGCGTACTCTGGGAAAGCCGTCATACCGATAATATCCGCTCCTAAATCCCGGTAGCTATGGGACTCGGCTTTTGTGGAAAAATAGGGTCCCTCCACACAAACGTATGTTTTTTTCCCATGCACTTTAAAATTAAAGTTACCTTTCATACCTAACAGACTCTCCATGGCTTCCTCCCAAATGGGGCGAGCTAGGGAGACGTGTCCCACCACACCCTGTCCGCAAAAGGTGGCCTTCCTAAGGGATTTGGTGCGATCCACGTATTGGTGGGGAATCACTAAATCTCCCGGTGCTAGCTCTTCCTGGAGACTGCCGACGGCAGAAAAAGCCAGTATTCGAGTGGCACCATGGTTTTTTAAGGCGAATAGATTGGCCCGAAAATTTACTTCAGAAGGGAGTAGTTCATGGCGACTCCCGTGGCGAGGCAGGAATAAACATTCCTCATGACCTGTGCCTGTTTTTAGTCGTATTTTTTGTAGCCCAGAGGAAGCCTCTCCAAAGGGTGTAGTCCTTTCCAGGACATCTACTTTTTCAAAAGCCTCAAAAGCCTCAAAACCCGATCCACCGATAATTGCCCACATAATATGTACTCCTTTCTAAAAATCTTTAATTTGTTCTTTTGTATATATACCAGAATCTAAGATAAAACTGGTGACTAGTTTTCCAGGGGTGATGTCAAAAGCGGGGTTCCAAACAGGGGTGGACGCAGGACTCCACTGCATGAGTACTTCCTCAGGCTTCCGCTCCTCAATGGGAATGCCTTCTGCCGAGGGACAGTTTCGGTCCAAAGTGCTGCTTGGTGCCGCACAGTGAAAATCTATTCCATGGTACTGGCTTTGCACTGCCAAGGAGTAGGTACCAATTTTGTTAGCAAAGTCTCCGTTTTGGGCAATTCGATCCGCACCGACGATTACACGCTGGATTTTGCCTTTTCTCATAAGCTCGGCTGCCATATTGTCGCAAATAAGGGTGTGGGGAATCTGGGCCTTTTGCAATTCCCAGGCAGTGAGGCGAGCTCCCTGTAGAAGGGGACGGGTCTCGTCCACATACACATGAATATTTTTTCCCTGCTCCCACGCCAAGCGAATGACTCCCAAAGCGGTTCCCACGCCGACAGTGGCTAAACTTCCCGTATTACAATGGGTGAGGATGGAATCACCCTCGTGGACTAATGTGGAGCCATGTTGGGCAATGGAAGTGCAACTTTGGGCTTCCGTTACCATAATTGTAGCAGCTATTTTCATAAGTGCTTTTGGGGAGAGGTCTGGGTCTTCGGCCAATATCCGGTCTATGGCTGTAGCAAGATTCACAGCCGTTGGGCGTGCCTCTCGCAATAACTTCGCAGCACTTAGGGTGTCTGCAAGGCTAGCTCCTCGCTCTCGGTAGAGGGCAAGGTTAAGACAAGCAGCGATTGCTATAAGGGGAGCACCTCGAACGCTTAAGTTTTTTATGGCAAGGGTCATATCCTGTGGTTCATTAACAGGTAACCAAACTTCTTTGTGGGGTAATTGACGTTGATCTAGAATAGATAGATCCTTACCGTCATAACGAATAGCCATTTCCGTGAACATTTCCATACACTATACCCTTACAATCATCCTCTATATATGTAAAGCAAGAACTGCTATAATTTTCATACGGGACTGAATACTATGTGGGAAAAATTCAAACGTTTTTTATTTCAAAATCTAGTGGTGGGCTTTTTATCCCTTATTCCCTTTATTGCAACCATTTATATATTTTTTATGGTTTTGAATTTCACGGACACTTTTTTATTTGATTTATTACCTCAGCAGATCCGCCCCATCAGTCTTATCGGACACAATATACCCGGCCTCGGTATGTTCATTAGTGTAGTAATAATAATTCTTGTGGGACTACTAACACGAAACTTTTTAGGCAAACGACTCATCAATATTCCAGAAAGAATCATAAGAAAAATCCCCATTCTTCGCTCCTTGTACGCAGCCATTCGTCAGTTCTTGGAAGGCGTTTTTATGAATCGAAACGATGCCTTTCGAAAAGTTATATTGATTGAGTATCCCCGGAAAGGACTCCATACTTTAGCTTTTGTAACAAACACCTATTCCAACAAAGATAAGCCGAAAGAGGATGTCTACTCCATCTTTGTACCCACAACACCCAATCCCACAAGCGGGTTTTTTCTTATTGTGCCTGTGAGTGACACGAAAGATTTAGAGATTACGGTGCAAGAGGCATTCCGCCTTATCGTCAGCGGAGGTGTGATCGGTGGAACCGGTAAGAAGAATATCCTGCGCCGTATTGCTGGGGTGATTAAATGAAAAGAGGAGTCTTTGTGCTACTTATTTTTTGTTGCCTATGGCCTCTGGAATCATTTTCTGAAAGTACGGGAGCCAAAGCCGAAGACGGAGACAAAGAAAAAGAAGCAAAGGAAATATCCCAATCCATTCACTGTGGGCAAGCCTGTGCCTTTGAAGCTGCCCGTGAACTGAATTCAGTTTTAATCCATTATTTTAAGAATCATAAAGAGAGTTTTCAGGAAGTGAGTAAAACTGAACATCGCAAGAGAGTGGAAAAATGCATTAAAGATCCAGAGAATTGCAAGGAGGAGGATCAAAAGGCTGCTCTCAATGCATCTCTACACTACAAGCTTGGAAGGCGAGCACGAGACATACATCTTAGCCTTAATACGTCTAGGGAAACTCTTCGTTCCGTTAAGGATGCGAACAATGATAAATTAAATACAGCACGGTCAGGAGCACCGCCAGGAGACAATCAAAATGTGGCCAAGCAAGAAAATAAAAAACGCCAACACTTTCGTTTTGACGAGGATTCTTTTACCGACGATACGGAAAGGCTCAAGGAATTGGATGAAGATTTAGTAAAGGAATATAGAGCCTTTATGTCGAGATACGCTGATGGAAAGGTAGGCGCTCAGTATAAGAGAGAGGATTTTTATAAATCAAAATCTATTGATTTAAAAGGGGACCGGTATGAGAAAGGAACAACAACGGACATTTACGATGAAGCATTTTCACTGAAGAGGGATGAGAAGGGGAGTCTCGTTCATAGTAGTAAACGGGAAATCGACGAGGAACTTTTTGAATCTGTGGTAAGGGACCATAAGAGATTAAGAACTTCCTTACAGGAACCAGCTAAGAGGAATTTAGCCTCCATAGATAAAGGAGCGAAAGAAGAGGATCTACTTTCCTTTTTTCAGCCGGACAAAAAAGGTGCTAAAAAAATAGCACAAGAGATTAATAAAAGCATTGAAAAAGAATTTAAAGAGGGAAAAAAGAAAGGCACGGAAGTTACCCTTACAACTGATATAAAAAAGTTTGATGAATTCTTAGATAAGATATGGCCAACAGGAACGTGACCTTGTCTTTTAAAGAATCCTATATTTGCTGGACCCAAATGATCACTCGAGTACGTTGGTTGGCCCTTCGCTTAGTGCGGGAACTCAAACCCCTGCCACTGAGGTATACACTTGTCTTGCCATGCTTTTGTAGCTCTTTGTAAATATATTGATATTGCGCCTCTGTGGTAATTCCGTCGAAAAATGCTCCGCCGGGTAAGAGCTCCCCCGACTTAGATTTTTCTTTTACCTTTGCTATGGCAAATAGAGATCGAATGGTGGGGATCATCTTTTTAGGAGACTCACTGGTTATAATCAAGCGGTAGACGGCAGCGTTTCTTCGTGAAGGGGCTATGGGGGCTGTTCCAGGACGATAGTCGTGACCCGATGGGAAGTCGATATTTTCAAATTCGTCTTGTTCTGCTTCTGCAATAAGCCTATCCCTAGTTGGTGAGGCAATCGATGCTATGCCTCGCGCTAGCTTACTATCCGCACCCTTTGCCTTACCCACCACTAAGGAGCGCGCGTGTGCCACTTTTTTTGCATCCTGGTGGTTTCCGTTAAATTTTGCTAGCAGGATGGGAAGAATAAATATGGTGCAAACTCCCACTAGGAAAAAAGCCAAGCCCTCTATCATTAATTTATACTGCCAAGAAATTGGTCGATGAGAAGAATTTTTGAAACTTTTTAACCAGCTAGAGGGGCCGGCAATAGCTTTGTTTGCTTGTGTTATGGACAGCACTTGAGGAGTGGAATAGGAGGGTAGTTCCACCATATAGCTCTGAGCTTTTTGTAAGCTTTGGTAATACTGTTTAGCCCTGTTGTTGGTAATATCTCTCTTAGATTCTCCATCCAGTACTTGATTGAGTAAAATACGATCGCGCAGGAAATTGGATTTCTCTCCAGGGGAAAAACGAAAGAGTTCCCCCCCAAAAAGGTTCCGCACTAGGTTTTCCCGTGCCCGCAGTAACAGCATATCCACGCCACCGAGGCTAATGCCCAAGATAGTGGCTATATTTTTTTTAGGTAATAGGACACGGTCGTATAGTATTAAAATTGCACGCTCTCTTAGGGTTAACTCCGTTAGCGGTCCGTGGTGATGGAGTTTTTCTGATGTGTGTGCATGGGCCTCCAATTGTTCTAGGGCAATTTGAAATAACCAAATCCTAGCGTAGCGTTGGTAGGAGTCTTTGGCAAAACGCTTTTTAGCAATAACGGCAACGTCCCTTAGTATAAAATACGCTTGTTCTGGAGAGTGTAAGCATTGGCAAAGAAAGTCGAAAATAAACTCCTGCTCACGGGAAAATAGGAAGGAAAAATTGCCTTGTTTATTTATTCCTTTTTGATTCATAGAAACCTCTGGGGCAGTCATACCACCTTCTTTCGTTTCGGTATTTGTGGGAGATTTATTTAGTTCATACACAATAAAGCCTCAGTATTTTTCGGTCCAACACTTATTATCGCCTCAAGTGCCAAAAGGGGTCAAACTATGATAAAAAAGGCACGGTATCAGGTAGTATGGGAGTAATGTCAAAAAGATCGTGTATCGTCAAGTTTTCTGCTGCTCTTTTGAGGATGATGCCCATAGTTGTTTTGGGAGCTGCCTCTTACCTATGGTTTTCCCAGCAATGGGATCCAGACCATGAGCCCAGCCCGATTGATGCGATGCGTGTAGTGGGGGCTATCGGCAAACCAGCCATGAACTTTACCCTCCCCACAATCTCCCAGCCATCCGAGATATTTTCGTTAGAGCAATGTAAGGGCCAAGCCATATTGCTGCATTTTTGGGCTACCTGGTGCGCCCCCTGTATTAAGGAGCTTGCCATACTGATTGCTCTTGGCAAGAGGGAGAAAAAACTGAAAATTCTTGCCGTTAGCATGGATAAAGACAGAGCAGTTCTGGAACGTTTTTTTACCAACTACCCCAAACTAAGAGCGATTACAAAATACGCAACGATTCTTTTGGATTCCACGGGCAAGGTTTCCTCTTTATATGGGGTGACCCAATACCCTGAGTCTTTTCTTATCCATCCATCCTTTACCATTGACAGTAGATTTATAGGTCCTCAAGACTGGATCAAACCGCACTACCAGACGTATTATGATAGAATTTTAAGTAAGAAATGGAGAGAGCCCTAAGCATGCGTTCCGCACCTTATTTATTAGTCTTGTTGCTTGGTCTAGCGCTGCCCAGCCTAGCGTTGCCCAGTTACGGGTTTTTCTCTACAGAGTCTTTACAAAAATCTCTTTTGCTTATTGAAACTCAAATGACGGAAACGCGAGAGAAAAAGGAAGATTTGGAAACAAAAATAGCAGAACGAAAGGCAAAGGCAGCAGTACTCTGGGAGTCTATCGGTGAGAAAAAAAATGAGATGAAGCGCTTAAAAGGGCTTGCCCGAGACTACGGCAATCGGATAGATGAAGCGGAGGTGGCAAGAAAGGATTTCCAAAAAGCCATTACAAAAAATCGACGGGAATTGGTTCAGGTGCGCAGAAATATTGTGAAAACAAAACAGAAATTAGGCGCTCTAGAGGCAGTGGCAGAAGCGCTCATGGAAAGCTCCGAGGTCTCTGAGGAGGGCTTGAGTAAAATTATAGAGCGACGAATTGAATGGAGAAGCACAAGAGATACGGCTCAAATGAAAGCCCAAGAAATAAAAAAAGAGATTGCGATGCATACGAAAGAAATAAAAAAAGTAAGTGCTAGTTTATATTTTCAAACAAAGGAATGGAAAAAATGGAATAAAAATTTTAAAAGCTTACAAAAAAAAAGCAATCGCCTATCTAAACAACTAGAGGCTACACAGAATGGAAAAAAATAGCCCTCACCTATTCCTTGTGGATCCTCGAGCAGATTTTGAAAAGGTTCGTTATCGCTGGCCGGCCTATAAGGCGGCCCTATTTTCAGTTCTGGGAGAGTGTGAGGTTGTTTTCATACGGAATCAACATAAACTTAAAACCGTACTCTCTCCCAAAAAACTGCGCACCTTGAAAAGTATATTTATCGTGGGAGACGACACCACACTCCACCATGTGGTGAATGTACTCATGGCGCTCAAGATCAAAACAATACCAAATATAGGGATTTGCGCTACCAGCGGTTTTAATCAAGGATTTTTGAACTCCTTTTCTCCACGCCATTGGAAAACAAAGGATAGGATTGCTCTTTGTGTGGGAATGGCAAAGAAAAGAAAGGCAACAAAGGTGGACCTTGGAGTGATGGAATATAATGGCAGTAAACGTTACTTTTTAAATATGGCGAGTTACGGAGTTTCAGGGATGATAATGGATAGGCTTCCTAAAAGTATCATTACCGTTCATAGTGGACTTGCATACGGACTTACGGTCCTAGATGCCATGTCCAGGTACAAAGCTCCCCGGGTGAGTATTGAGGAGGGAAAAAAAATGATTTTAAAGAATCGATCTATTTTCAACCTATTTATTGGAAATGGATCCCATGGTGCCAATGGTATGAAAATATGCCCCCAGGGAAAACTTGACGACGGAAAACTACACTTACTTGTGCTTCCCAATGATAATTTCTCCGATTTAATTATGGACATCCCTAAACTTTGGCTGGAAGGACAGGAATTTTTCACAGCCATCACTAAAGATGTAACAAAAGTTCTTCTCACACAGATGAAGGGGAATAAAGGTACGGCGTGCTTGGAGTTGGATGGAGTGCCCGTTAAAAATATACTGAAAGATATGCCAAAAGGTAAAACAGTGGGGTTTTCTATTCAAAAGAAAGCCCTGGCAGTGTATTTATTTTAGCGGTTTATTTCAGCGGTTTATCTTAATTGGCCCCTAAACTCTCCTGCGCGAATACGGTTGTTGGCAATTTCAATGTCGGAATAGGATCCCAGATCTTGGTACAGGCCTGAATACAGTTCCCCTCTAATTTTCCCTTGCTTCATAAGAGGGAACCAAATAGCGCTACCCACATGGGCTACTTCTTTAGGAGGAGGGAGGAGTTCTGTTGCTCGTTGGGATAAAAGATAGCCGCCAGCAAAATGGAGCAGAATCTCTCCTTTGAGAGGTGTTTTCCGTCCAAAACCACAGATCTTGTTTCTTATCATGGAAACACTTTTATAGCGTGTTCCCACATCGTTATGTTCCAACACGTTTAGTGTGGCAAGGGCACCTTCTTTGTGGTTGCTTGCATGAGCGGAGGTGAGTTGATCTAAATTGGGAAAGATCAATCCGTCGGGATTCCAAATCAAAGCAAAGGGATCTTTTTCAAATAGCCAGTCCTTTGCTTTGGCAATGGAACCACCGGAACCCAATAACGTATCCCTTTCATCCTGAATGTGGATATGAATCTTTCGTTTTTTATTTTCTTGCTCCACAAATTCTAAAACCTGTTCTCCAAAGTGGTGTATGTTTATAAGCGCATCTTTTATTTTATATTTCTCCAGAAGATCCAGTGTGTAGGAAAGCATGGGCCTGCCTCCCACTTCCACCAAAGCCTTGGGACAAGTATTGGTTAGAGGCTTCAATCTTGTTCCGTAACCTGCTGCTAATATAAGTACACGCATAATCTATGAATCATTATAGATGATAGTAGTGGAGCAAAAGCTCTTGGAGGTTTTTATATTCAGGAAATTTTGTTAAATTCGTTTGAACATTTTGAAAGGTGTTTCCAATAAAGTGCAGATAACGGATGTCGCCCCTTCGAGTATAGAAGGAAGCAAAACTGCCGATAGCTTTAAAGTTACGTTGAATACTCATTAAGTCAAAAATACGCCTACAGTGAACTCTGTCTAGTTTTTCAGATGTATCCCAAAGGTCCATATAGTATTCCAATAATTTGTATACATTTTCTTCCGACAGGGAGTAATAGGAATCTCTTAAGAGGGAAGCAAGATCATAGTGTGGAGGTCCCATGCATCCATCTTGAAAATCAATGCTCACATAGCGCTTGTCCTCTGTAAACATAATGTTTTTTGTATGGAAATCTCTGTGAACAAATACCTGAGGCTCTTTTAATAAATGACCACAGATATTCCTAAAATCCTCATAAATACTATTCCTGTCCTGCTCCTTCATTTTCCTTCCCAAGTACTTTGTGAAAAAATGCTCTATGGTGAAATTCACTTCCCATAGGAATAGTTTTTCGTCGAAAGCACGCAGGAAAGCTTTCTCTTGATTTTTATTCTTGGGTTTGGCTCCATGGATGCGAAACATAAGGTCCAGGGGTTTTTGGAAAAAATGGAAAATCTCCGAGGAGGTCATCATGGGAGATGTGCTCATGGCTTGGAGCATATTTGTACCACCTAAATCTTCTTGGAGGATCGCCCCCTCTTCTTCTAGTACGGCTAGTATCGTGGGCACATTCACTCCGTTGCTGCTTAGTAAGTCTTGGATTCGAAGAAAGGAATTTTCTTGGGGAAGGAATTTATCTCCCAGGACCAGCACAAAGCTTTTTTCTTGGCCAGAGGTGTGGCATATCCGGAAATATCGACGAGAAGAAGCATCACCTGCTAAGGGCTCTATAGTGAAGCCATCGACTTTTGTATTGGAGAGAATTGCTGAGCAGCTTGTTTTTAATATATTTTTATACGCTTCCATCTATGGCTTCCTGCTTTTTTTTAAACGACGTTGGATATCTTTAAGGGTAGCATAACTTCTCTTTTTATACTTCTTCGGCAAGAACGTGCGTGAGAATTTTTGCGTCCAAGACAGGCGATCCTTGGTAGGGGGGTGGAGAGAGGACTGAAGGTAGAGTTGTTGTTTTTTCTTTGCACTTAGGCGATCCAATAGATTCAAGTAGCTAAGAAAAAATCGAGGATCGAAACCTGCTTGGTATAGGAGTGTCAGGGTCTTCTCGTCCGCTTCTTTTTCTAAAGCGTTTCCGTAATAAAATAGCCCATCCTTTTGGAATAAGTTGGGTTGGACGTGGGCAAGAAGTGAAGCAGTGATTTTTTCCGGAGAGGCACCTTTCTCCACACGCTGCTTCCACACGAGCAAAAAATGACCCTTTTCTTGGTGAGCAAGTTCGTGGGCTAGGGCTGCGGCCAAGATACCCTCAGAGGTAAAGGCACGGATGGCTCCCGTGGTAATGTATACAACGCCGCCGGGTAGGGAAAAAATATGAAAGGATCGGTCCTGTAAAACTTTAAAGATATAGGGCAGGGGAGGCATTTGCGGATTACGAGCAATAATGGACTGGCCAATGGTATTAACATAACGTCCCACCTGCTTGTCCTGTAACAAGGAGTAGCGACGTTCCACTTTCTTGCGTATCGCTTGCTTGAGCACAGCCACCTCGGAACGACTCAAAACATAGGGAAAGGGAGAAATTTGCGGGCCATGGCTGCAGGATGCGCAGAAAAAACAAAAAAGTAGGATCAGGGATGCTTTCGCAGGCTTTATTGTAAGGAAGTCTAACATCGTATGGAAAAGCCTAACATGACCTGACAAAAAAGCAAATGACGTGGATTCAGTGTTATTAATAGAAACGTAATGTGTCTTATTTTTGTATAACAAACTAACCGAAAGGAAATATCATGAAAAAATTAAGTTTAACCCTGTGTTCGCTACTAGTCTTAGGCTGTCTAGTAAGTCCCGTTCCATCTAGCGCGCAGCCTAATTTACCGAAACAGCTCATACAAACCCTGGAAACAAGTGTAATCCCTAATTTTGCTATCCAGCGTTTAATTGATTGGAAAGTAGGCGATGAGGCCAACTTTGTTATTAAGGCTGGATTTTTTGGCGAAGTAGGTCGTATGAAGAAGTTTGTACACAGTGAAGTCGGCAACTCCATCTGGCTGCATACGGAAATTACAGGCCAGATGAATAAGGTAGTAAAAGCAAAAATCAATCGAGATACAGGTGAAGTAGAGGAATATATAGAAGACGGACAAGCAAAGACTCCTCCTGATAGCTCTCTTGAAGTTATTGATCAAGCCGACGGCGGAGAAATCACCGTTCCTGCAGGAACATTCCACACTGTCTACATAAAAGCGAAATCCACGACTAATGGGCGAGAGCAAGTGTTAGAACTTTGGCTAAACCAAAGAGACACTACCATGGAAGGAATGGTACAACTAAAAACAAAAGCTAGTGGTTTTAAAATTACCTTATCGCTGGTGAGTTTCACAAAAATAAAATAGAGATCATCGCTTATCGCTTATCGCTTATCGCTTATCGCCAATTGCCTTTGCTATACCAATACTAGCAAGGGCATTTGTGCGACTGCCCTAACTTTCTTGTATTCTTGGCAGTGGTCTCTCTCGACTTAAGGCGCACAACTACTGAATCATATTCCAAGTGCATTGCGGTGTCTAAGATAATTGAATGCTTTATTTTTTTACAAATAAATGAATTGCTGGTTATACGAGCAACATGAAATTAGCAAGTGACCTTTCCAACATAAACATAGGGAGCTCTCACGGCCAAAGGCTTTAATGTGCCCGAAGGAATAAGCGGAAAACAACCTTACGCACTTGTATATTCATTGTCTGAAAAGTAGGAAAATATTTTTTTACCCTCAGCTCTATTGTGTAGTGTACTGAAATTTATTAATAGCAAAGCCCCATCTCGTTCCGAAAAAATCTGTTTTAAGCTCTATGGTTATTTCATTTCCCAGCACAAACCATGAGTTGGTGCCATTGGGGGATGTACCAGAAATAACATCCATACGATTTCCTTTACTATCAAGAATATGTATAAAATCGAACTTTTCTTCCAATTCCAATCGGGAGAAATGAACTCGCATAAATTTCGCATTCTCTGGACCACGAATCACCCATTTTTGGGAAAGGCGATCTGTATACGGATGAGCAGATTCAACAGGCTCAACAAGTTCTCCATCTATCCATTCATTTTCTTCTGGAATTCGAACTTGATCAGGGAAAATGCCACGGATCGCATTATTGATATTTAGTCGACCACTGGACAGGATTTTACGAGATAGAGCTAACCGTGTATCTCTGGAGCGAAGCAATCGATCTTTTATCTCTATTGCAGTCATCTCTTTATTCACACTCCATAACAAGGCCGCAGCCCCTGCCACATGGGGGGTAGCCATAGACGTTCCGCTATAGCTAGCATATTTATTGTTTGGAACTGTACTGTAGATATTACTTCCAGGTGCTGCAATATCCACAAGCTCCCTGCCCCAGTTACTAAAAGAACTTAAATAATCGGAGTTATTTGTTGCTGCTACAGATATGATATTTTCTTCTAGATAACTGGCTGGATAAAAGGGGTTAACACCGTTATTACTGGCATTATTTCCAGCGCCAGCCACAAATAAAATACCTGCTTCTTTAGCTTCCTCAATAGCATCCTTGGTTGCTTGAGAAAAAAAGCCCCCACCCCAAGAGTTACTCATAATATGAACACCCATTTTTGTAGCGTACTGTATAGATTGAACGGCATGTTCAGTTGTTCCTCCTATTAGCCCAAGAAACTTAATGGGTAAGATGCTCACATTCCATGAAACGCCAACTATGCCTTTGTCATTATCACCTTCTGCACCGATTACTCCAGCGCAATGAGTGCCATGACCATTTTTATCTATGGGATCATTATTAGAAGCACTAAAATTCCAGCCTACGTGATCATCAATAAAACCATTGCCATCATCATCAATGCCATTGGTTTCCTTGCCATCTCCATTTTCTCCGGGATTCCGGTATATGTTAGCAGCAAGGTCTGTGTGATTATAGTCCACGCCCGTATCGATTACTGCCACTATTATATCTTTAGAACCTTTGGTTATTTTCCAGGCTTGTAATGCATCTATATCTGCACCAACAATTCCCACGTGCCCTGCCGCTTCTTGACCGGTATTGTGTAAAGCCCATTGCTTCTGAAAACCTATATCGTTGGGAATAGCTTTTGAGTTTTGATAGCCGGTTGCTTTATAGATATAATTAGGCTCTGCATAAGATATTTCTAAATTTTTGTTGGCCTCTTTTAAAAAACGGGCCATATCTTTGTCGTTATTCAATGTAACCTTGAAAAATCGATTATCTGTTGCAAACACTTTAAAAGACGAAACTCCCATGGAAAGCAATGTGTTCCCCATTACCTGCATCACATGGTCTCCTTTTTGGTGAAACTTTACTATAGCCTCTCCCAATACGCGCTCTTCAGTATCTAACATTTGTATATATTTATTTGTATTCGTTTGAGCAATATTGCCTAATAAAAGACAAACACCAACTATCGTTATAGTAAGAATATATTTTTTATATTGAAATTTCATTTTAGCAACCCTCCAGAGTTATTAATTTTGTATTATCTAACATTGCCTGACACATCAGCAAGATGTGTATTCAGTGCTAGTATAACATAATTATATAAACCGGAATAAACTAATCGAAAGGAAATATCATGATGAAAAAATTAAGTTTAACCCTGTGTTCGTTACTAGCCTTAGGCTGTCTAGTAAGTTCCATTCCGTCCGGCGCACAACCTAATTTATCCAAGCAGCTCATGCAAGCCCTTGAAATAAATTTAATCCCCACGTTTGCTCTTCGCCGTTTAATTGATTGGAAAGTAGGCGATGAGGCCAACTTTGTTGTTATGATTGGAGATCTTGAAGCAGTTCGTATAAAGGAGTTTGTACACAGCGAAGTGGGTGACTCCATTTGGATTCATATGCAAATTACAGGCCTTGTAAACAGGGAAGTAAGAACAAAAATTAATCGAGATACAGCTAAAATAGAGGAATATTTAGAGGACGGACAAGTAGCCACTCCTTATGTGGATCCTCTTGAAATTATTGTTCAAGCCGACGGTGGAAAAATCACCGTTCCTGCAGGAGAATTTCATACTGTTTATATAAAGGCGAAATCCAAGAAGGGTGATAGTGCAGAACGAAAGTTTGAATTTTGGCTAAACCAAAGAGACACTACCATGAGAGGACTGGTACGACGTAAGACGACAGTAAAATCCAATGGTGAGATTACCATTATTACTACGTCACTGCTGAACTTCACAAAAAAATAAGTAACCATTTTGCGCCCGGTCTATTCCTGTGGTATTAATTCTTTTTTCCACTGATTTCACTAAATTCTAAATTTTCCACAAAATTTACTTGATTAGCTCTATAGTCCAGTACTAGGATTAAAACTGTACTGTGAACTAAATTATAACAAACTAATTGAAAGGAAATATTATGAAAAAATTAAGTTTAACTCTATGTTCGTTACTAATCTTAGGCTGCTTAGTGAGTCCAATCATCGTTGGTGCTCAGCTTAATTTCTCTAAGCAACTTATACAAGCTGTGAAAACACAACTAATCTCCAATCTTGCTATCCAGCGCTCAATCGACTGGAAGGTAGGCGATGAGGTTATCTTTGTTATCGATGCCGGACTTGCTGGCAAAATAGGTCGTATGAGGAGTTTTGTGCACAGTGAAATCGGCAACTCTGTTTGGGTTCATACGGAAATTACAGTATCCACAAAAAAGGAAGTAAAAGCAAAAATCAATCGAGATACAGGTGAAATAGAGGAATATATAGAAGACGGACAAGCGAAGACTCCCCCTGAGAGCAACATCGAAGTTATTGAACAAGCCGATGGCGGAGAAATCATTGTTCCTGCAGGAGAGTTCCATACTGTTTATGTAAAAGCAAAATCTATGACTAATGGACAAAAGGAAATATTAGAATTTTGGATAAACGAAAGAGACACTGCCATGGAAGGAATAGTACAAATGAAAACAAAAGCCGGTGGCCCTACAGTTACTTTATCGCTGGTAAGTTTCACAAAAGTAAAATAACCATTTTTATTGCCAACTGCCCTTGCTAGATTAATATAGCAAAGGCAGTTTTGCTTTGGTCTCCATTTGACGAGACACCTCGGTTAATTTTTTATACTCCAAAGGACTCATCATTCCAAGTCCTGAATGTGGAGCCTCTTTATTATAATCTTTAAACCAACCTTTCAGCATTCTCAAGGTTGTCTTTGAATCAACGCAGTCTGATACATAATCCTTTTCTGTCCATAGGTTGGTCTTTTCGCAGTTACCTTATTGTTACAGTTTTTCCTTTCGGCTTCCAATAAATTGATGAGCGCGAAACTTCTAAAGTTTTACAAATAATAGATTTCTTCATATCAGCACCTATTTCCTGGATGACTTCTTTGGCGAGCTGAACTTTCCTCGTCGCTGTTTTTTTTTGAGAATTTCATTTGCTGTTTTAAAAATTTGATTTTGCAGCGAAATCTCACCAATGGTTTTTTCGATATTTCTGCATACTGCATCTCCTCGGTTAGGAGGTGTCTAGCTCAAATGAGGGTCATGAACAGTTTGTACGACTTCTTTAGCTGATCCCTTGGATCCATAACTGTCTTAATTTAATGAAAACTAGTGATGGGCACAGACTTTTTACATCGCTAGAGAGCTTCAAAAAAGGATGAAATAATCCCTATTGTGCGATGTACTGAAATTTGTTAATAGCAAAGCCCCATTCTGCTCCGGAAAAATCTGTTTTAAGTTTTATAGTTATTTCATTTCCCACTACAAACCATGAGGTAGTGCCATTGAGGGATGTACCAGAAATAACATCCATACGATTCCCTTTACTATCAAGAATATGTACAAAGTCGAACTTCTCTTCCAATTCCAATCGGGAGAAATGAACTCGCATAAATTTCGCATTCTCTGGACCATGAATTACCCATTTTTGGGAAGAATTGCCTTCATACGGATGGGAAGATTCAACAGGCTCAATGGCATCACCATCTATCCATTCATTTTCTTTTGGAATTCGAACTTGATCAGGGAAAATGCCACGGATCGCATTATTGATATTTAGTCGACCACTGGACAGGATTTTACGAGATAGAGCTAACCGTGTATCTCTGGAGCGAAGCAATCGATCTTTTATCTCTATTGCAGTCATCTCTTTATTCACACTCCATAACAAGGCCGCAGCCCCTGCCACATGGGGGGTAGCCATAGACGTTCCGCTATAGCTAGCATATTTATTGTTTGGAACTGTACTGTAGATATTACTTCCAGGTGCTGCAATATCCACAAGCTCCCTGCCCCAGTTACTAAAAGAACTTAAATAATCGGAGTTATCTGTTGCTGCTACAGATATGATATTTTCTTCTGGATAACTAGATGGATAATGGGGAATAGTATCGCTATTCTGAGTCTCATTTCCAGCGGCAGCCACAAATAAAATTCCTGCTTCCTTGGCTTCTTTAATAGCGTCTAGGATTGCTTGAGAATGTTCATGTCCGCCCCAAGAGTTGTTCATAATATGGGCACCCATTTTTGTGGCGTATTGTATAGCTTGAGCAGCGCCTACAACTGTTCCAACTCCGTGTTGGCTCATAAATTTAATAGGCAAAATGCGCACATTCCATGAAACGCCAACTATGCCTTTGTCATTATTACCCTCTGCACCGATTATTCCAGCGCAATGGGTGCCGTGAACACTATTATCCATGGGATTGTTACTAGAATGGAAAAAATTCCATCCTATATAATCATCGATGAAGCCATTGCCATCATCATCAATGCCATTGGTTTGCTTGCCATCCCCAATCTCTCCATGATTGCGGTATATATTGGTGTAAAGGTCTCTGTGATTATAGTCTACGCCCGTATCGAGTACTGCCACTATTATATCTTTAGAACCTTTGGTTATTTTCCAGGCTTCTAATGCACCTATGTCTGCGCCAGCAATTCCCACCTGTCCCCGCGGATCCTCTTGACCAGTATTGTGTAAGGCCCATTGCTTCTGAAAATTCGGATCATTAGGAGTAATCTCTGAGTCTCGATAGCCGATTGATCTATAGATGTAATTGGGCTCTGTGTAAGATATTTCTGGATTTCTGTTGGCCTCTTTTAGAAAGCGAGCCATGTCCCTGTCATTACTCAATGTAACTTTGAAAAACCGGTTGTCTGTTGCAAATTTTTTAAAAGAGGAAACTCCCATGGAAAGAAGTATATTTTCCATTTTCTGTGTCGCTTGAATTTTTTCCTGTGTTGTGTGACTTTCTTTTTGGCGAAACTTTACGATAGCTTCCCCCAACACGCGCTCTTTAGTATCTAACATTTGTATATATTTATTTGTATTTGTTTGTGCAATATTGCCTAATAAAAGACAAACACCAACTATCGTTATAGCAAGAATATATTTTTTACATTGAAATTTCATTTTATCAACCCTCCAGAGTTATTAAATTTGTATTGTCTGACATTTCCTGACACATCAGCAAAAGATGTGTATCAATGCTAGTCTAGCATGTATATAAACCATAACAAACTAATTGAAAGGAAACATTATGAAAAAATTAAAATTAACTCTATTTTCGTTACTAATCTCAGGCTGCTTAGTAAGTTCAACTATCGCTGGTGCTCAGCCTAATTTGTCTAAGCAGCTTGCGCAAACCATGAAAACAGCGTTAATCTCCACGCTTGCTACTCAAGATGTAAAGGACTGGAAGGTGGGCGATGAAGCCATTTATCTTATCAAGCTTGATGGTAAAGACTCTATTCATGTGAGGAGTTTCGTGCATAGTGAGGAGGGTAATTCTATTTTCTATCATATAGAATCTAAAGGTCTTATAAATCAGGAAGAAATAGTAAGGATCAATCGAGATACAGGTGTAATAGAGGAATACAGAGTGAACGGAGAGAAGAGAGCGATTCCTGATATTAGCACTAAAATTATTAAACAAAAGGATGGTGTAGAAGTCACTGTTCCTGCGGGAACATTTAGAACTACATACAGAAGAGTAATCTTAGTCTCTATAGGACAAGAGATGGATCGTTGGTCGACCCAAGGGCTACCCCTGAACGGAATAGTGAAGGATAAGATAATCATCAGTGGTGAGGAGTATGAATTTACTACATTACTGGTAAGCTTCACAAAAAAATAAAATAACTGTTTACCATCAATTGCCTTTGCTAGATCCTAGCAAGGGCAACTTGCCTATTTACTAGGTGCTGACTTCTTATTGAAACCCGCAGGCGAACGATTTATTCTCTTTACCTTCGAGGGAAGGCGCCGCTTAGAGCGAGAACTAATTTTCACACCTTTCGCCGCTTTTAATTCTTGCTTACTAATGCTGTAATAGAGTAGAAATCCAGCGTAGATAATATTTGGATCCCTAATCAAGCGAGAGTTGTAATTCTGTAGTTTTTGCCATTTGCTGAATTGTCCATAGAGACGAGCAGCAATACCACCCAAGGTATTTCCTTCTTGGATTAAGTAGGAATGCTTTAATTTCTTTACATAAAATCGATTCGTGTCCACGAACTTTAATTGTGAACCAATGGAAAGGTCAGTACTTTTGGAAATAATGTCTTGATTCCAAGAAAGAATATCTCGCCAACGACTTACATCTCCATAGAGATGATGCGCAATCTTCATTAACGTATCGCCCTTGCGCACTTTATAGCTGGCCATTTTTTCATCTGGAGAAATTTCTTCCATCTCAGCCATTTCCTCTTCCAGCTCTTCCTCTTCTCCCTCTATGTCCGCAATTTCTTCTGCTTCAGGAGCATCATCCATTTCGTAATCCATGTTATTATCCCCCACTGGACCGGTAAGTGAAGCACAACTGATGTAAAAGAACGTAAAAAGCAAAACTACAAATATATTTTTCATAACTATGTCTCCCTACAATACCTATCGTCCATTTTCGTAGAATATTAAGGATTGATTGTTTTTTTGAGGAAATAATTGGAGGGAATACCCTGTAACAGTTATTTACTAGCTGGCTCTAAGCCTAAATGTTTGTTTACGGCAGATAGGGTTTTTTCCCCATCCTCGCGGAGTGCGGTAAGGGATGGGGTTTTCAGTCGTCTCTCTTGGCGTAGAAATATGGTGAGGTATTTCCTTGCTTGCCAACTTCCATTTGTCGTTTGAGAGTATAGTTTCCCCAGCCAGTATAAAGCATGAATTTCTGTTTTCCTCTTGTCCCTATTTTCTTCTAAAAATTTAATGGCTTGTTTTAATTTTCCCAACTGCCCCAACACTCTAGCGTATAAAATAATATCTTTTGTTCGAGCATTTTTGGATCTTATAATAGGCTTCATGACCTTTAAAGATTGCTTGGGCTTGCGATGGAGCAAAGTAAGGCTTAATTGAAAACGAAGTTCTCTTTTATAGGGGTTTAAGGTAAATGCCTGCTCTAATGCTTTTACCGCCGCGCCCCATTCGTCTAGTCCCCGCAGCGTTTGTCCATAGGTGAGTAAAATTAGAACATTGAAGGGATCCTTGGCGAGGGCTTTCTCGAAATTTTGCAAAGCCTCGCGAAGCTTTTTTACCTTCAATGAATTTAAGCCGTCCTGGTACTTTTGGAAAGTTTTGTTTGTATAAAAAATCTCAGAAAAAATACCATACTGCTTTCGGATTTTCTTCCGGTCTTCTGTATTTTTTGCTATCGCCATAGCCTGGGAGAGTTTTTCCAAACCAACTTTTCGCTTTCGGGATAGAACCAATCCCCGTGCCCAACCCAAATAAGTAGCCACGTGCTTAGGGTTTTCCTGTGCAGCCGCTTCAAATTCTTTTATTGCCTGAGGATACTTCTTCTCCTTGAGAAGCTTTGTTCCCGCTAAAAAGAAATCGCTGACCTGATCTGCCCTTAGTTCAGATGCATGGCTGTAGTCAAAGGCGAAGGCAATAAAAAAAATCGAGAAAAATAGGGAGAAAAAAAAAATCGAGAAAAAATTTTTCGAGCTTGCTCTCATCCCACAATCTCCTGCCACTCTCTTTCATGGATGAAATTAGCAAAGGCACCACCTGTGTGAAGAAATAGAATGGATTTTCCAAAGGCGTGCTTATCTTTTTTAAGAGTCTCGTAGAGTCCCAGAAAAGCTTTTCCCGAATAGGTGGGGTCCAGTAAAACACCCTCGGTACGAGCCACTTTATGAATAAAGCGTAATTCTTCAGGAGTTGTTTTTCCATATCCTTTGCCGATAAAACCGTCGAGCAAGTCAATGTCCGAATGAAGAAAAGAATAGGGCCATTGATTTTGAGTAATAGACTTCCAAAGGAGATCTTTTATCAATTGAAATGTTTTTTTCTTGTCGTAACAAACATTTACTCCCACCACTCGCATAGTAGCAATAGGGGATTTCGATCCCATTTTTCCTAAAATTAAACCACCCTGTGTGCCCCCACTTCCTGTGGCACTCACAATAGAATCAAAACTTTTTGGAATATCCTCCGTGCCCAACTGCGCCTCTAACTCTTGCCACATATGTATATAACCCATCATGCCCAGCGTATTGGATCCACCCTCAGGAATAATATAGGGCTTACCACCCCGGTCCCTTACCTGAGAGGCTAACTTTCGTAGGAGTAAACTTTTCTCCTCATACTCCTCCTTGCTCACATAGTGAATTTCCGCAGAAAATAGATGGCTCAAAAGTAAATTGCCCTGAATAACTTGCGGTTGCCCCGCAAGGAGCAAAACACAATCCAAGCCAAGGCGGGCAGCAAGGGCAGCCACAGCCCTACAATGATTGGACTGAATACCTCCACAGGTGATCACACAAGTGCTCCCCTTGTCGAGAGCCTCTTGAAAAAGAAAGTTTAATTTGCGTACCTTGTTACCACCTAAAATAAAATCAGTGACATCGTCGCGCTTTATATGCAAATCCACTCCCAGCTCTTCCGAGAGTCGGTTGAGGCGATGGATAGGGGTGGGCAGGCTAGCACAGTTTAGGTGCTTGGTGTTTAAGAGGGACTGGGCGATGGTTTCATTGCTTGCTTTCACGTTACCTTCCCCTAATAATTGACTTCCTGGGCTGTCCCTCTTATTCTGTAACAAGAATGGTAAACCAGACACGAAGAAAAACTCTATTTTTTCTTATCATACCTTTAGTCATGCTCCTATGGGTAGAAGAAAGTAGCGCAAAGCGAAGCGAAGTCCTTATTTTAGAAAAAAGCTCCACAGGCCTTACTCTGATGATCAATGTGGGGAAACGAATAGGGCTGGTCATAAATGAAGCCATATTGATTCGACGAAGAGATAAAAAAATTGTGGCTGCACGGGTGATTAAACTTTTCCCCGATCAGTCGGCTGTTTATATTGTGGCCACATACTCCAAGGAAATACTCTATAAGGGAGAGGCCTATAATATGCTCTATGGCATCCCTTTGCCGGATGTTCCTCAACTTCCAGATGGCGTATTGTCTGCCGATGATGAAGTACTGGTGGACGACCTAGATGAAAATCCAGGTAGTGAGCCCTTTTTCACAAAGGAGGGAAGGGAGTATGAGCCCGATCCAGACGGAATAGAATATAATCCAGAAACTACCCTAAGGCCCAGGTTTCCTAAACCTCAGTATAAAAAAGATCACAGTATTAATATTGGGTTAGGAGGGTTCCAGAATACAAATATTCCCTTGAAAATTAAATCCCCTGACGCGAATCCCAGCACAATTTATAGTGGAACGTGGCTTAGCTATATCCATAACTTTAATTTCTACCTGTGGATTAAAAGGAAAATTCCACTGCGCCTCTCCATGGAAGTGGGATTGGGTATATATAAATTTAGAGTAAAAGACACGTCTCTACCTGACGGTGAACAATTTACGGGCGTAGAAGTATTTCCTGCCTTTGCACGACTGTATTATAACCAGGAATGGAATGATCTGTTTTTCTCCTACCTGTATGTGGGATATGAACATAACTTTTTGTCCGCCGAGGGAAAGCTCTCCAGCGAATACTTGTATTTTTTGGAAGAAAACCGCCTGACTTTTGGCCTGGGTAGCGCCCTAGTACTTAGTCGAACCATTGATCTGCGCGTCGACTTTGGGAATACCGGATTCATGGTTGGCACAGCTCTAAAATTCTAGTACAACTGGGGAATGAAAAAACTCTTAAACAGCACATTTTTCATCCTATGGGGACTTATGATGACTGGTTGCGGCGTAAAAGCCCCTCCCCAATTTGCTATTATTCCAGAAAAACCTAAAATTCCCGCACTTCAGTGCTCTGTCTACGACCTCAAATGCCCAAGAACCGACCCCAACTACCTACCGGGATTGGATGAGAAAAAAGATGATGCATATAGATAAATTTAGAAAAATAAATATCTCGTCCCACGGGATACTTTTTTATGCTACAAAGTTTGGTTGAAATGAATATTTTTGTTTGTGTAAAGCAGGTACCGGACACAGAAGCCCGAATACAGATTCGATCGGACGGGAACGGAGTTCAAGGGGAAAACCTCAAGTGGATACTGTGTCCTTACGACGAATTTGCCGTGGAAGAAGCCCTACGCTTTAAGGAAGGAAATCCCACAGCTACAGTGACAGTGCTAAGTGGAGGGCCTGACAGGGTCTCCAGTTGCTTGCGCACAGCCCTTGCCATGGGTTGCGACCAAGCTATCCATGTGGAACTCCCCGAAAACGCTGACTCCTATCTCGCTGCAAAAGCATTGGCGAAAACCGTGGAAAAAGAAGGCAGTCCCCATCTTATTTTTACAGGAAAACAAGCTATCGACGACGATGCTGCCCAAGTCACCCAAGCCATGGGCTCCTTTCTAAACCTACCCGCTGTTACAATTGTACTTCGCATAGACTACAGCGATCCCTCCTCCCTGAAAGTGGATCGGGAAATAGAGGGCGGTGTAATAGAAAAGTACGTTGTGCCCACTCCCTGTCTTATCGCGGTCCAAAAAGGAATGAACGAACCCCGTTACGCCTCTTTGCCCAATATTATGAAAGCGAAGAAAAAGGAAATACGAAAAGTCTCCCTAGACGACTTAGGCTTAAACGCCAGCGACATAAAATTAAAATACTTTAACTTCACTCTCCCACCTGAACGAAAAAGTTGCCAGATGATCGAAGGAGACATACCCACGCAATCCAAAGAGTTATTGACTCGCTTGCGAGAAGAGGCGAAAGCGCTATGAAAAAAGCACTTGTTTTTTGCGAGCATACGAACGACGAACTAAAGAAAAGTTCCATGGAACTACTCTCCCATGTGGCCACTTGGAATGGAGTGGAACTCCATGGAGTACTTGTGGGAAAGGCGACCAAAAATGCGCAAGCTCAAATCCAAGAATACTCCCCCCACACCCTACACCTGCTTGAGCACGACGGGCTGGAGAGCTATTCCCCCGAAGGTTTTGCTAACGCATTAACCGCTATGGCGAAATCCCTAGACGTGGATATGATTCTTTCCAGTGTGAGCGCTTGTACAAAAGATTTTTTCCCTCGAATGGCAGCACAGTTGGACGCAGGAATGGCCAGCGATTGCGTGGATTTAAGTTTTGACGGCAATACTCTAGGAGCCACTCGTGCCCTGTATTCAGGAAAATGTTATGCTCGCGTGGAGTTTCAAGGTGCTAAGCCATACTTGGCCACTGTTCGACCGAACTCCTTAGGAATGAAAGAAAAAAACACGCAAACCCACACACCACAAACGCAAGTATCCCCCATAGACCCGGGCCCCGTTGCCACAAAAGTCCTAGATCGAGTGGAGGGAGAAAATGTCAACATCGTGGACTTAACAGAGGCACAACGAATTGTTTCCGGAGGACGATCCTTAAAAAGCAAAGAAAACTTTCAAATACTCGAAGATCTGGCTAAAGTGCTGGGAGCCACCGTTGGAGCTTCCCGAGCTGCCGTGGATGCAGGCTATCGCCCCCATAAGGATCAAGTGGGACAAACAGGTAAAACCGTATCTCCTGAGCTGTATTTGGCTTTTGGCATTAGCGGTGCCATACAACATTTAGCGGGCATGCGCACGTCCAAGGTAATTGTGGCTATTAATACGGATCCTGGTGCACCTATTTTTCAAAAAGCAGACTATGGAGTGGTGGCCGATCTGTTTGAGCTTGCACCGCAATTGACCAAAGATGGAAAAGAGTTTTTATAAGAGTCCATGTATATAGCAGTAATCAAACCCTTGCTTGTGGTACTGACCTTTTGTAGCGCATCTGCATATTTCTTTTTCCAAACAAGAAAATTATACCTATTGATGGCAGCTGCGAAATCTCCGGGACCAAGTATTCAGGAAATACCCAAACGTTTACTAAATTTTCTCATAGAAGTTATCTGGCAACGTTCTGTTCGACGGGATAAATTCACTGTGGGCCTAGCCCACACATTTATTTTTTGGGGCTTTTTAATTATTACCATTGGTACGGTGGAAATGGTGATAGAGGGATGTTTTGGAATAAACTTAGGAATACTTTCCATAAATCTCTACGGTGCGTATCTATGGATGGCTGACTTTGCCATAGTGGGCGTACTTTTAGGTGTGGTCTTTGGGTTTTACCGTAGGCTAATTCTTCGTCCTCCTCATTTAAAAAATAGCTTGGACGCAAAACTCATACTTGTATTTACAGCCATGCTTATGCTTACCCTTTTAGGCTTTAATGTTTTTCGAATTATTTCCTACCCACAAAGTGTTTTAAATGAATACTTTATTTTCTCCTCATTCTTTGCCCAAGGGCTAATGGAACTTTCTTCCATGCAAGCTTTTATTGGACTGGAGTTTTTTTATTGGACCCACCTTCTTATGGTCTTTGGCTTTCTTGCCTATATTCCTAACTCGAAACACCTCCATATACTCACAGCGGCTCCCAATGTATTTTTTCAACGACTGGAACTGGCAAAGCCGTTACCAAAAACAAATTTTGAAGATGAGTCCGTGGAAAGCTATGGTCTGGGAAATATATCGGAACTGAGCTGGAAAAATATACTGGACGTGTACTCTTGCACGGAATGTGGTCGTTGCGAGGAAGCTTGTCCAGCAACAATTACGGGAAAGTCCCTCTCTCCCATGAAAATAATCCGTGACTTGAAGGAAGAACTTTTGGAGAATGCCTCCATAATATTGAAAAAAGGAGAAAAGGCACTGCCTGCAATTGTTGGTATAGGTCGGGAAATTTCTCCCGAAGTCCTCTGGGCTTGTACCAGTTGTCGTGCCTGTGAGACAAACTGCCCAGTGAAAATTGAGCAATTGAATCCAATCTTTGAACTTCGAAGAAATCTTGTGCAAATGAAATCTGAATTTCCCAGTGAATTACAAACCGTATTTAAAAACCTAGAAAATAATTTCGCCCCCTGGGCCTTCCCCCACGACACACGAGCAGACTGGTGCGCAGACCTCGGCGTACAGCAAATGGCAGATCACCCCAAGGCTTCAGTGCTCTATTATGTGGGTTGTGCTGGATCCTTCGACGATAGAGCAAAAAAAGTAGCCACTGCCATTGTGAAACTTCTCCAAATGGCAGGTGTGGATTTTGCAATACTGGGAAAGGAAGAAAAATGCAACGGAGATCCTGCTCGACGTGCAGGCAATGAATACCTAGCCCAAATGCTTATCCAAGAAAATGTGAAAACACTCCGCAAATACCAACCCCGAACCATACTCGCTGCTTGCCCCCACTGCTTCAATACATTGAAAAATGAATACCCAGCCTTTGGCGCCCAATACAATGTGGTCCACCACTCCGCATTTCTTCTGGACTTGGTTAAACAGGGAAAAATTCCAACAAAAAACCAAGACACAACGGTTACCTACCATGATTCCTGCTATATGGGACGCTGGAATGGTGTGTACGAAGCTCCCAGAGATTTACTAAAGGCCGCTGGTGTGAAAATCGAAGAAGTGAAACGAAATCGCAAGTCAGGACTTTGCTGTGGTGCTGGAGGCGCTAGGATTTTTATGGAAGAAACAACAGGCAAGCGAATTAACGTGGAACGAACCCAAGAACTCCTTGCCACGAAAACAAAAACAGTGGCCTTAAACTGTCCATTCTGCACAACCATGATTACCGACGGCATAAAAACAGAAGAACAACAGGAAACTGTGGTGGTGAAAGATATAGCAGAAATTTTGCTAGAGGGAGCCTCTAGTCAGAGGGATCTCTAAATAGAACCACTCAGTTGCGCTCTTTCATACGCAGACTGCACGCGCTGGAAAATCGTACGCCCGTTTTTCTCCCCAATATCCGTAGCACTATTAGTTCCGCTTCTACTGGCTAAGGTTCTGTCCTTGTTCTCTCCAAAGGAAAGACTGTTTTTATCCTTTTCCCCTTTGCCACCCAATAAGGATTTCAAAGCTTCTTGCATTGCACTCGCTTTGCTGGGAGCATTGGAAAACCCAGAGTTTAGCCCTTTAGCGCCACTGCTTGGTCGATAATCAATTTTTCCACTCCCCGTATAGCCAAAATCATTATTATCATTAGAGTTGGGATCAGCGTTGGCACCGCCAGCAAGTCCGCCCCCGCCGGGAGCGCCAGCAACACCTGCACCAAATCCTTGGTTATTGGCAGCAGATTTATCTGGCTCTATCGTTGGAAATGAATTTTTAGCTTCAATTCCTCGCCTCGCTCCAGCAGGAATACCGCTGCCATCGTATCTATCATCACCACCAAGATCACCTAGGCTGATAAAGTCATCCCCGGGAGCAGTAGAAGCAACAGTACGTCTCTCACCAAATTCTATCTCAGATGATAGTGGTACTGGTTCAAGACTTTTTTCTAGTCTGTTTAAACTGCTTAGACCTATGGGAATCGTAGCTAAGACTACTGAGTTCAGAAGAGTCTCAGCCATAGACCCGTCAGATGCATTTTCAGCAGCTCTTCTGGCACTATTCAATTGATCCCTTGCACGTGTGGCGTTTCGTCCAAAAGCACTTACGCTGTCACCACCCTTATTAATGATCTCTTTTGCGTCAGTCGATAGAGCGCCCACAAAATTAGTGTGCTTTTTTTCAGTAAGGGGGATAGAGCCGTGAGCCGTTTGAGCACTTTTTCTATATAGTTCGTTCATAGTTTCGCTTTCATCTAAATGTTCATCGAACGCAGCATTTACTATTGAGTTAGAATTTGCTTGTCGAGCTCGACTACGAGCTTGGTTATAATTTTCTCTTAATCCCTCTACCTTAGTGCTTTCACGTTCAGCTTCCTCTGCTGCCTTATCGAGTTCTCTCACACTCCACAGATTGTTTGCAACCTTTGCTGCCATGCTGATTCCAGTTACTGTTAAAGCAGTTTTTTGTTGCCTGATACTAGCTTTTTCATCGTAAGGCCTAAAATTATTTGCGTTGATTATTCCAATGGTAGTCGCAGTTGCCAGATCAGCAGCTTGGGCTATTTTACGGCGATCTTTAGCATCAACTATCGCTTCCCTTGCCTTTTCGCAAGCAGAACTATATTTATCAGTGTTTTTACTGCACCTGCTTCTCGCTCTTTTCTTTTTACATTCCTCATCATCTTCATCCCAATACTTACCATCCTTCTCCTCACACTCTTCCTTTTCTGTAGCTGCTAGAGATGGATTGTTCCAAGCAGGAAATGCAAATAGAAATCCCATAAATAGAGCAAATGTAATGTATTTTGAGTTTAGCATTTTCTTTTCCTTTCTAAAAATTACCGAACCTCGCCTTGCTCATAGAGCAATGAAATTTGGAGGTGTATGCGGTCAAATAAAGAATCTCTTGTTTCATCTTTCGTTTCCTTTCGTTCGGCTAAATGCCTATCTGGAGAAGAGTCACTAGTATAGCTGGAATATGTACGATTATTTTTCTTGGGCTGATCGTTAAAGAAATTTTTAAAACTGGGATCTATGCTGCCAGCTATTCCATTACCAAGCCCACCACCACCGCCAGACCAAGCGATCGAAGCGAAAAGATTGGACTCTTCATTTTCCAAAATAGCGCCAACTTCAATTTTGCTATCAATTACGGATGAGGATTGTGTGGATCCTGTTGCAGATGGTGTGGAGCTTGCTGTAGATGGAGGTATGGCAGTTCCTCCAGAGGGTGTACTAGAGTGACGAAAACCTGTGGAAGCACCACTTGTATTGGGATTCGATTCTTCGCTAGAACTTAAAATCTTGTCCATATTTTTATTTCCAGCCCTCCCTGCAAGAGAAGTAGTGAAATCTGAAGATGCTTGGGCTTCCTCTGTTTCTTCATCCCATTCAAGAGTGGGGAGTGGAGGTAGTTTTATGTCGGCATCTGAAAGAAGATTAGCCCCTGAGCTTCCGCTAATGCTTTTATTGCGAGCTTTGGCCAAAGAGTGTAGCTGCTTGCCCATAGCATATATAAGACCTCCTTTGCCTTTTTTAAATTCCTTTTCTTTTTCATAAAGTTTTTTTAGCGAGCTTGTGGAGCTTTCATTTTGTTCACATTTTCCTTGATTGCTGTTGAAATTTTTAGAGAGACTGGAGTACTCTCTGATTTCTTTCTTGATTTGGCTCTTTATATTTTCCGCAGCAGTGGAATATTCCTGGTACTTCTTGATTTCTTTTGGATTTGCAGCTTGCTGTGCACTGAGTTTTGCTATCCCTTTATCTATAAGTTTTTTGCCTTTATTTATTTTCTCAAAAGCCGCCTTTAAATTAGCAATAGCTGATTTCATTTCCTGAGATGAGTTTTTGTTAAGCTCCACACATGCAGCGTTTTGATCCTTTTGCCCCGAAGAAGAGGCAGTTATGTCTGCAAGATTTGTGTTTCTACTTGTTTTGAGCGCCTCTAAAATATTATCCCATTTAGTTGCATCCTGAAAGCCTGTACTTATTTTTTTGCATCCTGCTCTTACTAACGATGCACTTGTTTTAGGAACGTTCAAACATGCTTTAATTTTTTTGAAATGTTTCTGGCAATCACTGTTCTCTTTAAAACACCCCTGGCTACTTTTAGCATATAGGAGATTGCTTCCGCCTAAGGCGAATAACAAAGATATGCTAATTATTGACAATGGATTTTGAAACATAATTTACCTCGGAGAAAGGCTTCCCTCCTTCATATTTCTTTTGATAGCACTGTGGATGCGATCAAAAATAGATAGAGAACTTCCACCCTTGCCTGACTGTAGGGAGCGCTTATAGTCGGCTTTGGCTTGAGCAATAGAAACATAGTTATTGTTTTCTGGTTTTTGACTGCCACCCATAAGAGAGCTCATAATGTTTCCAAAACCACCATCAGATCCACTCATATCCATTACGCCATTGGCAAGACCACGACCTCCGCCAGACCAAGATGTTCCTCCCTTAGATATTTTTATAAAACCACTGGAAGCGTTCCCTTGCGAGTCATCTATATTCGACCCACCGAGGGATCCACTGGAACCCGTGGATGCCGACTGTCCATAATTTCCGGGAGAGTCTGACTTGTCGGAAGCGGCAGTAGGAATACCTCCAGCATCTCTTTTACTTGCTGCCTGTGATGAACTGCTAAAGTCGGGAAATTTTTCCTCTTGAGCTACAGAAGCTCCTCCTGTTGAGGTTTTGTCAAATTCATTATCTCTACCGTAATGCTTGCCAGGGTCAACTTTTGTAGGAGGAGCGGAGGACTTTACTGAACTCAGGTTGTTAGCACTCTTAGCAGAATCACTTCCTAATTTTATAGCGCCCAAGCCACCAACTATTTTAGCGCTACCCATGAGAGAAGCTTCCATAATTGCTTCGTCGATTTTTACGTTCGCTGCATCTTTTCCAGCGGTACAAGCTGCGTCCGGTTGGCCTGTGCTGGGGGATATACAGTTAATGCTGTTCACTTTTTCCTGCTCAGACATCCATGCTTTTAGAGATAAAGCAATATCCACAGATCCTGCTGCAACAGCAGCACCACCAGCTACCCTATACATCTTAGCAGATGCCTCTAAAGAATCCTTGTCATTGCCACTATTGAAAGCCTCTGAAGCTACCACTGCCCCTGCTGCCACAATTCCAGCACGATTTGACCATTTATAGATTTCTGCAGAAGTGCGCAGCCCCTCAGTTGCTTCAACAGCACTTGCTTTACATGTTGGACCCGCACATGCGGGTGTTAGCTGAGCATTTACTGCTTCTGCTGCTCTATGAAACACATTACAATGGTCTGGCCAAATAAAATCAATGAAAGCACCAAAACCAGTAGGCGCTGTGTCTGGACAAAGTGCTTGTTCTTTTGCTAGCGCTTGTTGTTCGTTTTTTGCCGTTAAATCTGCGTTTCTTTGATCTATTTGTGCATTTGCTTTTGCTTGCGATTCCCCCGATGCTGGCCTTACTGGCCCTGTTGTATCTAAACTTGGTCCACCTGATCCGTCTGCTACACCTATTCCCTTATCAGCTACTGCGCTGGTATTTTCTCCTCTAAAAGCTGCGATTTCTTCTGGTGTTGCCTCCCTGAAGTAATCAAAGCAAACGTTTTTAAATCCCTGCCGAGTACGCTTTTTCTCACACCGGCGTTCCTTTACCAATAGAGTGCCATTATCTGAAAATGTTGATGTTCCTTTAGCCACGTTTGGCAACATTGTTAGTGCGAGGGTAAAGACTAGGGCAGTGCCTAGTACTTGTCGCCAGTAAAATAAGGGTATAAAAGAGTGTTTTTTTCTAATCTCCATAAACAGATCCTTCCTTCATATTTCTTTTAATAGCGCTGTGGACACGTTCAAAAATAGAGGAAGAGTTTCTTCCTGATCCTAACTTTAGAGATTGCCCATAGGCAGCTCTTGATTGAGCGATAGAAATATGATTTTTTTTGCCTGATTCTCCATTATCGCCGGCAAGAGAATTTATAATTTTTCCAAAACCACCATCGGAACTACCTATATCCATTACACCATTGGCAGAACCCACTGAAGTGTTTCCTTGTGAGCCACCATCCACGCCACTGGTAAAGCCGCCAGAACCTATGGATGCTTGTCCATAACCCGGAGAGCCTGAGTTGTTGGAATCGGCAGCAACAGTAGAAATTGAAATATCTTCTTCACCCACTGTCCTCTCACTTGCTGCCAGTTGACTTGTTGACTGTCCAATTGCTGCCCGGGAAGAACCACTAGCATTCTCGGGAAAATCCTCCTTTTTCATTGCAGAAGCGCTTCCTGATGAAGCTTCGTCATACTTGGCATTATTGTCGGGTCTAGGTTCGGGTTTAGGTATAATTCCGGGTCCACCAGGTTCGGATTTGGGTTCGGGAATATCACCTAGGTCATTAGCACTCTTAGCAGAATCGCTTCCTATTTTTATAGCAATCGACCCAGCAGTTATTTTGGCTGTACTCATGAAAGCAGCCTCGCTAATTGCTTCGTTGATTTTTTCGATCGCTGCGGCCTTTCCAGCCGTACAAGATGGTACTGGCAGACCTGTGGTGGGAGATATACAGTTAATGCTATTCACTTTTTGCCGTTCGGAATTCCATGCTTTTAGAGATAAGGCAGCATCCACTGCTCCTGCTGCAATAGAAGCACTGCCAGCTATTTTATGCATCTTAGCAGATGACTCTAAAGAATCCTTGTCATTGCCACTCCTTGAAAACCGTCTGAAGCTATCACTGCTCCTGCTGCTATGATTCCAGAGCGTTGTGACCATTTATAGATTTCTGCAGAAGTTCTTAGCCCCTCAGTTGCTTCAACAGCACTTGCTTTACATGTTGGACCCGCACATGCGGGTGTTAGCTGAGCATTTACTGCTTCTGCTGCTCTATGAAACACATTACAATGGTCTGGCCAAATAAAATCAATGAAAGCACCAAAACCAGCAGGTGCTGTTTCCGGACAAAGTTCTAATTCTGCTGCTACTTCTTGCTGTCTTTTTTGTAATGCTTTTGCTTTTGCTGCTACTGAATTTGTTTCATCTGCTACACCGATTGAATCTGTTCCACTTGCTGGGCTAGCTGGGTTTTTGAGGCTTGGACAAGCAGGTGTGCCTTGAGTACCGCAAGTGCCACTAGCTACACTTGGCAACATTGTTAGTGCGAGGGTAAAGACTAGGGCAGTGCCTAGTACTTGTCGCCAGTAAAATAAGGGTATAAAAGAGTGTTTTTTTCTAATTTTCATAAATAAACCCCCCGCAAGGTTATGGTTGAGAAACCTATATACTACTATTTTAATACAGTATTTGGCGTATAGTCAAGAGGTATTTGACACAGGGAAAACCCTTGGAAATCAGGGAGTTCAAACAGGATAAACAGCGTTGAGCTGTCTAATTTATTGCTACTGGAAAGATGTATAGAATATGGACAAGCCCATGGTGGCATTGTAGACTATGGCAACTCCATAAAATATACGGGAAAAAAAACGTGTTTGATGCCTTGACCGAAAAGCTTTTAAAGCCCATCCGCACCTTTGGTCGCACGGGAAAAATTACGGAAAAGGATCTCAAGGATACCCTAAGAGGTATTCGCCTAGCGCTCCTAGAGGCAGACGTACACTTTAAAGTTGTCAAAGAGTTTCTCCATGGGGTGGAACAGGAGGCTTTAAGCCAAGACCTATTAAAAAATATAAGCCCAGGTCAGCAGTTGATAAAGATTGTTCATGACTCTCTTGTTCGCTTCTTGGGAGGCAGTGACGAGGAAATTTCTTTCGACCTCAAGGCCGTGCCCCCCGTTTCCGTATTGTTGGTGGGTTTGCAGGGATCGGGAAAGACAACGTCGGCAGCGAAGTTAGCCGGTCACTTGAAAAAACAAAAGAAGTCCGTGCTTTTAGTACCGTTGGATAATCGTCGTCCTGCTGCTAAAGAACAACTCCAACAGATGGCAAGCAAGGTGGGAGTTCCTTGTTTCGACAGCGATCTTAGCAAAAGCCCAGCAAAAATTTCTAAAGCTGCCATTAAAGAAGCGAAAAAACAAGTGGTGGATGTGGTGATTTTTGATACCGCCGGACGATTGGCTATCGATACGGAACTCATGGATGAAGTGTCGGCCATAAAAAAAGTTGTACAGCCCCATGCTAGCCTTTTTGTTGCCGACTCCATGATGGGTCAAGATGCAGTGAATGTGGTGCAAACTTTCCAAGAACATATTCCACTAACGGGTGTGATTCTTACTAAATTAGATGGCGATGCTCGAGGAGGAGCTGCTCTTTCTATTAAATACCTCACCGGCGTTCCCATACAGTTTGTGGGAATGGGAGAAAGCGTGGATGCCTTGGAACTGTTCTCACCCAAGCGACTAGCCGACCGTATTCTCGATATGGGCGATGTGGTAAGTCTCGTGGAAAAAGTCCAAGAGGTGGTGAGCGAAGAGGACGCACAGGCAAGTTTTGAAAAGGCTACTAGTGGCGCCTTTACACTAGAAGATTTTTTGCAACAAATGAAAATGATGAAAAAGTTAGGTTCCGTGAGCGGTATGCTGAAAATGCTCCCAGGCGGTCAGCAACTATCCTCTCGACTCAAAGATGCAAACCCAGAACAAGAACTTAAACAAATGGAAGCCATTATTTTATCCATGACGAAACGGGAGCGACGTAACCACAAGATTCTCAATGGTTCCCGTCGAGTACGGATTGCTTTAGGGAGTGGCACTCATGTGAGTGATGTCAATCGTATGGTGAAAAAATATACGGATACCAACCGGATGTTAAAACAAATGACAAAATCGGGTTTACTCAAGAAATTTCTAGGCAGATGAAAAAAGCCATACTCACGAAGATCCCTAATTATCGATGATACACACACCGAAAACCAGTTTGATGATGAATGCTTCCATCAACCTTGTCCATACTAAAAATAGCACCGACACGATATCTTGGAAGACCACCTCGGGTCATAAAGTCATAGTTATCACGATTCAGTTTCGATGCTAGACCCAATCCTCCAAAAGGATCTGTATCTAATTCACTATAATCTCCTGCAGAACCAAAATGCCCTTTGGCCGTTCTTTCCACACCTGTTATTTCTCCTATTATTAGACCAGCCGTCTGGCTGTAGCTTGCGTCTGTTATTTGCGATACATAATCAGTGCTATCCTCATCATAATCAAGATTTTTTTTAACAGCACCGCGTACAAAAGAGGCACTATTTCCTGCCACATCCCAAATAATCTGAGCATTAGGAAGGATATGTGTTCGTCGATTAGGGTGCCAAGTGTTCGCATCGCAGGAACCTGTGAGGTTTGGAACCTTAAAACAAGCCTCATTATCATCATCAGAGGCCTCAAGAGGCTGGCTATTGAAACTAAATATTCCCCGGTTAATACCACCGGCAGATCCAATAGTTCTTCCAGACCAATTCCATCGTACAAACTCAATGTTTCTAGCCAGCACTTGCCACTCGTCGTTTGTGATTAAATCATAGCCTTCTCCCATAGCTCTACAAGCAGCGAGGGCAGTAGCATGGGTTAGATTGTTCCACGGTGCTGTTTTAGGTTGTGATATGGCTTGACCAGTTCCATCTACCTGTTTCATTTCATATTTGGAAACACAAAAGCCCGCTGAATATCCAGCTAAGCCAGGTACAGCAACAAAGTTTTCAGGACACCCGTTTAGTTTTCTGTAATCCGCACAACCGGTAACAGATAGAATAAAAAATATGTATAGTAAGCGCATGGTTTAGATCTCTTCTTATATTCTTTTTATATGGTCCAATAAATATATTAATATTATTTTTTTTGACACACAACTAGAAAGTTGTGAAACGGAGAGAATTCGTGTCAAAGAAAAAATAAATACAAGAAACGGTGTTGAAAAATTCTTCATTTGAACCCCAATACCGTGTATGAAAAATAATCATGCGTTTTGATCAAAAATAATTTAACCTTTTAGAATGTTTCCTGATCTACCAATAATAAAAAATGATAAGAAAAAGACGATTGAATCACTGAAGAAAGGCATTATAGAGTCTGTTAGAATAAGTCAAAAAATGCCGGTCGATTCCATTGCCAAATATGCTCTCGATGAAGGGTTCTTGCAGGATGTATTAAAGTCCTTTCCTGATCCAAGAAAAAGATATGAAGTTCCTATTGAGTTTCTTTTATTAGCGCAGATTATTCAACGGCTAAATGATGAACACTCGTTAGTTTCAGCACCTTATATGTTAAATTCAGCAGAGCTAATAGCTAAATTAGGATACTCAGCTAAAGTGCTGGAAGATGGGTTTAATAGAAAAAATAAGTACCCTAGAGAGGTTGCATTTCATGGAGAGACTCTAAAACACGTCTTACTATCAACTAAGGCAGGGGATATAGTAGATTGGTTTAATGGTATCCTAAATAATATATTCAAAGAGCAGTCGGTTGGAAGAACTCATCACTATATTATTGATGGAACTAAGTTACATATTCCAAAACATCTTTTCGAAAGTTTTCAAGGTGCTGGAGTTTTAAAAAATGCGGAGAATAATTCTGAGTATGGATATAAGGTTGTCTGGATTCAAGAAATCATCGACCGAAAGGGAATTATTCGTGCAATGAAATTTTCCCCTATCAATGAGCATGACCTTCCCCTTGGAAGAGAACTGGTAAAGAACTTTAATTTTGAAAGAGATTCCGTTTTAATCATGGATAGAGGTTTTTTAGATAGCAAATGGATAACCTCTTTAAAGCAGGATCGTGGAATTGATGTCTGCATTCCCTTAAAAAAGAGTTTAGAGGTAAGTAAATACGCAGTTGCTGAAGCTTTGGCAGAAAATAAATGGGCACCTCACCCCACAAGACACAAACAAAGAATAAAGGAACTTAAGGAGGACGATTTGGACTGGAAATCGTTTTCTGTATTTAAAAGTGGTGTATTAGTTAATTTTACAAAGAGAAACGGTGAGGAAGAAAACATTATTTTTGCAGATACTAGGAAAAATAAATCAGCAAAGGCAGTTTTAAGCACGTATGACTTGCGCACAGAAATTGAAGAATCTCACCGCCAAATGAAGTGCTTTCAGGGACTAGAGAAACTACCTTCCAAAAAATACACCCAGGTTGTCTTTAGGGTTGTAATGGGAACGATTGCTTACAACCTTTTCAATCTCTTTCTTAACTCGGAAGAGTGTGAATCACTTGATGATTTCACATTAAAAACATACAGGCAAAAGCGACCAGAGGAGAAAAACCCTGATATTATCGTGTATACAGAAACAACCTTTGCTATCATGAAAACTTTTGACTTTATGCGATTGATCCTCTCATTCAAAAAGGAGATTCAGAAAAAGTTAATAAAGATTTTCGATGACCTATCAACAGAGATACATTCCACCGCGTACGGTTAGATCATTTTTAAGCTATTCCCAGAATTAATTTTAGAAAAATCCTTTTTCTCTGGATTCTATTATTCAATTTAGTAAACAGCAGTGAAATTCATAGGCTAAAGTAGCCTGAACGGGTAACTTAGAGATAAATATGGATGTAGCTTGATTCCTATACCCATAAAAATGGAGTTTGAGCAAGGATGATGCACTTATTTCCGTTTCACAGATAAATATTTTTTACTTTAAAAGTGTGCGTACCGCTTGCAATTATTTTTTTGACCACAAATGAGTGTTGACTGTCGGTAAGATTAAATTATAAAATGTTTTATTTTGTCGATATAAATAATTTTTATTTTATAAAAAAACTACAATATCTTTTTAAAGTGCTGTTACTTTTTATGGGGCATTGATTTTTTAATCAATCGGAGAGGAAAACAAATGATGGGATTTAGCCGGTTTCTTGTACACGCTCTTCTAAATTCATGAAATATTGTAACGGAAATTAAAGTTTTCTTTTGGCTCACCGATACTCATAGTAATTGATAGTATGTAATAGGAGGACGATGTTTAAAAAACTTTTTATCTTACCAGCAATTCTTTTTCTTTTGTTGAGTGCATGTGCTGATCCGTTAGTAACTATAACGGACCTAGCAGATGAACCGGATCCGATCCCGAGTCCAGGCCCAGACCCAGACCCAAACCCAAACCCAAACCCAAGCACTGTTGTCACACAAATTGCCACAGGAACTCAATACAGCTGCTCAATTATTAGCGGTGGCACGGTAAAATGCTGGGGAAAGAATGAGTTTGGTCAGCTGGGCAATGACAGCACAACCGATAGCATAGCAGCGGTTACAGTTTCCGGCGTAAGCAGTGTAAGTCAAATTTCTTTGGGACACGGTCACGCTTGTGCACTTATCATTGGCGGTACTGTAAAGTGTTGGGGAAATAATAGGGATGGTCAACTGGGTAATAACAGTGGCGGTAGTGAGGGAGATAAAAGCACAACACCAGTTGTGGTTTCTGGCCTAAGTAATGCCAAGAAAGTTTTTGCAGGAGAGTTCCACAGTTGCGCTCTTTTAAAGGATAATACTGCAAAATGCTGGGGGGGTAATGGCACTGGACAATTGGGTAGAGGTAGCGCAAGCAATAGTCTAACACCCGTTGCAGTGTCTAGCTTAAGCGGTATCACTCAAATGTCCGCAGGACCTTTGCACGCTTGTGCAGTTGTTAGTGGTGCCACGGTAAAATGCTGGGGGTATAATGAATCTGGACAGTTAGGTGCCACGACTACAGATACATGTAATGATGAGGCCTGTAGTCCAGCGCCAGTTACGGTTACTGGCTTATCCAATGCAACCCAAGTCTCCATAGGAGTAGATCACACTTGCGCAATTATTAGTGGCAGTACAGTAAAATGCTGGGGAAAGAATGATAACGGGCAACTCGGTGATAATAGTACAACAGATAGCCCAACACCAGTTACGGTTTCTGGTTTAAATAATGCAAGTCAACTTGCTTTAGGAGATCGATTTAGTTGTGCAGTTTTAGAAGATGATACAGCCACCACGGAAATAGATGAAGCGGGTACTGTGAAGTGCTGGGGAAGGAATGAGTGGGGAGAACTGGGCAATAATAGTACAACAGATAGCGATACACCAGTTACGGTTTCAGGTTTAAGCGATGCCAGTGAAATCAAAACTGAAGATGATCACATTTGCGCACTTATTAGTGGTGGAACTGCAAAATGCTGGGGAGGGAACGCCTATGGGGAACTGGGTGCCACAACTACGGATATATGTTCGATTGGTGGGAGAAATGCTTCTTGTAGCAAAACGCCTATCTCCGTTGATAATCTATAGGGGAGATCCTTTTCGTGACTGGGCTTTTGTGAGAGCTTATTCGAGATACAGGCTGAAAAAGCATTAAGGAGCTTGCGTACCTGTGCTTTTTGTATTAAACAAGACCTATATGGTAAAAGTTCGTTTAACGTTAAAAGGTAGAAAAGGGCAACCTTACTACCACATTGTGGCCTTGGACTCTCGCAAGCGAAATCAGGGTAAGGTACTAGAAACATTAGGTTTTTATGATCCGCATAAGGAAAAAAGCCAGGATAAGGCCTATATCGACAAGGAAAAGTACCAAGCCTGGCTCACAAAAGGGGCGCAACCCTCGGAAACTGTTGTACAAATTCTAAAATTCGGTTCAAAATAATAGTATAGTTAAAACGCTGAGATTAACCTTGGCCTTAAATTTTTCAGGCTTGTGTTTATTGTTATTGTTGGGGGTTATTCATGGGAGAAGAAGAAAGTAAAAGTCAGGAAATAGATGAACTGGGCAAGCTGATTTCTCACATTGCGGAGGCATTGGTGGATAGTCCAGGGGACGTGAAGGTGCGTCAAGTTCGAGGGGAGCAAACTACAGTCATTGAACTGAGTGTTTCGAAAGATGACCTAGGCAAGATGATTGGCAAGCAAGGTCGTACGGCTCGTGCTATTCGCACCATCCTTAATGGGGCTTCTACGAAGCTGAAAAGGCGTACAATACTGGAAATAATCGAGTGATTTTTGGATCCTTCCTTATTTCTAAAGAAGGCTTCCAAATTTATAGTAAATTACAGTTTATCGGCTTAGTTTGATTATCATTTCGAATAGTAATACCAATTAGCGTATTTTCTCTTACATTCTTTGTATTCTCTACCTGTGTCTTCCAATCCGGAGACTTGGGCAAGAAAGCCTAAGGGTCCTGTTAACCCAGCTGAAAAACCAACCATCAAGTGACGATTGAGCTCGTCAATGCACGGTTCCGTACCAGTGTCCCTGTCTGCTACTTCTCGCCAAAACAGATTCTCATTTGTCCATTCGTCATCACCATAAGTATGTCCTATGGTCGGTAATGCCATGGCAAGTGCCATTGCTGTGATTGTTAGTATGTTTTTCATAAGTTTTCTCCTTCATTAATTGTTTTTCCTGTCTAGCTGCACCATGCCTCTAGTCAGTGAGTGCATAATGCATTAATTTATGCATCATGTCAATAGTTATTTCGATTTTTTTATTGTGCGCCGAATTGACTCACAAAAAACGTCACCAAAATGGCTTTGAGAACAGTGAGTTATGGCTTGGTTAATGCGGGGTGCGATCTCAAGGAAAACATAAATATGCCATTAATGGACTGAAAGGCACGGTTATTTGGTTTGTGAGACCAGTGAAGGGATCGAGTGAAATTTTGACAAAAGCTCGTCTCTCCCATACAGTCTAAGTTATGAAATCTATATTACTCGTATGTATGTTTATCGTCGCAACCTCCTTTTCCCCCGCCCATGGGGCTGGCATCTCTTCTTGGGACTCTTCCTCTTCCTCTTCCTCTGGCGTTCTTTCCTTTGAAATGCTGGGACGGGGTGGACTCTATAGTATAAACTACGACTGGCCCGTAAATAGCAATGTGCAAGCAGGAGCTGGTTTTTCCACCTACTCCGTTGGTCAGGGTTCTACCAAAGGTGCGCTGCTCATCCTTCCTCTCTACGCCAATTACTATTTTTCCACTTTTAGCAAAGGCCGCCTTTTTGTTAGTGCTGGGGCCAATCTATCCATTGGTTCTTCCAATACTCAGGGTACAGGCTTAGTCACGGGATCGGGTTTGGCGGCGTCCGCAGGTATAGGCTACGAGTTCGAGCGTAACAACTTTGTATTTCGAGCGGCTCCGTATATTTTTGTGGGGCAAACCAATGGTGCTTGGTTTGGTCTAACTCTGGGCTATCGTTTATAGCCTATTCGCTTTTATTTTCTTTATTATTACGGCGCTGCATGCGGCGCTCTTTACGGTGTTTTTGTTTTTCTGTGGTGCTACCGTTTTTCCAAGCGTGATTGCAGCCGGAATGGTCTCCACGGTATCCATGTTTTTCCGTAGTGCTGCCGTCGTGGTAACTCCTGCTTTTGTATGAGTGCTTCCCATAGTGTCCACCACGTTTTTTCATGTATTTTGCAGGTAAACAGAAAGCTAATATCGTGAGTACTACTAGGAGTGCGTGGTAAAATTGAAATGGACTTCGCCCACTCCATTGAGCACAAACAACTTTATTCCAAGTATAGAATAAAAGGCCAGAGGCAATTAAAACCCAAAGCACCAAAAGACCAAAAGACATCCAACAAAAAGAAGCAGCACACATCATCATAAGTATAAGTATGGGTGGAAAATATAGTGGGTGCAAGAAAATTAGTGTATTTTTAAAAATTTATATAAAGATAGGGATCGAAGTGCCATAAATAGTATCATTCCCCACCATAGGGCTTCAGGGTAGTTATCCGTGTAAGCCCAAATATAAAACGGAACGAAGCCAAGAAGCACTGAAAGGCTCATGGAGTTTCGCATTTCCCTTCCCTTAGCTAGGCCAATGGCCATGCCGTCTAAAATAAATGCAACACTTCCCACAAAGATCACGGCACAGGAAAAAGGCAGGTAGGCTTGAGCTATTTCAATTACTTCCTGGTGTTTGGTTAAAAGGGAGAGCACAAAATTACTGAAAAATAGGTAAGCACCACAAAAAACGACAGCCACCAGTAGGTTACAATAAATACCTAGATGAAATATTTTTTTCATTTTCGACCGTTCGCCACTAGCATCATATTTTCCCACTACACTTTCCAGTGCGAAAGCAAAGCCATCACTGAAATAGGAAGCCATGAAGAAAAGACGTAGAAGAATAGTGTTGGCAACCAGTAGGTTTGTGCTGAATCGAGCAGAGCCATTGATGAAAAAAGAAAAGGTTAGCATCAATAAAAATGTTCGAACTAGAATATTTCCACTTAGGTTTAAAAATTTTTCTAAATTACTCTTTTGAAAAACAGCGGGCAGGTTTATCTTTGGTAAGCCCTTCCATTGGGAGCGCACTAAAAACAAACCCAGGATAAAGGCAAGAATGCTTGCGATCATGGTGGCTAGCCCTGCTCCTTGAGCACCCCAACCCAGCTTATAAATAAAAATCCAGTCGAAGATAATATTGGATCCATTGAGTGCAGTGGAATAATATAGGATACAGAGGGGCTTTTGTCGGCCCAAAAGCCAACCCATAATAGCAAATCCCGCTAAGGTAAAGGGCATGCCCCAAATTCCATAGTATGTATAGCCTATACCCACAGACTTTACTACCTCTTCGCCACTCAAGAGCCAAAAGGAAGCATGGATTAAAGGTGTTTGCACTATCCAGAATAGTAGTCCAAAAACAAAACTTAAAAATAGGGCGCGGAAAAAAAGAGAAACTATTTCTTCCTTATTTCCCTCACCTGAAGCGATGCTTGTGAGACCAGTTGTACTCATTCGCAGGAAGGAAAATATCCAGTACAGTGAGTTTAGAATAATCGCACCAAGAGCCACACCCCCTAGTTGCTTTACATCCGAGAAGTGACCCAGCAGAGCCAGATCAACAATACTAGCCAATGGAATCGTTAGGTTTGTGAGAATACTGGGCAGGGCTAAGGAGAAAAATTTTTTATAGTCCCTATCCATGCGCCCTAGTCTTTTGAAAAACTTAAAATGGGGTTTTTCCACTGGGTATATTGGGCACACTGGAAGCTTCCACTGAGGGTTCCCAACTTCCTTTCCATTCCTTGAGACTGGTGCGTGGTTTTTGATTGTCTTCTTGCTCAATGTATCCGTAGGTTAGGAAGTGCTGTAAGCCAAAGTTTCCTATATCTAAATTAGTAAACTCATTCCATGTGCCCACATTAAAGTACTCCAGTCCTCCAGCCCATTGTCGATAGCGCAATACATGGGTATGGGAGAAAATAACAGTATGTAGTTGCTTTTTTCTTTGCAGTAGTTTTCTAGCTATATTTACAAAAGAAGGATAAAGGGTGAGTCCTTTGAGCCTTTCCAAGGTGAGGTGAAAATCTAAAAGAGGATATTTACTTTGTAAAAGAGACATTTTTAAAAAGGTGGTACAGGAATAGATAATCATATAAATGGCAAAAAAGAAGTCATGAATAAGAGCCCAGCGAATATAGGAAGTAAAGGGCTTTATTTTATCCACATAGGGACGTTTCTTTTTCATCTTAGGCAAGTATCCTGCCACGAAAAGAGAGGCCCAGGGTAAATTTAACACCGGCTCAGGATACATGGGATCTCGTATTTCATAGTTTTGAATGTCGCATTTATTGACGGACTCGTACTGGTGACCGTGCTCTATATGCACACCACTGAATTCATAGTACGTGTCGTAGAAACGCAAATCCTTGCCGATATAATCACATAAAATTCTTCTTGGAGCGGGGAATAGGAGAGCTTGATCGTGGTTGCCAATTACATAAGCAATCTCATGGTTGGGTTGCTCCATAAAATACTTAAGAGCCTGAAAGACCTCCGGGTGACCAGCGATGATGGAGTGGAGCATATAGTTGGTTTTTTTTTCTGTAATTAGATAGGAATGTACTCCTAAATAATCACCTTGCAGTAGGTTTAAGAAATCTCCATTTATAATAAGCTCCACATGCGCTTCTTTATGGTCGTCACTACTATAAAATTTTAAAAATTCCACAAACTTGGAGGCAAACTGAAAATCCTCCAGAATATTAGCAGTACCATCCTTTAGGAAGCAACCTTTCCCCAAATGAAAGTCACTCACTATTAATTTTATTTTTTTCGCCATTAGGGCTTAGTGATCCTTGATAAAATCACTTTATTCCTGGAACTTTCTTTTACTCCGTATAGGGCTTTGTCCGCTGCATTGAGAATATCCTCTCTGGTAAGAGCATGGTCTGGATAGGAAGCCACACCAATGCTTACAGATAGGCGAACATTTAAATTTTCTGTGGTTAGAAATTTTTTATTGCTGATGCAAATTCGTACCCGTTCAGCCACCACCATAGCTTCCGTTTGATCCGTATTGGAAAGGATACAAACAAACTCATCACCACCAAAGCGAAAAGTAATATCCGATTCCCGAACGGTGTTTTTTATTTCTTTGCCAACCTCCCATAGAGCACGACTTCCCACCAAATGCCCATGGCTGTCGTTTATTTCTTTAAAATGATCCAAGTCCAAAAATAAAACAGAAAAAGGATTTTTATTTCGCTTAGACAAAGAAAGCTCCCGGTCTAAGGCAGCCTCCAAATAGCGCTGATTGTATAAACCAGTGACATCATCAATATAAGTTAGGCTTCTTAGCACATTCATTTTTTGGTACTTCTCTTTAAAAGAAACAATAGCTTTTTCTAAAGACTTTAATTCCATTTCACTCATCGGAGGCTGATCCGTTCCTGATATTTCAATTACCTCAGGTTGATTGATCTCTAGGCAAAAAAAGTACTTGTTTTGGAACTCGTAGAAAATGGTTCCTTCCTCAAAAAAAGGCATATAGCCTTCCCTCACCTTCAGCACCTTGGGCGCAAAACGGTCACGCAAGTATTGATGAACAGCTTCCTTCATGGCAGTCGATTCATTGATACCTGTACAGTGTAATAAAAAATCTATTAATAATTGTGCGTGCAAATCCATGGCTTTGCTTAATTTATATCTTTTGTTGCTTTGGAGTCAATAACTTTAGTTTCGTCATTGGTCTCTGGCTCTACTGTCTCTATGAACTCATCCTCAACCTCTAATTCCAAAGGTTGCTCTTGGTCACCGCTATCAGCAGCAAGGGGTTTGATATTGTGATCAGTGTGTTCAGAAGAGACGTCGAAAACATCATCTTGTCCTGCATGTGTGCCTTCTGGTAGCGGCTGCCCTGGCACCGGATCCGCAGGATGGGACTCCTCTGGAGCTGCATTCCCATCGAAAATCCGTGTAGCCGCCTCAGCTTGTTCTAATTCCTCTTTTGTCAACGCCTCCTCAGGGGCTGTACCCTTTTCCTCGTCACCTGAGGTTATGCTCGGCACACCCGTCTTGTTTTCTGAGGCATCTTGAAGAAGCTCTTCCTCTATTGTTGCTGCTTTCTTTTTTGTTGCTGCCTTCTTTTCCCCTTGTCTCTCCTCTTTCTCTTCCGCGGCTTGCTCCTCAATAATACCTAAAGCAATTTGAATGGCCCGGTTGACACGGGAAATACTGTCCACATATTTTTCCTTGGAAGTCTCAGCCTCCAACTGCTCAGTGTGAGCCATATTCACATCCCTCTCCATGCCAGTAATTTTTTTCTTGAGATCCAACACCTGATTGTTCCGCTCTTTTGTTAAGTTCTTCAAATCGCCCTTAACAATCTCCAAGTGACTTTCCAATTCTTTTTCCCGTTCCTGAATAAGAGGAATATCCTTTTGTATCCGATCCTTTAGGCTCGTGTACTGAATTCGAGTAGCATTTAACTTTTCTTCTAAAAGCTTCACCTTATCCGTCAAACTGCTTTTCTCAAACTCCAATTGATCTTTTTGCTCTTCCAGTTCACGGTTTTTTTCCTCTATTTTTTTATTTAAACTACTATTGTTTGTCTCCAGAGAACCCTTCTGGTGTTGCAGTTCATATAGATCTTTTCTTAAATCTTCAGCTTTCTTCTCCAAAGAGGCATACATCTGCCGTATTTTCTCTTTCTCTTTTAAAGCAGTAGCCAGTTCATGCTCCCGTACGCTTAAATAATCACTTAATACTTTGTTGCTAGTATCGAGAGGAGGCAAACTAGGGGCTTGTGGCGCTTTCTGCTCCCCAACCTCAGGGAGAGATTCCGTGGTTTTCCCCCCCTTGCCCACGGCAGAGGATAGGGCAGAGAAAACTTTATTCAACAGCATTTTTGTGGACTCTCCAGGAGTCCCAGGAGTTTCGCTAGTGGGCTTAGAAGACTGAGCGGGTGCGTCTGGAAGCTGGGCAGGTATTGTTGTTGGAGGTACTGCTGATGGGGGTGTTACTGGTGGTACTGCTTGTAGTGGCGATGGCAGCACTGCCGGTACTGGAGGCACTGATGGGGGTGCTGCTAGTGGTGGAGCAGCTTCCATGGGAGTTGGCACTGCCGGTGGTAGTGGCAGACCTTCTGTTGGCGCTGTTGGAGTAGGCACTGGATCGTCTTTAGGAGGCACAGTGGCCTTTACCAGTTTTGTAATATCTATGGACTCATTTGGTGTTTCCTTTGGCGACCCCTTGGACGTTTCCTTTGGCGACCCTTCTTTTTTGCCTAATGGCGCTTGGGAGGGAGGAGTCTCAGAAAAGGAATAATTAAAAGAAGCGGCTTCATCAGCAGATCGCAATAGATCCGATGGCTTTCGAGGAGCCGCAGGAGAAGCGGTGGGAGAAACACCCGGAGAAGCATCCGGAGAAACACTTCCTTGGGGGACTTCCTGCTGAGCCTCACCCAAGTTTTCCAAGAACCCCATAAAGCTATCCAAGGTCATGGGCAGAGAACTATAGTGATTGGCAGGGAGTTCCGAGGCAGAGTGTTGGTTAAAATCTATCTGACACCAGATTTTGGAAACAATAATTATTGGTCGAATGGCGCCCGTAGCGCCGGAAGCAATTTCCTTTTGTAGTGCAATAGCTTCCTTTGTTTCGGGCTCTATCACTATAGCGTCAAAAGTGTCGTTCCATTGGGCACGAGCTTTTTCTGTTGTGTCCACACGGACAAGTTCCACTTTTTTTTGCAGACTATCCCAGCCGTCTTTTTCTGACCAAACTGTGTCTATTACACCGAGCCAAAGAATACGCATGAATCCTCCTGTAGATAAACGCTATAGCATTATAGTAAATTGTACTGAATTTGGGGAGTACTGTCAAAACACTCTTTTGTAAGAGTATAAAATCGTGTGAGTGGATATAAAATACATACAGGCGTATACTATTGACATCCCTAGGGCGAAAAACTAGCCTAAAGTAAGATGGAGGTATACCTTTGAAAGCTGCCAGTGACCTAACTCTAGTATTGATGCGATCCAATGGGGCTGCTCGCACATTTCGTCTGCCCATGAGTAAGATCAAGCGAGAGATACTCCTCCTTTGCTTTGTACTGGGAACGCTACTACTTTCTGCTCTGTTTTTCTCTGGTCTGTATATATATGAAAATTATATTGCCTTTGAAACAGATAGCTTAGTCCAAACGAATAAGCGTCAGCTACAGGAAATAGTAGCCTTGAGTGGGAAATTGGAAAAAGCGCAGTTGTCTTTGGGAAAGAATACTCCTGCCACAGTGGGTTTTCGGGAAGATGTGGGCGCTTTAAATCTTTTTGGAAAAGAAAGTGCGCTGTTGGAAAATCAAGCCGTGGAGATTATCAATCCAAGGGTGATAAAAAACCGGGAGACGGATGAGGTGCTGTTAAAATTCGACCTTTCCAATAACAGTGCTAAAGAACGCACTCGGGGCTATATTCTCACCATAGCTAAATCGAAAAATGCTATTTATGCCTATCCCAGTGGAGTGCTCCAGCCCATAGGGTCCGTACTCTTCGACTATAAAAAAGGGGAAACGTTTAGCATTGCCCGGTTTCGATCCGTAACTGCCCAGTTTCTAGCGCCGTCCATAACAGAGGAAGAGCTACATTTTCAGATTTTAATTTTCTCACCATCGGGTAAAATATTAAACTCCCTACAAGTACAGAAAGCAATTTAAGATGGCAGAACACCTGGGTAACAATATAGATAATCTCCATGACCCATTGACCTTTACCATGGAGTCCGAACTCACCTTGATTGGCCAAGGCACTCGCCTTGAAGGTAATTTTGTTTTTGACCGCTTTACAAGAATCTACGGAGATATTAACGGGAAGATAAAAGGTTTACCCAATAGCCTTATTGTGGTGGGAGAAACGGCTAGTATAGACGGTGATATTCATTGTGCTGAAATTATTATCGATGGAATTGTCCGATCCAATATCCATGCGTCCGTGAAAGTAACTCTTTCTGAGAGTGGCACTTTAATTGGAGACGTGTATAGTCCAAATCTGGAAATTAAGTTTGGGGCTTATTTTAAAGGAAAGGCTATAACCACGCCCGGTCCCGATACCATTGCGCCGTCTGGGAAAAGCCAGAGTCCATTGACCACTGAGGTGTGAAGCCTAATTCCTTTTTCGCCTTTGTATTGGAGCAGGTCCAATAGGAAACGCAAAGCTCTTTGGCCTTATCTTGATTAAATAAAAATTGCTTGCCACTGATGCGGCCCAAGGTTCCCAGAACAGTTCCAGCAGCTTTGAGAACGCCCAAGGGCAGGGGAATGGATAGAGTTTTTTTTTGAAAGGCATGGGCCATGGACGCCATCATTTGATCCCAGGTATAGATGTTGTCCTCAGCCACATAGAATACTTCACCCGGGGACCAGACCTTAGTGGACGTGCCCACGGTGATTAAAAATTGCACTAAATCGTCCACATGAATGAGGCTATACCCTCCGGGTTTTTCTCGAATACCTGAAAGGGAAAGGGAGATACCCCTGCTAGCTAGCTGGAAAAAAGGGAACAACCCTTTATCTTTGGGGCCATACACCGCGGGGGGTCGTACGAATACTGACGGTATGTTTAGGTTCCGCAACGCCTCTTCGCCCGCTAGCTTGCTCCTGCCATAGTCGGAGATGGGCTGTGGAATATCCTCTTCCGAGCAAGGTTTATTTTTGGAGGCAGGACCTCCTGCGGCTAGGGAACTCACATACACAAAACATTTTAAGTTGGGGTTTTTCTGGGCGGCTTGGGCTAAATTAGCGGTCCCTTGGGTATTGTTTTGAAAATACCCTACTTTTCGGGGCGCACTAATCACACCAGCCACATGGAAGATAATATCCACTCCTGTTACTGCCTCGTGGAGGGAGTCTTGGTCTCGTAAGTCGCCATAAACAATGGAGAACTTTGAGGTGTCCAGGTTTCGTAGGGAACTGGCTTTTCGCATCAGTAGGCGTACCTTGTGCCCCTGTCGAAATAAGGATTCACTCAAGGTGCTTCCCACAAAACCACTGGCTCCCGTTACTAAAATATTCATATTGGCTTCCTATTTCCTATACGCGCACAAAGTGCTAGAAGAATGTTATGTCACAAAAACGGCGGCAAGGTAAACCAAAAATGCGCATTACTATCTTGGGTTCTGGAACTTCCCTCGGTTCGCCCATCATTGGTCAACAAACGAAAAAAAAATTCCAGGAACCAAAAAATAATCGCTTGCGGGCAAGTTGTCTTGTGGAGCCATTGGGTCCTGGGAAAGGTTCCATATTGATCGACACTTCTCCTGACTTGCGCCAACAGGTGCTACGCTTTTTCCCTGCGCGCAACCCAAGGTTAGACGCAGTACTTGTCACCCATGATCATGCGGATCATATCCATGGTATTGACGACATACGCCCCTTTAATTTTTATCAGGGCGGGGCGATTCCCTTTTATGGTGAAAAGAAAGTGTTGGAAGCAATTCAACGACGATTCGCTTATATTTTCTCCTCCCTGAAAAACTTAAGCAGTTCCCCCAAGGTACAGCTACAGCCGGTGGCCGACGATAAACCCTTCCGACTCCAACACACTTCCCACACCCAACTACAAAAAATAGAGATCCTACCCCTGCCCGTCGCCCATGGGAAAATGAAAGTTCTTGGTTACCGCATTGGCACCATGGCCTACATCACCGACTGTCATAAAATTTCTCCTCAAACGCTTGGGAAACTAAAAAATCTCGACCTGCTTATTTTAAGTTGTCTCAGGGTAGCCCCCCACCCCACCCACTTGCATGTGGAGGCAGCACTGGATTATGCTCGCAGCATCAACGCTAAAAAAACCGTATTTACCCATATGAGCCATGAATTGGAGTATGAAAAATTTCGAAAAATATTGCCACCACGCATAGTCCCAGCCTATGATGGACTTCGTTTATATGTACAACCATAACGAAAGGAAAGAGAACATGAAAATAGGAGTACCAAAGGAAATAAAAAATAACGAAAACCGAGTGGGGCTTGTGCCTGGAGGTGTGCGAGCATTGGTGAACCAAGGACATACCGTGTTTGTACAAAAGGACGCTGGCATAGCTGCCAGTATTACCGACGAGGATTTTGAACAAGCGGGTGCTCAAGTGCTTGCTACCGCAGAAGAGGTTTTCCACAATGGGGAAATGATCATTAAAGTTAAGGAACCCATACAACAAGACTTAGACCTTCTACGAGAGGGTCATATCCTCTATACATACCTCCACCTAGCCCCTGAGCGGAAACTCACCATGGAACTGATGGAGAGAGGTGTGACGGCTATTGCATACGAAACCATTCAGTTGGAAGATAAATCCCTTCCCCTTCTTATACCCATGTCCGAGGTGGCAGGGCGTATGGCTACACAAATTGGATCCCATTATTTGCAAAAGGATAGCGGCGGAAAAGGAGTGCTCCTCTCTGGAGTTCCCGGCGTGAAGAGAGCAAAAGTTTCTATTCTTGGTGCGGGAACAGCAGGTACAAATGCAGCGATGATCGCTATGGGTATGGGAGCTCAAGTTACGTTATTGGATATCAACATGACCCGCCTGCAATACTTAGACGAGATTTTCGGTAACACTATCTCCACCCTGTACTCCAATCCCATCAACGTGGGAAATGCGGTAAAGGAAGCGGACCTTCTGATTGGTACTGTTTTACTTCCCGGCGCTCGGGCGCCTAAGTTGGTAACTAAGGAGATGGTTTCGTCGATGGAGGAGGGTTCCGTAATTGTGGACGTTGCCATAGACCAGGGTGGTTGTATTGAAACCATCCGACCCACTTCCCACTCCAATCCCACCTACCGGGAGCAAGGAGTGATCCATTACGGTGTAACAAACATGCCCAGCGCGGTAGCGAAAACATCCGCTTACGCTCTTACAAACCGTACCTTGAAATATGCTCAATCCTTAGCGGAATTGGGTTTTAAGGAAGCCATAGCAAGAGATTCGGCTTTGTATCGAGGAGTAAATGTGTATAATGGAAAGGTGGCTTATAAACAAGTAGCTGATGACCTAAACTTACCTTTTGAAGCAGTAAAGCTGGATGGCAGACACTGAAATTTCTCAAAGCGCTGAAGAGGAAAAAAAGCCTTTTATTATTTTAGGCTTAAGCGCACCCGTTTTTTTTCTTGCCCTTTTCAATATCATTATCGTTCTTGGTGGGGTTTCCTATATTTTCTATACTCAAATTATTTATCAACAGGAACCGTCTAAGGAAATGGACGCAGCCAAAGACTTAGAAAGAAAAGTGGATATGGGTGCTCTTGTGGAAGACACGGTTCATATCGTAACCCTCCCTGAGATGAATGTGAATCTTAAGGGAAGAAGGGGATCGAAGCGTTTCCACTATGCGAATTTAGAGGTGTCCTTACGGTGCAATAACAAGCGTTGCTTGGAAGAGGTAGAAGCCATTCAGGTGAAAATAGAAGATTTAATTCACTCAGTCATTGCGTCGAAAAGTTATTTGGAGTTAACGAACAGTGAACCCAGCGCTTTAATTCGTCACTCCATTACCAAGGGGATCAATAAATTACTGAAAACGGGCACTGTGATGGAAACGTATTTTTCTAACTATACTGTGCAATAGCGTGTTTCGAAGATGGCAGACCCTAGTTTTTTGTTTTCAACTGGCCTTCGTTTTCAGATATAAAAGAACGTATTTCGTCGGAAAAATCCAGCACTCGGCTCCATTGTTCTTGGTATAGCGTCACAGGGAATCGACCCATTCCATACAAAGAAACAGCGCCCTTTTGGCTGACCTTGAGGCTTAGATCCCTACTTTTAGAACCCGCTTTTTTAAGTTGTGCATTCTCTTGACGAAGTTTCTCTAACTCTGCATTCATATCCTGTTCGCTCATAGTGTTCTCCTTTGTTATATCGCTTAGAAATTTACTATATTTCCACACAGATCTCTCTGGGAGTCAAGATATGTATTGTCATTGTTCTGGGATTAGTTTATTATAACGGGTATGGGTCTTGTGGATGGTTTTACATATCGTGTTATCTTTTTTCTGGCTTGCGGCTTTGTGCTAACGGCTTGTAGTGGCAAAAGTTTGTCCTGCCCAGAAAATTTTATACAGGTGCCTCCGCTCGGAGAATATTCCAGCATTTCCTTTTGTGTTGCCAAGTATGAAATGAAAAAAGTAGAGCCAGAAGGACAAGCGGAGGAAGCCACTGCCCGAGCCTCCTCCTTAGCTGAAGGAACTCCTTGGGCAAACATTTCCCAACAGGGAGCACTGGAGGCGTGCCAAGCCCTAGGAGAAGGCTATGATCTTATTACCAACGATCGGTGGCAGGCTATCGCTAGAAACATTGAATCAGTTAGGCAAAATTGGAAGACAGGTGTTGTTGGTATCGATGGGGAAGAAATCAATCGAGGTTATTTTGGTCCTTCAGCCACAGCAGCGATAGCGGCCGCTAGCGACGATACCATGGCTTGTGAGGGAACGGGTCAGGAGTGCAGTCTTCGTGAGTGGCATAAAAATCGTCGTACCCATGTTCTTTCCAATGGGGAAGTGATCTGGGATTTTTCTGGAAATGTTAGTGAGTGGATAAAAGAGATCCACGCTGCAGATGGGGAATATGGTTCTTCTACTTATGTGTCACAAATAGAAGATATTCGCACAGAAAGGGCCTCTCTTGGTGGAGGACCAGAGAGAACAGCTAAAGATCAATTTGGTCCTGCTGAAGACTATAGTACCTTGAACGATAATCCATGGGGTGGCTTGGGCTATGCTTATCTCATATCACCTGACGAGAGCAACAAGGGTGTTTTTCGAGGTGCCTCCTATGATGAATCCAGTAACTCAGGGCCGGGGATTTTTTCTGTGAATTTATTGGAAAGCCCGTCTACAACAGCAGACAATATTGGGTTTCGCTGTACCAGCGGATTTTAAAAATAGTCTGATTTTTATTTAGCAGTATCGCTTTGATTTTATTGAATTAATCTGATATTTTTCTTTTTGCTTCCGCTCCAGCCCTAGCATTATAACTTTAGAGACCCGTATTTAGGGCTTTTTCGTAATGGGTGTTTATGGGTGTACAAATGGGTGTTTATGGGTATATAAATGGGTATATGATAGAAACAAAGACACTTAATATTACGCAGAAGATCCTTGGGCTCATTGCTGAAATTGATGAATTTAAAGGAGCTTGGCGTGCTTTAGGAACGCTTGCGCCAGATCGCTTAGACACTCTGCGACGTGTTGCTACCATTGAAAGTATCGGATCTTCCACACGCATTGAAGGCAGTAAGCTTTCTGATCGTGAAGTGGAAAAATTGCTGTCCAATTTGCAGATCAAATATTTTGGAACACGCAATGAACAAGAAGTGGCCGGTTACGCCGAAGTGATGGAATTGGTATTTCAGTCATGGGAAGATATTCACCTGAGCGAAAATCACATCAAACAACTCCATCGTGATCTCTTAAAGTACGTGGAAAAAGATAATCATCATTGTGGAGAATATAAAACATCATCCAATAACGTCGCTGCCTTTGATGAAACGGGTAAGCAGGTTGGAGTCGTATTTGAAACGGCCACACCTTTTGAAACACCGGCACTAATGAGCGAGATTGTCGCTTGGGCAAATGAAACACTGGAAACTAAATCATTGCACCCACTTTTGACAATTGCTGTGTTTATTGTGGTGTTTTTAGAGATTCACCCGTTTGTAGACGGGAACGGTCGATTAAGCCGTGTTTTAACCACATTGCTTTTACTCCGCGCCGGCTATGCTTATGTGCCGTATAGCTCTTTGGAAAGCGTGATCGAAAAAAATAAAGATACCTATTACTTGGCCTTACGACAAACACAAGGCACGATCCGTACTGAAAATCCCGATTGGCAACCCTGGATAATTTATTTTCTACAGATTTTGCTACAGCAAAGCCGCAACCTTGGCAAAAAGGTTAAACGGGAGAAAATAATCGCATCCAGCTTGCCAGAGTTATCCCTGCAAATCCTGGATCATGCTCGTCAACATGGACGAGTCACAATGGCTGATATGATTAAAATTACCGGCGTAAGTCGTAACACCCTGAAAGAACATTTCAGGGCATTGCTTAGAAAAAACCATCTGGTGCTGTGTGGAAAAGGTCGTGGAAGCTGGTATGAATTAGGACTCTCCTAACTTGATGGTGTGCGCGCTGCGCTAACTCAAAGCCAGCGCGGGTCATTGCTTCGTGTTCGAATCCCCTTTGCTTTTATTACATTGGGGGTTGGTGCTTTCGGTTTGATGGATGTTTTTGTTTGGGGTAGTTGGCATTCCCAAGGGGCCGACCTACTACACAAAATCCCCTCCAGGGATTTCGCTGCGTAGGCTCTCCTACGCAATTTAAAAAATCCTCGTGATTTTTTTCCCCTCACTAGCTCCTCGCCAGCTCAAAGCCAGCGCGGGTCATTGCTTCGTGTTCGAATCCCCTTTGCTTTTATTACATTGGGGGTTGGTGCTTTCGGTTTGATGGATGTTTTTGTTTGGGGTAGTTGGCATTCCCAAGGGGATTCGAACCCCTGTTTTCTCCGTGAAAGGGAGATGTCCTAGACCAGGCTAGACGATGGGAACATAATTTTTATGGTGAGCCAAGAAGGACTCGAACCTTCGACCCTCTCCTTAAAAGGGAGATGCTCTAACCAACTGAGCTATTGGCCCCTAAAAATTGAGTATCTCGTAGTTTGGACTGGTGTCAAGGTTTTGATGCCGCTTCTTCATTAAGTGACCTTTTTTTTTCTAAACCTTTTCCCCTCCAGTGCTGAATCTTGTGCCATTAGTGGCCTTGGGCTTCCTATTTAAATGCTGGTAGGCAAGAGGGCCAGCCACCCTTCCCCTTGGGGTGCGCTGGAGCAGACCCTGCTGGAGGAGAAAAGGCTCGTATACCTCCCCCACCGTTCGCGCCTCCTCACCAATGCTTGCAGAAATGGTGTCCAGTCCCACCGGTCCACCATCAAATAGGTCAATAATGGTGAGCAGGATTTTTCTGTCCATGGCGTCGAGTCCTTTATGGTCCACATCCAAGCGCTGGAGCGCCTCGCAAACAACCTCCAAGTCGATTTCCCTTTTGTTTTGAATTTGAGCAAAATCCCTGGCCCTTCTTAGTAACCTCAGAGCTACTCGGGGAGTTCCCCTAGAACGGGTGGAAAGCTCCCGGGCCCCATCCGGAGTGATGGAAATATTTAAAAAGCGCGCTCCCTGATCCACCACTTTCGAGAGATCCTTGGGATTATAAAATTCCAAGTTGAAGTGAATACCAAACCGATCCCTTAGGGGAGAAGATAGAAGACCAGAACGTGTGGTGGCACCCACTAGAGTAAAAGGAGAAAGATCAATACGAACAGAACGCGCTCCAGGTCCCTGCCCTAAAATAATATCTAAATGACTGTCCTCCATTGCGGAATAAAGAACCTCCTCTATGGCGATGGGAATGCGGTGGATTTCATCGATAAATAAAATATCACCAGGAAGTAGGTCGGTGAGGATAGAAGCAATGTCGCCCTTTTTATCCAGTGCGGGCCCACTTAAGGTGAAGAGCTGAGTTCCCTTTTCCTTAGCAATAAGATTGGCAAGAGTAGTTTTCCCCAAGCCCGGAGGACCAGACAGTAGACAATGATCCAAAGGCTCCTGTCGCTTTTTCGCTGCCTGAATAAATAACAATAAATTTTCCTTCACCTTCGTTTGTCCAATAAACTGGTCAAAGGACTGAGGACGAATCCTAACCTCCTGCTTGCCCTCCTCTGGAGAATTTTTCTTTGTTATAAGGTTGGGATTTGTGGGAATTTCTAAATCCATTTACTTACCTCGTTGCTACGATTACTTCCAGCACGTCGAATTTGCTGGAGGCAACGCTTGAGTGTTTGCTCAAATTTCTCTTTGGGGTCGTGGGCTTCCAATACATAACGGATCGTTTGTCGAGCTTCCATGTCCTTGTAGCCAAGAGTGGTTAGGGCTTCCGTCAAACTGACCTCTAGTCCATTAACACCCAGGGGAGAAAGAGGGGCGACTTTTTGATCAGTCATTAGAGAGGAAAAAGACTTTTTGCATTTATCACTTAACTCCAAAAGTAACTTCTCCACTTTTTTAGGACCAATACCAGGAATCGCTGTGAACAAACCCATATTTTTTGTTTGAATGGCATGGAGTAATTGCTCGCTCTCCAGATGGGAAAGAATTTTCAAAGCCATCTTAGGACCCACACCATTGGCACTAATCAGTAGCATAAACAAGCGTCGCTCCAAGCTGCACACAAAACCGTACAAATCCATAACATCCTCTCGAATGTGGGTATAGATTTCAAAAGTGATGGGGGAACCAATGGGGGGAAGCTGCTGGCGTATGCGTTCAGGTACTTTCAAGGAGTAACCCACGGAATGCACATCCACAATCACCTGGTCCGTAGTGTTCTCCTCTAAAATTCCTTTTAAGCGTGCAATCATTATCTAGCGTCCTGTTGACAATATAGCCTTTGGTGTTGAGTATGGCAAATGGCAGTGGCTAGGGCGTCGGAGACATCGGCCTGTAGGGAGTGTTGCTTGAGGGAGTTGCCAAGGAGAAGGGCCACCATGGAAGCGACCTGCTGCTTATTGGCATTGCCGTAGGAGGCCACACTCTGTTTAATGCTCCGTGGAGAATATTCGTGGAGAGGAAGGTTGGCCATGGCCACAGCAGCAATGGCACTTCCCCGGGCTTGTCCTAGTTTTAAGGCGCTACTAGCATTCTGAGACATAAATACATTTTCAATAGCCACACAATCCGGCTGCCAAAGTTTGATTTGCTCCTGGACGGAAGAGTAAATAATTCTAATACGCTCAACCCACGAACTTTCCTTTTTCATTTTTACGTTGACCAAGCGGTGACCCACATACATAAGGCTTCTATCTTGGCTTTCAATACAACCAAGCCCCATACAGACGGAACCCGGGTCTATCCCCATTACTTTCATAAGTTTAAGGCTAGCATACAGGAAGTAAATTTTGGAGCCTTAGAGTGTTTTCTCGTAGATTCGGTACGTTTTATAGGGCGGCTTTCTCGTATACTGCTCCACCGTTTTGTTGGCCAGATGGTTATTTTCCAGAATCCACCCCACCTCTGATCTACGAATATTACTATTTATGGATCGTTGGTATATCTCATACGCAAGTAAGGTCAACACCCCCGTGGATCGGTACTTGGATTTTATGCCTATAATGAGCTGACGGGTTTGGTTGATGCATCCAGAATTTGGTCGCCACAGGTTCGATAGGAGTTTGAAAATGCCAAAGGGAAGGAGCTTTCCATTGGGTATTTTCTTTTGGACTTGGTGGATGTCCGGTAGGGAGAGTACCATAGCCATATGTTCTCCATTGACCATTGCTAGTAAGCAAAAGTTTGACCATAGAATATCTTTCATACCCTTTGCCATAAAATCAAATTCATGGTCGTCCAGTGGTACGAATCCCCAGTTGTCTTCCCAAGCGTCGTTATAAATATCTTGGATGTACTTGATATCCTGCTTGAGATTTTTTTTGTCAATACAACGAATAGTAACTTTATTTTTTCGACGGATACGTTCGCATATTTTTTTTGTTATCGCAGGAATATCATCATTTTCAAAATCAAATTCATGGCAGAATAAGTCCTTTGCTTTTTGGTAGGAACAGTGGGTGAGCAACTTTTCATAGTAGGGAGGATTTTGAGTGGTCATAATATAGGGCTCCCGTTCAAAGGCATTGATCTGCAATCCCGCAGCGTGGTTTAAGCTGGGGTTTACGGGTCCTTGAACGGCACTAAGGTTTTGCTGTTTTGCCCACGACTCCACTGCCGTAAATAGGGCTTCTGCCACCTCAGTCCGATCGACAGATTCGAAAAAACCAAAGAACGCCATTTCCTTTTTGTGAATTTCGTTATATCGCTCATCTTTAACGGCTGCAATACGCCCCACATGCTCCTTCCCGTCGTAGGCATTCCATAACTGAATGCTGGCATGGCAGTAGAAGGGATTTTTCTTTGTGTCCAGATCTTCCAAAACCTTTAGGCGCAAAGGAGGAATCCAGTTGGCTTGATTTTTATAGATCGACCAAGGCAGGGAGACAAAACGCTTTAATTCTTTGGAGTTTTTTGCTGGACTAAACTGGACTAAGCGGAAATTCACTACTGAGGGGTGAGTATGTTGAACTTCTTGCCGAGTTTCTGGCACATGTCTAAAACGTAGTCCAATTCCTTTTGTGTATGATTGGCCATATAGCTAGTGCGAATCATGGCTTGACCAGCAGGCACGGCAGGAAAAACCACCACGGTGGCAAACACTCCCATCTCATACAGGGCAGAGGCAAATTGGTGTGTTTTTATCTCGTCGCCAATCATCAACGGAATCACAGGCGTTTCTGAATCCAAGGTATTGTATCCCATATTATCTAGATTGCTTTTCATGTAGCGAGTATTTTTCCAAAGGGACGCCAAGTGCTCAGGTTCCTCTTGAACCACCTTAAGAGACTCCAGAGCAGTAGCCACACTGGCTGGAGATAGGGCCGCAGAAAACATAAAGCTCCTACTCTTGTGTTTTATGAAATGAATGACATCGTCTGAGGCAGCCACAAAGCCACCCAGTGAAGCAAAACTTTTGGAGAATGTTCCCATGGTGATATCCACCTTGTCGTTTAGACCAAAGTGGTGGGCAGTTCCTCGCCCCTCTTTTCCAATTACGCCAAGGGCATGGGCGCAGTCGCAATACAGGCGCGCTCCGTATTTTTCCGCTAACTCCACAATTCGAGGTAAAGGAACAATATCTCCAGTCATGGAAAAGACACCATCGAAAACAATGAGCTTGCCGGGGGCGTCCTCATGCACTTTCAATAAGCGCTCCAACTCCTCCATATCGTTGTGGCGATAGCGAACCACCTGTGCTGGGGCAATATTTTGGGCCTCCACAATGGAAGCATGGTTCTCCCGGTCCGAGAAAATAACGTCTTTTCTGCCAGCTAGGCAGGAAATGGTCCCCAAATTGGCAAGAAAACCAGAGGCATAGACAAGGGCTGCATCCCGATTCAGATACTTGGCTAATCTCTCTTCCAACTCTTCGTGGATGTCCATATTGCCGTTTAAGAAGCGAGATCCTGTACAGCCCGTTCCGTACTTTTCAATGGCAGATATCGATGCCTGCATTACCCGGGGGTGCTGGGTTAGCCCTAAATAGTTGTTAGAGCCAATCATAATGCGTTCCCTGCCGTCACAGAAAACCTGAGTGCCAGTGCTGCTCTCAATGGCTCGAAAATAGGGATAACAATTATTTTTTAGAGCAATCTTTGCGTCCGTATAAGATGTGCATTTATCAAATAGATCCATTCTCACAAGGTCTCCACGTTTTTCTCACAACAGCTACAGTAAAACTATAGCATATAACTTAATCTATTTTCCTACAGTATATTCCTTGGATTGGAAAGTGTTTTTTCTATTTTTAGCCTCTATCTAGGCCATGAGTTCGAGATTTATTGAGGAGGCTTTCCCCTAAGTCATCTTAATTTATGCATTGCGTTAATATGGGTTGCAGGATAAATCACGGGTGGTTTCCAGTATTTATGAGCCTGTGGAGTGCTTGTCCTTCCATTTTGATAGTGAATTTTCACCTAAGCTCAAGGCGTCCATGGCTCATTCTTCTTCAGCCGTGGCATCTAGTTTCTTTGCAGCTTTAGTGGCTATTCTTCTCACAACTGGGATCTCATCTTTCTTTAAATCCTCTAAGAGTGGTCTTAGTTTTAGCTCTATATTTCTATTGTACTAACTCTATTTATTAATTATCATAGTGACAGTTGAGGGAAAAGATATATGGGCAGAAGAAAAAAACTTAGGGGTGTTTCTCTATTTTCTGGTGCTGGTGGAATGGATCTGGGATTCAAAAATGCTGGTATTAGTATTATTTGGGCAAATGAAATAGATCCATCAGCAGTAGCCACATATAGAAAGAATTTTGAAAACCATATTACTATAGGTGACATAAGAGAAATTTCTTCCTCTAAAATACCAGATTGCGATATTATTTTTGGAGGTCCACCGTGCCAGGGATTTTCAGTAGCTGGCAAAATGTGCTTACAAGACCCAAGGAGTCAGCTTGTATGGGAATTTATGCGGATCGTTAAAGAGAAAAAGCCAAAAGTTTTTGTAATGGAAAATGTAAAGAACTTAGCCATTAATGACAGATTTGAAGATATAAGGAGAGGCTTGGTGAGTGCTGCTGAGAAAGTAGGATACTGCACAGAAATAAAAATATTAAATAGCAAACATTTTGGAGTTCCTCAAGCTAGAGAAAGGACGATTTTCATAGGCGTTCAAAAGAAACTAAAAATTAACGTAGATTCTCTTTTTCCTAAAGAAAATCTAAGTTATGAATTAACCGTCAGAGATGTTCTTACAGGTATTCCTTCTCTAGGGGGAAAAGAAAATTTTGAAAGATGTAATGCAAAAATAGTTCCTGCTAAAAACCCCATTATGAGAAAATCTCCTTATGCTGGTATGCTTTTTAATGGTCAAGGACGGCCACTTGACTTAGACAGGCCTGCTATAACTATGACGGCATCAATGGGTGGTAATAAAACTCCTTTTATTGATGAGAAATTTTTAAAAAATGAAACAAGAGAGAATTGGATAGAGGAATATCATCGCTACTTGCAAGATGGTGGGAAGCCGTACAAAGAAGTTCCAAGTTTTCTGAGAAGAATAACTGTTTTTGAATCAGCCATACTCCAATCTTTTCCTAAGGAATATAAATTTGTAGGTTCTCAATGTAGTAAGTATAAACAAATTGGAAATGCTGTTCCACCAAAGCTTGCTCAAGAGATTAGTAAAAAAATTATTAAAAATATCGCTTAAGATAAGCGATGAGAATTGAAAAAAATATTCCATTTTTTCTTAGTGTTTATTTCTCTATCGTAAGATGCGATGAATTCAGCAACTCTTCTCTTCAGAGACTCTTGACTTTCAGTGGGAATAGAAGTGTAGATGTCAACAGTCCAATTAGATAGAGAGATAAATTCGAATACAACATTTTGATAAATAAAAACACGGGAATCATTTTTAAGTGGAAGGGATTTAATGTCTTCAGGGATTCTGCATAAAAATTTTACAGGAATTGAATTAAGTTTTAAATTGGAAATGTTTTCAGCGCAATCTTGAAGCCTATTTATATCAATGGGCTTTACAGTTACCTCATATATAAAAATAACTTCTCCTTGTGTTGTCTCTTCCCATATGTCTCCAGGCTTTCTTGATGCGGTATTTGTGCTGAATACACTATCATTGGCGCCATGCACCGTTGTTTTTGTTTTCTGACTTGCCCGAAGTTCCATGAGTAATGCGCCAAAAACGAACTGTGGAACAGCCCCTCCCTCGGGTGCCTCATGTATGAACTTAGCTAATTTTTCAGCGAAGATAAGCTCTGATTGTTCAACGTTTGGAAGCTTGGTCGAAATAATTGCGATATCGTCTTTAAGTTCCACAAGTTTCATGAAAAATAAATCTGTTAATTTTTTATATTTTTCTGATTCATATTCTGTGTCCTGTAATTTTCTAAGAAATGTTACAACAGCTAGTGCTGCAGACTCAGGTCGCTTCCCTTTTGCCCAAGATTCATCTAAGATGTCTATATTTTTTGCAACATTCAAAGGGTCAGATTTTCCATGCGGAATTTTATGTTTTATAAGTGCATGGCGAATTCCTTTTTCAAAAATCGATCTTGGATTACAGTTATAAAACTGAGTAGTAGGATTAAAGTCTTTATTGAGATATTTTCCGACTATTGCGGTTAAAACAATACCTCGAAAGCCTTTTTGTTTAATTTTTACAAAACTGTCGATCAACTCCATGTATTCATTATCTTCTTTTAATAATAAAATGGGGTGTTTGATGCAATTATTTATCTTCTCGTAAGTATATTCACTTGCCTTTTTGTTTCTTTCATTTGCGTCCATGGCTCATTCTTCTTCAGCCGTGGCATCTAGTTTCTTTGCAGCTTTAGTGGCTATTCTTCTCACAACTGGGATCTCATCTTTCTTTAAATCCTCTAAGAGTGGTCTTAGTTTTATGCTCTGTAATTTGCCGATAGAGGAGGCAGTGGCTCGTCGTACATTTGTTTTTTTATCTTTAGCGAAGGTTGGAAAAAATCTTTCGGCTAGTTTTGTAAATCCTCCTGATCCAATGGCGTATGCCACTTTAAAGCGATTGATTTGGTTCGTGCTCTGGGCCTGTGTTGGAAAAAATTTTTCGGCCAGTCCCAAGAGCTTTAGTCTGCCAATGGACTCGATGGCTATCTGTTGTACGGAATCGTCACTGTCTTCTATAAGCTTTGGTAGAAGCTCTATGGCAAGTGCCTTAAACTTATTTTGTCCAATGGCATCGGCAATATTCTTTCGTATATCACTGGAGGTGTCGTTTATTAGTTGATGAAAAATAGTTCCTGCAAGCTCTTTGTCTTGACTCCTGACCATAGCAGCTACCACATTATTTCGTACGCTTGAATCCTTATCGCGAGCCAGTTTGGGAAAGAGCTCCTTTCCCAGATCCCAGAATTTTCCTAGGTACAATGCACGGGTCACTAAGCGCCTAGTATGCACATAAGGATCTGTGCTCAAGCGAGGGAACACTGCTTTTGCTTCCTCCTCACACTTATGATCAAGGATTGCTGTTATCACTTGGTACTGGATGGACTTGTCTTGAATGTTTTTTAGAATCTTTTTTGATGGGCAGGCGCTTAGAGATGGTGGTGGCATGCAACCTTTTTGAGCAAAGGGGCTGCACGGTTTTTTCTGAATTTTAGCAGAAAGGGGAGAAGCCAAGAAAAAGCTAAAAAAGAAGAGGCTAAAGGTGAGAGTCAGTGAGGGTATGATTGGTCTAGGCAACATATTGTAAATATTAACATTGAAAAGTGGGTTGTTGCATAATATTTTGTAAGGATTGATTTTGGGGTATAGGGAGCCCATCCACATATCTTTTAGGTAATAGTGGAGGAGAGGGAGCATTCCTAAATGAGTAGTCAGGCGCCTCAAGAACCCTAGAGGGCATTAGAGGTCTCTCACAGACTCAATTTGGAGCTATTTATGCAACAACCCCGTTTTTTATGAGTCAATTCGCAGCGCAGGTCATTACTCCGCGTTCGAATCCTCTAGCTTTTTTGCATTAGAGGGCAAGTTAGGTTCAACCAGTGGGTAGTGATTTGTTTTGGTCGCAGCGCAGGTCATTACTCCGCGTTCGAATCCTCTAGCTTTTTTGCATTAGAGGGCAAGTTAGGTTCAACCAGTGGGTAGTGATTTGTTTTGGTCGGGATGACTGGATTCAACCCACTACATAAAATCCCATCCAGGGATTTTATTGCGTAGGCTCCCCTGCGTAATTTAAAAAATCATCAAAAGATTTTTTTCCCCACACTAGTTCCTCGCTTACTCGGAACCAGCGCAGGTCATTACTCCGCGTTCGAATCCTCTAGCTTTTTTGCATTAGAGGGCAAGTTAGGTTCAACCAGTGGGTAGTGATTTGTTTTGGTCGGGATGACTGGATTCGAACCAGCGACCCCTTGCACCCCATGCAAGTGCGCTAAGCCAAGCTGCGCTACATCCCGTTATCATTTCTGCTTTCTATGAAACTACAAATTATGTATCTGTGGCTTAAGAGTCAAGAGGGGAATCGCTGATATGAGATTTATTTTGCTTATATTTGGTAGATTGTCGGCACAATCTTGATCCGTGTCGCAATTTTCCTCTATGAACTGGTTTCCTGCTCCATCGCTACCAATGTGCTAAGGATCAGGGCGTAGCCTAGCAACCACACATTTACAATCGGGATAAACAGCAAAAGATTTAAAAATGCACCTAAAAGAAAATGAGTGAAGGGACTGGAAAAAAAAGTTTTTAGTTTCTGCCGTAGAGTGAAGCTTTTTCTGGCGTAATAGGCGGCTAGAAAACTCCAAGCAATCGCCCAGGAGGCAGCAAGGTAGGAGAGAATTACAAGACCGGGTATGAAGCTAATAAGGAGAAGGAATAGAAAAAAGAGAGTAAGAGACAGGGAATACACAGACTCTGTCAACATTCGCTTCATATGAAATTCCGTCGACGGAATACGCACTTCATTCCAAACAGCAAGCTGTACTTTGTCGATAATAGTGTCTTCAATGGGGATAATAGCGAGGTTGCCGAAAGCAATCCAGAAAATAGGAGAAAGAACAAGAATGATAGGTATGGAAAGCCAAAGGTTATCCATGGGACCTAACCACTGCTGCCAAGCAAAGAGCAAGGAAAGGACTGTGAGCAGCAGGGCGACAGCACCAGGGAGAAAGGCTAGAGCCAGCAAGCTTGGACTTTTTATAAGAAGTTGGAATGCTTTGTATGGTGCGGCAAAAAGCTTCATCTGTTTTGAGTGTATGGGGATATCCAGAAGGGGTCAAGTATGCTCTCCCAGTGCACCCCTTGACAGGTCTTAGGAGCACTCATTTACTTGCGACTGAGTTACCATACCACCAAGCTGTAACCTGTTTAAAATACAAGCGTTTAACGATTTTTGAGAAAAAACAAAAACGGTACTTGATTAACTTAATTTTTTTTGGTATGTTGCATTAACTTAAAAACAGGGGTTAAATACAATGAAATCAAAGCAACGATACATACGAAGCTTACGGATACTCAGGGGACGACGAGGCGCCCAATCATTTTTTGGGTACTCTCTCCATGGAAGATAATATGAAACTATTTTTTGTATATGGTGACAAGCCTCTCCTTTACGGTAGATTCATTAAGGCTCGTCGCATTATGGATGTGTGTCTCAAGAATGAAGAGGACATTTCTAAGCCTATTTTAAGCGAAGTCGGAAATAAATCTACCACTATCACGAGCTAACTATGGGTCAATACAATGCATCATTAATGAAAAAGAGAGCAAACAAAATGAAGAAACAAAAAAATAGAATAACCGTAGTAGCGATGGTACTTACCATGGGATTAACAGGATATACTATGCCAGCGTATGGGCAGTCGTCAGATTCTGGAGGGTTAGGTGAACTTCCATTAATTGCTGATGCTAGCTACGAAAAACTGGAAGAGGCTTTTGAGAATGCGGGAACAGTATTTGCTAGTGAAATTACTGCTTGGATGAGTGGGCGATGCTTCTATTCAGAGTTTACTGCTGGAAACGGATTACTGATTGCAACGGGACGTCGATACAGATTTAGTCCCACATTAGTTACTGGGTATAAATTTAGTATATGGACTAATCCTGGGAAGGGTCCAACCTATTTTGATCACATATCTCCAAGAAGGATAAGAAAAATTAGAAGGCACACAGATAGGGCTTTTAGTAGTTCTCTGAATCTGTCAGTGCAGTCTGATGGAAGTCTTAAGCAAATTTATCATTCGGACAATCAGTATGGAGGTAAGCATTACAGTCCTGCTGATAGCGAATATTTGTTTAGAAAGGGAGCAATAGCAGGTTCAGAAAAGCCTTACCTTATTGTAAAAATAGCAAATGAGAGAGGTGTATTTAAATATTGCTATATGTTTAAGCTAGTTCAAGGCAAATTTCTAGTTAACGAAAGGGGGAGTAAGAAATGAAAAAAATTCAATCTTGTGCGCTATTCGTTTTACGTTCGTTTTTCGTAGTGTCGATTGGCATTGGGACACTCGCGATTGTTTACAATTTTTCTTATTAGGAGAGCACCTGAAAATTGCTCGAAAAAAAATAAACTAACAATTTCGAGCAAGTTAGAGGGAGAAAGGCTAGAGCCAGCGTCGGCCTAAAAAAGTAGTGAAAAGTAGCGAAAAGTAGCGAAAAGTAGTCTTTTCTATAGTACAGTAAAATCGATAGAATCTATAAAATACAACCCCTATAAGCCAGGTCATATTATTCACGCAGATATGTTTTGCGGAAGGGAGGTTGAGATTAGAGCTATAGAGAGAGCTTTGATTCAAACCAAAAACGGCAATCCTCAAAATTTTATTATTCAGGGGGAACGAGGGATTGGAAAGAGCTCCCTGCTTTCCTATGCAGAAAATTTAGCTAGCCCCTCCAACGGTAGTCATAATTTTCTGGTAGTTAGTTTTGAGTTAGAGAGCCATTTTAATTTTTTAGACATTATAAGTAAAATGATAGCTGAAGTGAAAATACAATTGAAACAGGTTGATAAAATTAAAGGTCTTTTCAATACAGTTCTGAAAATTGCAAGCCAAATAGAGAGCGATATATTCCGATTAAAAAAAGAGGAGGTTGAACTCTATAGTGCTGTAGCCGACATTGCAAATTTACTGAAAGGTATTATAGACTCTGGGAAAGTTGAGGGGATTTTAATTCTTATGGATGAGGCTGATCGTCCACGACAGGATTCCAATTTAGGATCGTTTTTAAAATTATTAACTGAAAGGTTAACAAAAATAAATTGTAATAAAGTGTGTATTGGTCTTTTTGGTTTAGATGCGATTATGGGAAAATTGAGAGATAGTCATGAATCTTCTTTAAGGTTATTCAATGTATTGAATTTAAAAACTTTAGAAGATGCAGATAGAATAAGGTTATAAGTAAGGGACTAAAGGAAGCCAATCAAAAGAATGATGTGAGAACGGATATTACAAGAGAAGCAAGTCAAGAAATAGCTTATTTATCTCAGGGGTATCCCTATTTTTTACAGCAATTTGCTTACAGTTGTTTTGAGGCAGATGAAGATAATAATATTGATAGGAATGATATTGATGTAGGTATTTTTGATGAAAAAAAAGGAGCTTTGAAGCAGTTGGGAGAAAGCCTGTTTAATAGAATTTATTTTGAAGAAATAGAATCGATCGATTATCGGAAAGTTTTAAAGTATATGTCAGAGTTTTCAGATAACTGGATCTCTCGTAGTGATATAATAAAAAATTCTGGAATTCCTGAGCATACGGTGGGTAATGCTCTTAACTCTATGAAAAAGAAAAATATTATTCTGCCAAGTAAGGATAAAAGAGGAGAATATAGATTGCAGTCAAAGTCCTTTGCTGCCTGGGTTTATGTCTTTACTCAGCACCAGGAAAGGAATAGTTAAATTGTGGTGCCGGGAGCCGGACTTGAACCGGCACGGGTTTTAACACCCCCAGGATTTTAAGTCCTGTGTGTCTACCAATTTCACCACCCCGGCCTTTTGGCAGGCTTTTGTTATTGTACACGCCTTGAGTGAAAAGTTCACAGTAATACTGTATCCTTTTTTTCTTCTGAAAAGAAATCTCGCATATGTTGCTTGCCGGTGATGCGCCACCACGGGTCTTTAGGGTTTAGTGGATGCAGGCAGGTGTCGCATTTTTGGCAGTTGGAGGAGGAGAGGCCGAAGTATTGGGCAATATATTTTTTTCTACAGGTGGTGGAGAAGAGGTATTCCCAGAGGAGGCGTCCCTTTTCTTTTTTCTTCTTTCGTTCCTTGGGAGCGCCTTGCCAAAAGGCACGAGATTCCATCAGGTTGCTCCAGTTCCACAGGACGATGGCTTGGGCTGGTTGACCGGCCCTTCCTGCCCTGCCCACTTCCTGCCAGTAGGTCTCCAAGTCTGGGGGAGCTTTCCAGTGGATAATGCGCTCTACCCATGGGTAGTCTACGCCGAGGCCAAAGGCAGTGGTTGCACAGATAACGGAAATGTTTCCTCGCATAAAAGCATTTTGTCGTCGAGTTCTTTCTATGGGAGGCACGCCGGCGTGGTAGGCAATAGCACTCCAGCCAGCAGCGAGTAAAAAGCAGGCAATCTCTTCACAATCCCTGCGAGTGGTACAGTACACGATGGTTATATTGGGGGCTTGGATATTTTTTAGGGAAGCGCATAGGGTGAGCCATCGTTGGGCTTCGTCTTTCATGGGGAGCACTTGGATTTGTATGTTTTCTTTGCCGATGGGGAGCCTGGCGATGGAGATATTTTTTTTCCATTGGAGGCAAAGCTCTTTTGCACTTTGATTGCTAAGGGTAGCACTAAGGCCTAGCACCCGTGTTTGTCCAGTGTTTTCCAGCAATGTGCTGAGTTTTGCATAAGCGGGACGGAAATTCTTCCACTCTATAAAGCAGTGAACTTCGTCCAATACAATACATTGGATAGTGAATCTTTTTTGGAGACTGGACCATATTTTTTTTTGCTCCCAGAGGTAGAGGCGCTCAGGCGACAGGAGTACAATGTTCCACTTACCCGCCCAGAGTTTTTTGTTCATTTCTTTTCTTTCCTCCTTGGAAAGCCCGCTGTGGAAGCAAAGAGTGGGTATGCCTGCTTTTTCCATTCTCTCTCGTTGATCGAGGAGCAAGGAAATAAGAGGGGAGACGATAAATATTTTCCAGTTCCATAGGAGTACAGGGATTTGGTAGCATAAGGTTTTACCGTAGCCTGTTGGGAAGATAGCAAAAACAGATCGACCCAGAGCTAGGGCTCGGATAATTTCTTCCTGTCCTTTTTTTATTTCTGGAAAACCAAAAGCATGTTTACTGAGGATTTTGATAGCAGCGGAGATATAGTACTGTTTTCCCATTAAGAGAAAAAATGCAAGATTTAGGCCTTAGTAGCGTAACGGAAAATCTCTTTCTGGAGCGACTCTCCCAGCTCCGGTGTCCGAATATGGGAGTGTATGCCCAAAGCTTGGCTTAGACTTGCTTTAAGAAGTTCGTAAAGATTTTATCTCCTACCGTGCGGTCAAACATTTTCTCCAGATCATCTTCATTAAAAATAGATATTCCCGAAATCTCTTCCTTTATACTCCTCACATTTGCGGCACATTCTTTCGGGTTCTTTTCCGGATGGAACTGTATGCCCCATATTGGAGTGTTGGGAACGTCATAGCCTTGGATGGCGCAGTTTTGGGATAGGGCTGTGATGGCGTATTCCTGTGGTAGTTTAGCTATTTCGTCGAAGTGATAACAAAAGGAATAAAACTCGTGAGGCAGATTCTCAAAAATAGGAGATTTTTTTCCCCCATCGGTAAGTTTAATTTTTACTAAGCCCACCTCAGGGGTACGAGCCCTGCGAACATGGTTATCTCCAAACAGGGATTTTATAATAATCTGAGATCCGTAACAGATACCCAGAGCAGGAATTTTTTCTTGGTGTAGTTTACGAATGAAGTCCATGAGTTGCCCCACCCAAGGTGCATTGTCTAGGATTGTGGTTTTGGATCCGGAGATAATAACCCCGTCAAAACCTTTGGAAGAGAAAGGAATTTGTTGCTCTGGTCCTCGACAAACGGTGGTATCCAGTCCATCTTTTGTGTTTTCCAGTAGGGTACGGGTAATGTCTAAGCACCCATGGGGCTGCATTATATTGTTGTCGATAATTAGAATATTAGGCAAGGTAGATCTCCACATACTTCATAAACATGGAATGGGAACTATTTACGGCAATCACAAAACCCGGGAAGCCGTCTAAAAATCCCCGTTTCCAAATATAGGTTTCTAAAAATTTTACGGTGGGTCTTGAGAGTATCTTCATAAGGGAGGATTTCTCTCCTTGGGCTTTTGCTGTGGCAGCACCTAATTGAGCGTAGCGCACATTTGCGTTTATCTGTTCTCCCATGGTGGAGAAAGGATAGTGGAGTAGATCACGGGAAAAGGAATATACCTTGCCGTCCACCCCAAGGGATTCATGGATGGGAGGCTCCGTCCAGCGGCTGTATTTTTTATGGCTTAAGCGTGTGGTGTAATTTGGATACCATCCCCCATGGCGAATCCATCGTCCCAAATACCATGCCCGTCTTGGCATCTTTGCTCCTCGATAATTTGTTAACTCCGGGGATTGTAAAAAAAGCTCTATTTCTTTTTTTAGCTCCGGGCTTATTACTTCATCTGCATCCAGATTGAGTACCCAATCATGGGTGGCCTGTTCCATGGCAAAATTCTTTTGCTGTCCATAGCCCTGCCATTTGTTTTCTATTACTTTTGCTCCTGCTGCTTGGGCAATCTGTTGAGTTTTATCCACGGAACCACAGTCCACCACCACAATTTCTTCCACCCAAGCAAGACTTTCCAAAGTGCGCAGTAAGCTCTCTTCCTCATTTAAGGTAATAATTGTGGCAGTAATATTGGGGCGAGATTTCATGTTCCTACCCCTTCAGTATAACCTCAATCTTGTTTTTTTTCACCTGATTGGGTTGGTGCTGGAGTAGTTTGGTTTAGCAATCGCTGCCGTTTGGCTTGTATGAGCAGGACGGATAGGGCCGTGCCGATGAGAAGGCCAATGAGTAGGTAAGGGAGGCGTTTTTTAATGAGAGACATGGGAGTTTTTATTTGTTCGTAAAACAGGTATACGGAAAACCGCTTCTAAAAGAATTTTTTTGGATATTTTTGAGGGGCCTTGGTTTTGTTCTTCAAAAACGATGGGGGTTTCCACCATGGAAAACCCTTTTATCCATGCCCGATATTTCATTTCAATTTGAAAGAGATAGCCCTGGCTTTCAATAGAAGAGAGGCCGATGGCTTCCAAGACTTCACGTTTCCAAACGTTATAGCCTCCTGTTAGATCCTGAATGTGGAGTCCCAGCATGGTCTGGGCGTATAGGTTTCCTCCCCTGCTGATAGCTCTTTGAAAGATGCTCCAGTTTTTTGTATTTCCAGAGGGAGTGTAGCGAGAACCAATAACCACGCTGTGGTTTTTTAGGAGAGGAAAAAAGTCCTTGAGGTGTTTGGGGTGGTGGGAAAAATCTGCGTCCATTTCACAAAGGGCATCATACTTTCTTTCTATGCCCCAACAAAAGCCACTAATACAGGCCCTGCCCAGTCCCTCTTTTTGCTGTCTGTGTATCACAAAGATACGTGGATCTTTTTTGGATAGCTCCGCTGCAAGAGCGCCGGTGCCGTCGGGAGAGTTATCGTCCACGATGAGAATATGAAACTCTTGGATACCAGCTAGTTTTGCGGTTTCGTCCGCATGTTGCAAGATTAAGGAGGTGATATCTTGGAGATTTTCTATTTCATTATAGGTCGGAATGACAACGAGAAATCTCATGGTTCACCTCTTAACTTCGCAGTGGATCGAAATACCGTTAGGCGTGTTTAAAATGGTATATCGTCTTCAGTAAAGGATGTTTCCGTTGCTCCAGTGCTAGGAGGTGGTTGATTAGTAGTACTGGTATCCGCCGCTGTCTCGTCTGTATTGGTAGTGGATTGGGCGTTGGATCCTAGAAATTGAACAGTGCTGGCAACGATTTCTGTGGTGTAGCGTTTATTGCCGTCCTTATCGTCCCATTGTCTTGTTTGGAGTCGACCTTCTAGGTAGCATTGTCGTCCTTTCGATAAGTATTGATTGCATAGCTCAGCTAGTTTTGCCCACACCACAATTCGGTGCCATTCGGTACGCTCCTGTTTTTGCCCGCTTTTGTCGTTCCAACTCTCGCTGGTGGCTAGGTTAAAATTTGTTACGGCCGCTCCAGATGGCGTATAACGTATTTCTGGGTCGGCTCCCAGTCGTCCTACTAAAATCACTTTATTTACTGACATGAAAATCTCCTTTGGAATATAAATTGATGTTTACTGATTTGTATCTAGGGGAGGTATGGGAGTCAAGTCGGGGGGAGGCATAGATGGAAGATTTTCCTCCAGCCCTTGGGCATTGCGTTCCAGTGGTTTTGGGGAGGGAGAGGACTCTTCTGGGGCTGTGTGATAATTTTTTAGGGCAACCCCCTGGAACAGGCTCTCAGCATGAATGCGCTTTTGGATATGCCTCCTTACGACGCTACGCATTTTTTCAGGATTCGAAGTGTATAAAAAGGGGTCAAAACCACAGGACTTACAAATCAGCAGCTGTCGTCGTTTCAATCGAAGAAAAAAATCCGTAAGGCTCCAGAAAAGAAAGTAGCTAACCACGCCCTTCCAGTGAAAATACTCCCAAGTGAGGAGTGTAAAGAAAGAGGTGGCAAGGAAAATTTGGACATGGTTTCGAAGGGAAGTCTTATGGTTGGGGTGGGGCGTTTTCTTTTCTTGTCCACATAGGGGACAAAAGAACTGATAGAGAGGTTTTTTTGTCAGTATTTTCATAGATCTTAGCCTAAGTATAGCAGAGGAGGGCTTTTATAAGCAAAAAGTTGGAAAAACGGGCTAGAAATAGGGGTAAGTAAAGTGATAAGAAGGGAGGATGAAAAAGAAAAAAGTTACCGAGAAAAAGAAAAAGCAGGAGACATTGGAAGTTCTACTAGAGGAGCTTAGGGGAATTGTTCGGAATTTAGAAAGAGGAGAAAGCCCTCTTGAGAAGTCCATGGAGGAATTTGAAAAGGGCTTGGTTTTGGCTAAACGTTGTCAGGAAAAACTAAGTGAGGCAGAACAGAAAATTGAACTTTTAGTTTCCTCGAATAAAGAAATGATTAACACTGAAGCGTTTAGAGATGACACCTGATTTTCGCCTAGATCAGTGGATTTTTCAGAAAGGTTTGGTGAAGAGCAGGAGCCAGGCCCGGGATCTCATTCTCCGGGGTGGAGTGTATGTGGACGACCGTACCTGCTGGAAGCCGAGTCAAACGGTTTCTCACGCTCACAAGGTAAAGATTTCTAAAAAATGGTGTGCCCATATCTCCAGAGGTGGTTTAAAATTAGATAGAGCACTTAGTGATTTTGCTATTTCTGTTCGTAACAAGGTGGTTCTGGATGTGGGCGCTTCCACAGGAGGATTTACTGGTTGTGTATTAGAAAAAGGTGCTCAACATGTTTATTGTGTGGATGTGGGGACGGATCAATTGGATAAAACACTGCGAATGGATCATCGGGTAGATTTTTGGGAAGGCATTTCCATTCAGAAATTTCCTCTAGTTAATATTGCTCATGTGATTGATATTGTTTTAGTGGATGTTTCCTTTGTGTCGCTCCATAAAATTATTCCACACATAACAAAGTTTCTACCATCAGGAGGTAAGCTCCTCGCCCTTGTAAAACCTCAGTTTGAAGTGGGACCATCGGGTTTAAATAAAAGTGGTGTGGTAAAGAATGAGGATTTAATTGAGAATGTTTTGCGTTCCGCTAAGGAGCATGTGGAGAGTTATTCGTTTCGAGTGCTTGGTATAAAGCCCTCAGAAATTAAAGGTAAAAAAGGGAATCAGGAGTTTTTTCTCTATGGAAGCAAAAAATAGGATTATTGCTGGCTGTGTACTTTCTCTCCTACTAGGAGCCTGTGCCACTGGATCCAAGAAGAAGTATTCTTTATATGATGAGGTCACTAGTGCGCCTGTTATTGAGCGTGAGAAGATAAGAAAAGAAGACACCAAGGCTGGTGCTATTGCCTGGGATCCGGAGGCTCGCATTTGCCTTGTTTTGGGTCCGGGCATGGCTAGGGGTTTTGCCCATGTGGGCGTGTTGGAAGCCTTTGTGGAAAAAAACGTGCCTTTGCATTGTATTGTCGGTATGGAAATGGGAGCAGTGGTAGGTGGACTTTTTGCCAGTTCTGGAGAAATTAATGCCTTACAGTGGCAGTTGTTTAAATTAAAAAAGAATACCTATTTGGATTCGGCCTTGTTTTCCCGAGCAGCCAGTGGAAAAAAGATACATAAATTCCTTCGTTCCTATTTGGGATTTAAGCAGCAACGTGATTTAAAGATAAAACTTATTGTTCCAGCCATGGAACCTGAGTACGGCAGGTTTATCACTTTAGATGATGAAGAGGTGGCAGATGCGGTGAGTGTGGCTATTGCCATCCCAGGTATATTTGAGCCATGGAAGATCAATGAGAATAAAGAACTCTTTAGTGGCGCTTTGTTTCGTCCCTTGCCCATTGCTTTAGCGAAAAAAAAAGGTGCCACCCATGTGGTTGTTGTGGATTTATTGAACGACGATTTTCGACTGAATTTTCTGGATAAAGACAGGAAAAAAATAGCCATGCAGTTTTTCGTAGCAAAAAATATTTCCAAGTACCAAAGAGGAGAAGCTCAATTCCTCATCAAGCCGGAGCTTAGTAATTATTCTTTTATGGATTTCAAGCGACGTGCTGGAATCATGGCAGCAGGCAAAGAAGCAGCTTTTATTACTATTGAGGCCATGGCCGAGGAGCTTGCCCTAGATTAGGGTGATTGGGAGAGAGTATAATGTCGTATAAAAAAATATTTTTTAGCTGTTTTATCTTGGGTATTATTGGAGTTACAGCAGCCTTAATTGCAATCCTTGTTGTATTAAAAAATCTACCAGCTATTTCTTCTTTGCGAGACTACTCACCTGCACTAGTTACCCAAGTATTTTCTCGCGACGGTCGCATAATAGGAGAGTTCTACAAGGAAAGGCGTTATGTGCTGAGTATTGATGAAATTCCCCAACTCGCTGTGGAAGCTTTTATTAGTGCAGAGGATGATCGATTTTTTGATCATAAGGGGATTGATTTTTTAGGAATCCTTCGAGCCACTTTGGCTAATTTGAAAGCAGGTAGAGTAGTGCAGGGAGGAAGTACCATTACACAGCAGGTAGCGAAATCTTTACTATTAACCTCGGAGCGATCCTTTACTCGGAAGTTCAAGGAAGCCATTCTTGCCAGTCAAATAGAAAATAATCTCAATAAAAGAGAGATTTTATTTTTATATTTAAATCAAATTTATCTTGGGCATGGAGCTTATGGTGTGGAAGCAGCAGCCAAAACATATTTTAAGAAAAATGCCAAAGACCTAACCATAGCAGAGATGGCACTACTGGCAGGTCTTGCACAAGCTCCCTCTAAGTACTCACCTATGACGAATTTCGTGCAAGCGCGCAGGCGACAACTATACGTATTGGGTAGGATGTTGGATACGAAACATATCGACCAAGAACAGCACGATCAGGCAATGGAGGAAAATGTTCGCTTGTACCATTACAAGGAAGTCAATAACCAGGTTAGCCCCTATTATGTGGAGCACATTCGTAGGAAAGTGTTGGAGGAGTACGGCCAAGATCAGCTCTATACTGCTGGATTAAAAATCTATTCTGCCGCTAACTATAATCTTTCCTTATCCGCAAACAAAGCAATTGTGAGGAATATTCTTAAACTCTCTAAGAGGCAGGGATATTTGGGACCGTCAAAAAAAGTGTATGTAGAGGATAACGAAGAAATACTGGAGGAGTTAAAGAAAATTCAAGTGGAGGTTTTCACAAAGAAATTCCCTTTCTTGCTCTTACCCACAGATAAAAATGAGGAAGTGTCTCAGGAAGAATGGGCCCAATACAGCATGAATAAGGCTCAGGAGTTGGGCTTATATAAGAAGGAAATAGATTTACTTGCCAAGGGTGAGGATTACCATGCCGTTGTTATTAGTATAGATGAGGATAAGAAAGCAGCCGTTGCCATGATTGGAGGGATAAAAACAAAACTGAGTATAAATAATATGAGTTGGGCTAAAAAAATAGAATCCAATGCGTTCTCCAATGGTGAGAAGCTTACAGAAGTTTCAGAGTCCCTTAGCTTAGGTGATGTGATTGATGTGAGGGTCTTGGATATTCCTAAAGCACTTTTTCAGGAAGAGCCATCCAACCTCACTGAGGAAAACACTCCAGAGGAGGAAAAAGAAGATCCGTATGTGAGGGTGGCGTTGACCCAAAAAGCAACAGCTCAGAGTGCGCTGGTGAGCATGGAAGCAAAAACAGGCTATGTGGTGGCCATGGTTGGTGGTGTGGATTTTAGAAATTCAGAATATAATCGAGTGATCCAGAGCAAGCGTCAACCGGGTTCTGCTTTTAAGCCCTTTATCTATGCCGCTGCCTTAGATAGGGGTTATAACCCGGTGTCTATTATTATGGATTCTCCCATGATTTTTGAAAATCAGGGGAAAGAAGAATTTAAATGGATCCCTGAAAACAATAGTGAGCGATTTTATGGAGACACTACTCTTCGGATGGCATTAATTAAAAGCCGAAATGTGCCCACGGTAAAGCTATTACAGAAAATACAAGTACCCTATATGTTAAATTACTTAAAAAACCTAGACATACGAAAAGGATTGAATGAAGACCTCTCCCTTGCCCTTGGATCCAATATTATATCCTTGATGGACTTGACGAAAAGCTATGCGCTTTTTCCCAGGAATGGATTGAAAATAGAACCCATTTATATTTTAAAAATCGAAGATAGAAATGGAGAGATTCTTTTCGAGTATGATGAGGAAGACGTGCAGGCAGAAATAGCTCAAAAATGGTTAGAGGATCGTGAAGAGGAAAGAATGAAGGAGGAGGCAGCAGCTAAAGCCTTGGCAGAAGAATCTGATCCCATACCAGAAACCGCTGATTCCGCAGGAGAAAAGAAGGATGAGAGTAAGGATGAGAAAATTGCCAACTTCAAGGCACCTCAGTTTGAGGATCCCATGCGCGCAATGAATTCAAAAACAGCTTTTATTATAGGAGATATACTTCGTGACGTGGTTACTCGTGGTACGGGCTGGAGAGCCTCTCGCCTCGGAAGAAGTTTGGGTGGAAAAACAGGTACTACCAATGATTTCGTGGATGCTTGGTTTGTGGGTTTTTCCCCTGAAATTATAACGGGAGTATGGACTGGTTTCGATGCTCCCAGAAGTCTGGGAAAGGGAGAGACCGGTTCTAGGGCAGCCTTACCTGCTTGGGTGGATTACATGAAAAGTTGTTTGGAGGTGTATCCTCTCAATACCTACGAAGTGCCCCAAGACATTGTTTTTGTTCGTATAAATCCTAAGGACGGTAGTTTTGCTAGCTCCAAAAGTGTGGATTCCGTAAAGGTGGCTTTTGCAGAGGGCACAGAACCCACAGTCAGGACAAGGGATAAGCAGCAGGTACCCGATTCTAGCAATTTTTTTAGCGAAGACTTTTAGAAATTCTATTAAAGTGCCGATACCTTGTTGTATAGGGGTATATTTTATTAGGTATGTGAATGTATGAATAAACTGAGATCCAAAGCTTTTCTGCCGCTAAATAGATTGTTGGCATCCAGTCTTTTACTGACACTGTTGCTTTCCGTTCTCATTCATTTTATTACTTTTGGATTTTTCTTTGGTCGACCGGTAGCAGAGGTGCAAGAGATAGTGGAGTTTGATTTGTTAGAGCCTGTGGAGCGTAGACAGATTGTGGAGACGGAGGAAAGTCTTGATCGTAGGGTGCCGAAAAAAACCAAATATTTGGGTAAGCGTAATCAAAGTGTGAAAAAGGAGACCAAGTCTGAAAATATAAGCCCTTTTCGTGCAGGAAAAAAAGCTCAGCTGAGGGTGCTGGATTTAAAGCAACTGGTTCCCAGCACAGTGGGGAATTTTATGTCCGTCAAGAAGAGGAAGCGTTTAGCTCAGCCATCGGCCAGTAACGATTATTTGAAAAAAGTGAAAAAGGGTAATAGCACTTTGTTAAATACAAAAGAATTTATTTACTATACTTATTACCATCGTATTCGTAAGCGCTTGGAGAGTTCTTGGAGTTCTGAGCTTCGTGGTGCCATATTTCGTTACATAAAAAGTGAGCGGCGTTTTCTTACGGATGCTAGTTATACTACTCGCCTTTCTGTTTTTCTTGATCGTCATGGGCGTATTAAGGCCATTAAGTTGTTACGGGGGTCGGGGGCTATTGATTTAGATGAGGCGGCTATTGAGGCGTTTAATCGGGCGGGGCCTTTCCCCAATCCTCCACGAGGATTGATTGAACGAGGTGGGTTGATTAGAATTTATTGGGATTTTGTGGTGCAGTCTTAACTGTGCGGTCCGCTTGTGCGGCCCCCTTGCGGCCCCCTTGTGTGACCCCCTTGTGTGACCTCGGCTAGTTTTATTGGATAGATTTGCTTAGGTGGTTTAATCCTTCACGGAAGAGAACTTGAGTCCATAGTTCGTCCAGTTCCCGTAGGCTTCCAATAATTTGTTCCATGGACTTTGCTAATGGTATATCTTTTTCGCGGGATAGTTTTTCTGCAGCACTTAGTATGGCATTCACTTGAGGGCTTTCCAGCAGTTGGGATATTCTGTCCGTTACGGAGCAATCCACATTGGAATCTATTTTGCTGGTAACAAGCATGCTGGAAAAAATTTGTCGGTTGGCGTGGGTGGAGTTCGTGTCTTCGTTTATCGTCGGAGAAATGTTATGAAAAGTACTTGTTTCAAAATTAGATAAAGAACTTTCTTCTGTTATGAGTTCTTTTTTCTTCACGTCAACTGTTGCAAAATTTGTATCACTGGGCATATCGGAGACCAACATATCGTTGTTTATAAACTTTGTCAAAGGAGCTTTTAAAAAAAATTATAGGGAAGATATTATCTTCTTGTATGCGTCAGCGTCGATTAATGTGTCGAGTTCTTGAGGGTTGGTAATTTCTAGTGCGATCATCCATGCTGCATTATACGGGTCGGAGTTTACTTGTCCTGGGTCGTCTGCTAGCATTGTATTTATTTTTAGTACCTTACCCGAAATAGGGGAGTACAGATCGTTAGCGGCCTTTACACTTTCCACTGCGCCAAGAGTGTCTCCTTTTTTTAACTCCGTGCCAACCTCTGGTAATTCCACATAAACTATTTCACCCAGCGCATCTTGTGCATGGAAGGTGATGCCTACGAGTGCAGTATTTTCTTTTACAGATACCCACTCGTGTTCTGGAGTATAGCGCAAGTCCTTTGGAATTTCTTCTGACATGAAATTACTTTTCCTCTTTTTTATAGAAGGGAGCCTTCACCACCTGTCCGGCAAAAAATCGGTTTCGAATCTTTATAAAAATATCTTCTCCTATTGTTAAGTCCTTAGAGACCTGAGCAATAGCAATAGGTTTTTGTAACATAGGAGAAAGGGTACCGCTAGTAATATAACCAATGGGTTCTTTTTTTTCTGGTCCATAGACTTCGCAGCCAGAGCGGGGGATTGCACGGCCTTCCATTACAATATTTCTTAGGCACGTCTTTTTTTCTGTTAGCTCTAGGAGAGCGTCTTTGCCAATAAAAGAGGGTTTGTCCATTTTTACTACCCAGGCTAGACCTGCTGCAAAGGGGGTAACATTTTCAGTAAGCTCATGACCGTACAGGGGAAAATTTACTTCCGTTCGTAGAATATCTCTCGCGCCTAGGCCGCATGGAATTAAACCTAGGGGAGAACCTGCCTCCAACAGTGCTTGCCATAGGTGGGGACCATATGCGCTGGGCATATATAATTCATAACCCCATTCTCCTGTATATCCTGTGCGACTAATCATTGTCGGCACAGTTACACCGTTATAAGAAATTTCTTTTTCTGTGAAGTGGTAGTAGGGAAGATCCGGGTCGCAGATTTTTTTTAAAATTTCTAGGGATTTGGGGCCTTGCAGGGCTATTTGACAGTAGTTGTCTGAATGGTCTTCTAATTTCACTCGTTCTTTGTCCAGTTGTTCCACAAGCCAGCGAAAATCTTTTTCTCTGTTGGAGGCGTTTACGCAGATTAAAAATCGTTGGGGTGTGTATTTATAGACAATAAAATCATCGAGGATGCCGCCGTCATGTCGGCACAGTACGGTATATAGGGCTTTGCCTTCTTGGAGGGGGCCGACATCGTTGGTAATTACTTTATTGATAAATTCTTGTGCGTCCGGTCCCGTCGCCCAGATTTCACCCATGTGGCTGACATCGAATAGACCTGCTTGGTTGCGTACTGCCGCATGCTCCTTCATAATGCTGGAATATTGCACGGGCAGTTGCCAGCCGTTAAAGTCCACTAGGTTTGCGCCTAATTGTACATGTTGTTTGTATAGAGGTGTTTTTTTCATTTTTTTTGGTTCCATGCTGCGCGCACTGTATTCCGAATAAGCATGGCAATGGTCATCACTCCCACTCCTTTGGGTACGGGGGTAAGGAGGCTCGCCTGTGTGGAAACGGAGGTTTGATCCACGTCTCCTACTAATCGATTTTTTCCGTCGACGTTTACTCGATTGATTCCCACGTCGATTACCACAGCTCCAGGTTTCACAAATTCTTGGGTAACGAGTTGTGGTTTGCCTACGGCTACAATTAAAATATCTGCGCGTTTGCATTCGTCGCTTACATTTCTTGTTCGGGAGTGGCAAAGGGTGACGGTGGCATTGGCGCCTAATAACAATAGGGCCATGGGTTTGCCCACGAGGTTAGAACGCCCCAGTACCACAGCATTTTTTCCGTCTATGGAGATATCGTTTTCCTTTAAAATTTCCATTATACCTGCAGGAGTACAGGGAACTAAGCCTTCTTGAAAAGCTTGTTGGGGATTGTTCATGAGTTTGCCCGTATTGGTGGGATGAAAGCAATCCACGTCCTTTTTGGGATCGATTAGGCCCTGTATGCGAGATTGGGAAAGTCCCTGGGGTAATGGGCATTGGACAAGGATTCCGTGGATGGAGGGGTCTTGATTCAGTTTTTCTATTACATCGTCGAGTTCGGCCTGGCTAGTACTTTCGGGTAGGTGAATATCGGTGGCTGCAAGAGAGTGGGTGTTGCAGGCCTCACTTTTTTTCTTTATATAGACTAGGCTAGCAGGGTCTTCTCCCACTAAAACCACGCAAAGGGTTGGTTTTTGTTTGTATTGTTCATGGAAGGCTTGGGCAGATTGTTGGGAATCGTTCAATATTTTTTTTGCTAGAGAGGTGCAGGGAAATATGGCGTCCATAGGGAGAATGTAATCAGAATTTTGAATATACGCAATCGAAAAAATCAAAATTATGGGGAGTCTAACTGTCATTTTTCTGTCAGTATTTTGGAAGTATTTGTCAAAAAATAAAAAAATAAAAGATTTCTTCAGTGCTGCGATATTTTTTTTCAAGCCTACATGCTTGATTTTTCTTACTAATTTCTATTTCTCTCTTTTCTTGTTGAGGTGGTACGGGAATTGCTTTGCTTTGTAAGAGAGGGGTAAAGCATGAAGGGTATATGGCCTGCAGTTTCTGGTAGTATTGTGCAAAGTCAGCGCTTAGATGTGGTGGCAAACAATTTAGCCAATGTGAATACAGATGGGTTTAAAAAAAGCTCCATTGTATTCCAGCAGATTTTAAGTTCCTCGGATTTGGCCCAGCAGGGAAAAGGCATTCCTCGCCGACTATATACAGAAAAAGATTTGCATCGCTTAGACGGTAAGGACAAAGCCTACGTGGTAATGGGGGGAACGTTCACAGACTTTAGTTCAGGAAAAATAAAAGTAACCGGATCTCCATTGGATGTTGCCATAGATGGAAGTGGATTTTTAGAGGTGCTCACGCCCAAGGGAATTCGTTATAGCAGGGGTGGTTCTTTTCGTATCAATCCCGCAGGTGCTTTGGTTACATTAAGGGGTGATTTAGTTCTATCAAAAACACGATTTAATCCTCAAAATGCAGGACAGAATCTTTTAAATCGTGGAATTTATTTAGACAACAAAACTCCTGGGAGCACTCTCATCATTAACCGGAATGGAGAGGTATATTATGGAAAGAAGCAAGTGGGTGAGCTTTCTGTAGTGGATTTTGTGGACAAGCGTTTGCTATTAAAGGAAGAGGGTACTTTGTTTACTAACAAAGATAACGCCAACATAAACAGGGATGCTCGTTCCTCTGGGATATTACAGGGTATGTTGGAGACTTCCAATGTAAATCCCATTCAAGAATTAACTGCGCTTTTAAAAGCCAATCGTTTATTTGAAGCGAATCAAAATATTATAAGAAACTATGGAGAGATAGAGAAAAAAGCTATTAGCGACATAACGAAATAAAGAGGAACACTGGAGGGGAAAAAATGTTTAGAGCTATTCACACAGCGGCAACGGGTATGGAAGCCATGCAAATGGATTTGGACAATATTGCCAATAACTTAGCCAACGTAAATACTACGGGTTACAAGCGAGGTACTGCAAAATTCCAGGATCTTTTCTACCAAACGTTGTTAGAGCCGGGTGTTCAGACAGGTAGAAATACCATTTCGCCCACGGGCGTGCAGGTGGGTGCGGGAGTAAAGACGGCCAGTCTGTATAAAGAATTTACTCAGGGGTCGGCGCGAATGACCAATGCTCCCTTGGATCTTATGATAGAGGGGGATGGATTTTTTTCTGTGGAGGATTCCTCTGGAGAGATTCGTTATACCCGGGACGGAAATTTCCGTATTGGGCCTGATGGAAAAATGATGACTTCCAGTGGGAATCTACTACAACCAGGCATTACCATTCCTCCCAATGTTTTGAGTGTGGGGATTGAGCGCAATGGAACTGTAACTGCCCAAAACAGTGCTGGGGATCGCTTGAATTTAGGTCAAATCCAGTTAGTTCGTTTTATTAATCCCAGCGGATTGAAGGCTGTTGGAGGGAATTTATATAAATTTTCTGAGGCCTCGGGGGTACCGGAGCAAGGTATTCCTGGAACGTCTAAATTTGGAAGAATTTTATCTGGAGCTTTGGAGGGTTCCAACGTGAATATTGTAACCGAAATGGTGAATATGATTAAGGTGCAACGCTCTTATGAAATGAATTCCAAGGTGATGCAAGCGGCAGACGCGATGCTATCAATAACAAACAATGTGGTTAAGTAGTATTGCTCTATTTTTTCTTTTCGCGCCCATGGATGTGGAGGCTAGGGGAGAGATCCATTTACGTTCACCTGTTTTTATTAAGGGAAGAAGTATTTTTCTTCATCAAATTGCTGAGATAAAACTGAACGACGGGGTGAAGGCTAAGTTGTTGAGTGAGATGCCCATAGGACAATTGCCAGCAGGTAAGAAGAGTTTGCGTATTCCTTCCTCTTATATCTTATCGAGGATTCAGGAAATTGTGGGGAATAATTCCATTGAGTTCAAAGCTCCAAAGGTGATTCATGTGCGCCAGAAAAAGGTTATGTCTTTGAGGGAAAATATAAAAAAATTACTAGTGCGTTTTGTTCATAAGAATGGAGATCTTCCCAAGAGAGTTCTTCTTTCCGTAAAAGACATCAAGATACCCACAAGTGCGGTGGTTGCTTTAAAGAAAAATCGGATAGGTGGGAGTAGCTTAAGTGTGGTGGAGCCTCAGCACCATCATAGTTGGAACGGTCGAATATTTTTTAGGATTTCCATACAATCCCCCATGATATTAAAAGGGAAGAATTACTCTGCTGGGAGAACCTTCCTAGTAAGTGCAGACATAAAATGGTTTGAACAGCAGTGGGTAAGTAAGAGAAATATTCGGTTTTTAGAAAAACTCCAGCCCCGGTATTTTTATAAAAAGCTAGGGGAGACTCGGCGTGTTTATAGGGCCGTTGTGGTGCTGGCAAAGAATAGGAAGGAATTGAAAAAGCACTTAGTTGGTATGCGGAGCAATCGAAATATTTCTAGGGGGCAAGTGTTAAGAGTGAGTTTTCTGGACGCCATTCCGGACGTACTTCCTGGGGAAAGTGTAAAAGTAATTCTTTCTGGAGCGGGTGGCTTAACCATATCTACGGCAGGCAAGGCCATGGGTAAGGGAACCATTGGTCGCACGTTACAGGTGCGGATTAAAAAAACAAGAAAAATAATTTCTGGGCGATTGAATGAGGAAAAGGTATTGGAGGCTAGGTTATGAGAAAATCCAGCTATATTATTTTTTTGTTATTGTTCAATGGTTGCAGCACTTCCGTTAGCTCTATGATTGAAGAAGGGTCTTTATCGGAAAGAAAGAAAATTTTAGCATGGGAGAATTCTCATATAGAAAGAAGAATTGCAAGTTTGGATAGGCAGTATGTGTTGGTGAAGAGAGAGCTGGATAGGCCGCTGCCACCACCGCCTGCACTACCACTGCCTCCTCCTCCTCCTCCTCCGCCGCCTACAGCAAACACCGTTCCTGTGCATGATTCTTTGAGAGACAAACCTAGGGGTGATTTTTTTGTTAGCGTTCGAGATAAATTTTCTGCTGTTCCCAATGATCGCTTTAAGAGTGAGGATTTTAGGGACACGGAGGTAAGTGAAAACAGTCTTTGGTTTGCTAACAATCCGGACAATTACCTGTTTACAGAGAATACAAACAAAAAAGTTAGTTTAGGTGATGTGGTTTTTGTGAATATAAAGGAGAAATTGAATAAGGAAATGCGGCGTGCGCTTTTCCGTTCTTTGCCTGTGGATAAAATCGTTAAGAAGGTGGAAAAGAGTTCAAGGGAGCTCGCTTCCGTGAAGATTAATTCTGTGAAGCTTGATTCTGTGGATCCTGCTTCTGTGGAAGGTAAGGGTGTGGATCCAAAAGTTGAACTAAAGACTATGCGCATGGAAATAGTGGAGAATCTTGGCGACAACTTTCTCCGTCTAGTGGGTGAAAAACCCATTACCTACCAAGGGCGTAGAAAAGTGATAGAGGTGATTGCTTTAGTGCCGATTAAGAAATTGGATATGGATAATAAAATAAGTTCTACTGATTTCTTAGATTTTAGAGCTTGGGTATTGAGGTAGAGAAAGAGGAGTAAGAGGGGTGAGAGAGATGAGGGGAGTGATATCGATGCGAGTTTCTATATTTATTTTTATTATGTTTACATTATCTTCAGTGTCTGTTCAGGAGGTTTGGGGAGCACGTATAAAAGATGTGGTAAAGGTAAAGGGGGTACGGGAAAACATTTTAATTGGCTATGGGCTTGTGGTTGGCTTAAGGGGCACAGGGGACTCCTCTGGTCAAACAGCGGGAAGAGCCCTTCGTCGCATGTTGAAAAAGATGGGAATGGATTCAGGGGCTAATGTGGAATCGAAGAACGTGGCTTCTGTAGTGGTAACAGCAAAGTTGCCTCCCTTTGCGCGTGCAGGACAAAAAATTGACATAACTATTTCCAGTGTGGGAGATGCGGCCAGTTTAAGTGGTGGTACGTTGCTGACAACGCCGTTACGAGCAGGAGATCAAAAAGTTTATGCCGTTGCACAAGGTTCCGTGAGTCTTGGGACCACGTCTGAAACCAAGGAAACATTTGGTACAGTGGGATGGCTTCCCAGTGGTGCAACTGTGGAGCGGGAACTAAAGGCAAACTTTTCTAATAAAAAATCTATTCGTTTGCACACCCAAGAGCATGATTTTACTACTATTGCTAGGGTGGCTCGTAGAATTAATATGGAGTTGGGTGGTAAGTATGCCACCACGGTAGACGGTAATACGGTGGACTTAATTGTTCCGTTTTCTTTTAAGGGAAATGCTGTCGAATTAATGGCGGTGTTGGAAAATTTGACGGTGAATACTAGCGAAAAAGCTAAAATTGTTATCAATGAGAAAACGGGAACCATTGTAGCAGGAGGAAAAGTGCGGATTAAGTCGGTTGCGCTTTCACACGGAGACCTATCCATTCAGATAGAAGATAAAACTAGGCAGTTAAGCAGTGTGGGTAAAAAAGTAATTGAAATTCAAGAGTCTACGAGCGTGAGTGAGTTAGTAAAAGCTTTAAATACCATTGGCGTTGGTCCCAAAGATCTTACCGCAATTTTTCAAGCCTTGAAAAAATCAGGTGCTTTGGAAGGGGAATTAGAAATATTTTAAAAATAAAACGAAGAGTAGAAAAGATGGCAAGGAATGTGCATAGATTTTTGATAGATGTATGACTCTAGGATGGGGTCTTGGTATATGAAGCAGGAAATGGAGAAAAATTATCTGCCATGGATGGTGATTGTTTTTTTTCTTTTATAATAGTGGCTGGCATGGATGCTGGGTGCATCTAACAAGGGGGGTAGGGCAGTTTTTTTCATCTGTCCTATCTCCTTATTTTATTGAGTAATTATGAAGGTAAATACAACAAAAATTATCCAACCTGTAAATCTGGATCGGGTGGACCCAAAGTTAGTGCAAGCAGCGCGTGCCATGGAGGCAAACTTTTTAAAGCAATTGGTTCGTGCCATGCGAAGTAGTGTGCCAGAAAGTGCAGACTCAAAAAATAATCGTTCTTTACAGTTATTTCGTGGAATGTTGGACGATACCTATGCAGAGAAAGCAAGTGAGAGTGGTAGGGGGATTGGTCTTGCAGAGCTCATTGTTCGCCACTTAACGGATCCTGCTCAGACAGGTATTCGCAACATTCACACACAGAAAAAGGAATGACTTGATAGCAACTATTGTGTTACAATAAAACTGAGTTTTAGAAAGGAAATAGGTTATGAAAGTTTCAAGCTCCATGGATAATGTGGAAATATCAAACTTAGCTAAAGCTAAGAAAAATATGTTGAATCCCAATACCACTGTGGGGCGTGGAGAACAAGCCCCTAAAACAATGGATGGCACAGCGGTTAGGTTATCCGATAAGGCGAAGCTAGTGGCCAAGGCCATAGAGATAGTGAAAGGCACAGACCTATCAAACAAAGAAAAAGTAGAGTTACTGAAAAAACAAATTGCTGCAAATGAGTATAAACCCGATTACGGAGAGGTTGCCGATAAAATGTTGCTTGAGGAGTTGCTGCGAAGCTAGGAGCTAAAGCTAGGGGCCAAAACTAGGGGCCAAAACTGAAGGGGCTGAAGAAAATCGGTATCTCTATCACGGAGGATGGAGGAAAATTCATGGATGATTCGCTACCAGAAGTAGAGTTGCTGGAAGAAAATTTAACGTCTCAACTTACCCTTTATAAAGAATTGTTGCTTCTCGTTCGAGAAGAGAAGGATTATGTTGTACAAACAAACATAAAAGAAATTCGTAAGATTACGTTAGCCAAAGAGGTTCTTTTAGGTGAATTGCACAAGAAAGAAATGGAACGCCAGAAATGGCTATTATCTCTAGCAAATGCCACAAACCAAGATGTGGAGAAACTGAGTTTAGAGGCTGTGGCAAGGCTGTATCCTCAGTATCCGTCGATAATGAAATTACGCAACAGCTTGAGGATTATTGTCACTCGTGTGCATAGCTTTAATCAAGAAAATGGAAGGTTAGTGGAAAATGCCCTGGAAGAAACCCAGGAAATGAAAAAAAATGCCTTAGCAGTTACGGAAGATAAATCTCCAACATATAATCCCCGAGGAAAGATGCATGAAAGTGGAGATAGAAACGCACGCATTGTATCCGAGAAAGTTTAACTAGGGGGATGGGCGATGAGTAGTGGCGCAACACGAATATTTGATATTGCCAACTCAGGATTAAATGCCTCCCGGAGTTCTTTAGGAAGTGCTTCCCATAATGTGGCCAATGCCAATACGAAGGGCTATTCCCGTCAAAAAGTGGATCAAGTAACGGGGCCTAGTATTCCTAAAGCAAATGGATATGTGGGCTCTGGCGTGAGAAACACGGGAGTGTCTCGTACGTCCGATGAATACCTCAGCCAACGTATTGGAAAGGAAGCCACGAGTTTGGGTTATGCAGAGGAGAGAAAGATTTTTCTCTCACAGTCCGAGCAGGTTTTTAATGAATCCAATGTGGAAGGTTTTAACCACCAGTTATCCAAATTTTTTAACGAGTTTAAAAACCTATCCCTAGATCCTTCCAACATTGCTCTTCGTTCCACTGTGCGTGCTTCTGCCAAGAGTTTAGTGAAAAGTGCAGGCAATATCGATAATGGTTTGCTGGGAATCCAGAAAAATATCGATGCTCGTATCAAAGGCTATACAAAAGAATTTAACTCCATTCTGCATGAAGTCCGAGAGTTCAATGCCTTAATTAGTGCAGGAAGAGTGGGAGGAAAAGAAGTGCCTGATTTAGATGATAGAAGGGATCTGGCCATAAATCGCTTGGGCGAATTGAGTGAAATCTCAGTTTTTGAAAACGATGCGGGTATGATGAGTATAACGGTGGCAGGACAGGGTATTGTTCTTTCAGGAGATACGCTCAACGAGTTGGAGTTGCGAAGAACTCCGGGTAATAGCAATGGAAAACCGGAAAATACGTACAGTATTTATTTGCATGATGTGGCTCCCTTTGAACTCACTCCCTATATGACCCAAGGTAGAATAGGTGCTCTCCTTGGAGTAAGAGATGGAGAGGTGGGAAGAGCTATGGAGAAAATGGATACCATTGCCTTTAGTCTAGTCAATAATGTGAACACCATTCATCAAGCAGGTTACGGTTTAGATGGAGTGGGCGAGAGAGATTTTTTTCAAAAAATTGAAGAAGAGAGTAAGGGGCGTGCCATAGAATTGTTTCGACTTTCCGATGAAGTCACCTCCTCCTTGGACGCTATTGCTGCTGGTCTCTTGCCTGAGGCACCTGGAGATAATCGCATTGCTCTACAGATATCTAAGCTGCCTTCCTTGAAAGGCTCCTCTGGAATTCCCGATCATTCCGTTGTGGAAGATTATAATTCCATTGTTGCTGATATAGGTAGTAGTACTGCTTTTGCGAATAAAGAACTGACATTTAAAGTAGATGTTATGAATCAGTTGGAAGGCTTTCGAGAACAAATCAGTGGTGTGAGTTTAGATGAAGAAACGGCAGACATTGTTCGCTTTCAGCACGCCTATTCTGCTAATGCAAAAGTGATGAAAGTGGCTGATGAAATGTTAGAAACAATAATTGGTTTATTAGGTTAAAATTATGAGAATAACAGAAAACTCTATATACAAAGGAATAAAAGATTCAGTAAACAAGCCTCGGAGTAATTTGGCAAAGCTCCAGCAAGAGGCAGGTGGCCTTAAACGCATCAATAAACCTTCCGACGATCCGGCAGGTTATCAGCATGTAACTCAGATAAAGGAGAGTGCAATGAATAATGAGCAATTCGTTCGGAACGCATCTTTAGCAAAGAACTTTCTTTATTATACGGAAACTGTATTGACTTCTGCCTTGGATGTGGTGGATCGAACGAAAGATCTTTCCATTCAAATGGCTAGCAATGCAGCCAATGGTGCAGAAACCCGGTCCCTAGTAGCTGAAGAGGTAAACTCCTTACGCCAGGAACTACTGAGCCTAGCCAATAAGCGCTTAGGGGGTCGCTATATATTTGGTGGTTTTCAGACAAGCACAAAGCCTTTTAGTGAGCGAGGGGACTATTCTGGGGACGATGGCAATATGATGGTGGAGGTGGATGAGGATGTGTTTGTATCCATGAACCTGCCGGGTCAGGATGTATTTTCGGGTTCTCCTGTGTATCGAGGAGAGTTTGGCTTGGAACAGGATGAGCCAGAGAATGCTTTTTTTATTCTCAACACATTCTACGATGCCTTGAAGAGCAATGACCATGAGAAGATCCAATCGGTGCTGGGTTCACTGGATGGTATACGCAGTCGCCTTATCGAGGCTCGAACGGATGTGGGGACGAAAGCATCGACCATTGAAAATTCCATCAGGGGCATTGGGGAGCGCGACCTCATACAGGCAGAGGTTCGGAGCTCCATGGAGGATGCAGATTTGGTGCGTGTGGTCGCAGATTTAGCTAAGGAAGAAACGGCCTTAAAGGCTAGTTTAGGTGCGGCGCAAAAGTTTAATAGCCTAAAACTCCTAGATTTTTTAACATAAATGCTGGTTTCCATTGCTGAATGTAGCAAAATCAGGTATGCACCTAATAACCTAGAGGAAAAAAAGAAAAATCATCAGGGAGTATGAGGATTAAGATATGCTAGTTTTAACAAGAAAGCTTGGAGAGTCGATAGCCATAGACGACCATATTAAGATAATGGTTGTGCAAATTAAGGGAAAACAGGTACGGCTAGGAATACAGGCGCCCAAGGAGACAAAAATCCACCGGGAGGAAATTTACACCTCCATTCAAGATTCTAACAAGGAAGCAGCGGGACTTTCCCCTAAATCTGTATCAAATATGGCAGATATTATTAAAAGTGGCGTAAAAGAAGATAAAGAATCCTAGCCAATTCCCAAACGTTGGAGTTAAAATCAAAGTAATGAGTGATCTTTAACATAAAGAGTGGGGAGGGAATATGGGGATTAAAACAAGCCGTTTTGGTGTATTAAATGTGGCTTCGGAGCATATTATTCATTTGTCGGAAGGCATGATGGGTTTTGAGAAGCTAAAACAATATTTTATTGTGGACCCGTCGGACGAGACCATGATCCTGTGGTTTCAATCCGTGGAAAATTCAGAGATTGCGTTTCCCATACTGGAACCAATGGTATTTCGTAAGGATTATCATGTGCGTTTATCGGCAAACGAATTGCGTGTATTAAAGCTCTCTTCTTTAGAAAAGGAGAAAACCTTGGTGTATTCCGTGCTCACCATTCCTGCGGATGTTCGGGAGATGACGGCGAACCTAAAAGCACCCATTGTTGTCAATACCAAAGAGCGTTTGGGGCGACAGGTGGTGCTTCAGGAAAATGAATATTCCGTGAAGTGTGCCATGTACAATGAGTTATCAGCCCTAGTGATATCGGTGGCAAAAACTCCCATGGGAACGATTCACCGTACGAATGTGGCCACAGCTGTTCCGTTGGCAGGTGTGGAGTCCGGCGTACAAGTGAGTCCCCTATAGGGATTTTACGATAAGCTTTCTGTAGCTTTTGCCGTTAGAGTTAAATATTTTTTAGCTTCCTTATTTTCAGGGTCTATTGCTAGGGCATTGATGAGTTCCCCTCTAGCGTCTACCGTATTTCCCATGGCGTATAGTAGGAGAGCGAGTTGTATTCGTGCCGATATGTAGTTGGGGAAGGCATAGATGAGTCTTTCCAGTTCTTTTTTAGCGGCACTTACCTGTCCCCGTTGGGCAAGCAGCTTAGCTAAGCAAATATTAGCTTCAGGGTTGTTGGGGTCTAGTCGACCAGCTTTTATATACTCATGGGTAGCTTCGTCGTAGCGTTGTATTTTCCGGTATAGGTTGCCCGTTTCTAGGTGTTTTTGAAAGAGTTCTTTGGTTACGGCGTTGTTTCGAGTGTGTGTGCCTCCCTTGGTTTCATTTTTTTCTGCCTGCTCAAATATTTTCTTTGCGCTTTTGTAGTGACCAATATCATTATGAATCACGGATAGGGCAATGGAGGCATTGGTATGGACGGGGTTACGGGCAAGGGCTTGTTGGTAGGCATAGACTGCTCCCTCCAAATTATTTTGTCGTTGGCAGACGAGTCCCATTAAATACTGAGATTCGTCCGTGGACTTTCCGTCTACACTCATTCGTAGGAGCGCTTCTTGGGCTAGCTGGTACTTTTTGCTTTTGATCAGGTTTCGAATTTTGCTTACATCCATTATAATCTCGCCTTTCCTTTATTGTCGTTTCCATGACTGTACTTTTTTTGTAAATGCTCCCTTGGGGTATCTCTTTTTTAAGCGTGCCACTATGCCTCTGGACTTTCGCCGCTCTTTTATTTGTCGGTAGGAATAGGCTAGGCGATAGAGTGCTTTTTCATTGAATATTTTGAGGTCCGAGTATTCTTTCAAAATTCGACGATAGCGTTCAATTGCGGACTTCCACAATTCCCGTTTAAAGTAAAAGTTCCCCACATAGTTTTCCTTTTCCCCTAGCTTCTTTCGCAAACTTGCAATGAATTTTTTCGCTTTTTTCCGGTACTGACTCTTGGGAAACCTTTGTAAAAATCGACGGAAACTCTTTATCGCAATAGTGGCTCCCGTCAGATCCAAGTAAATGGAATCGGGAACGGTTTTCATATTGCTTTCTCCAATACGAAAAAGGGCATAGCTTGCTTCTTTATGTTTAGGGTAGAGGTCTAGGAACAGTTTATATGCACTGGCAGCCTCTAGGTATAGGCCCTGCTGAAAATAGGTATCTCCAATGCGAAGGGAGGATAGGGAAGCGTACCTACTGTAGGGGTTACGGATTTTTAAGCTCTGGAATCTTTTATTGGCTTCCAGGTAGCGTTTATCTTCCAAGAATTCTAGGGCTTCTTGGTATTTAGCCGTAATGACGTTGCTTGATTTTTTTTTACTTTGCGTAGTGGAGCAGGCAGAAAGCGCTAGGGCGAAAAGAAGGAGAAAGGATGGAAATTTACGAATAAACACGGGATGTCACCTTATTGGAAGCCTACCCTAGGGTTAGCCAAGATATCTAGGGTTTTTATCTTCAGCCAACCAATAATGTCCTCATCACTGGAGCCATGGACGAGGCGAAAGCGAATTTTAGCCCACTGTTTGTTTTTTTCCTCCACTGCCACGAGGCTCCCTTGAGCTAGGAGCAGCACTTCAGGAAAGCCATCGTTTGGACCACTGCGTACCACCGGCTCTTCCCCTACCACTACAGCCTCGTGGTAATGGTTATAAAAAACTGAGGCACTGACGATAGCAAACAATAGGGCAAAAAAAGAAGAGGCAGTTAAGGGAAAGCCGCCCCGTTTAAACAGGAGTAAACCAAGGGCTGAGAACAAAAGCATAAGGCATAGCCAAAGACTTAGTGGGATGCTGCCAAGAAAGGTGGAGCCCAGTACGGTTTGGGAAGGCACCGTGGCTAAGTTTTTTTCCTCCGACAATGCTTGGTACAGTAGTTTTGTATTGTAGCGAATGTCCGAGTCCAGTGGGCTATTTCTTTGGGCGCGTAGCAAATGGGCGTATGCCCTGCCCAACATTCCTATTTTTATTTCTACGGAGGCGAGGTTAAAGAGAAGGTTTGCTGAGTTGGGAGACTTTTTGAGGAGCTTTGTGTATAGGGTATGGGCCTTTTCATAGTTTTTTTCTTGGTAGGCGTGCTCCGCAGTTTGCAGCTCTACGGTAGTGTTCGTGCCCTGTGCGTACACTGGAATAGCGATTAGATATAGAAAAAAGGTACAGTAGTTGCCCATAGGGGGATTTTAACGTGTGAATAAACTTAGGTCCAGATGAATTTTCAGGAAAAATTGTCTCACCTATAAAGAAAAGGTTACTATAGGGGGAAATGGATTTTATCGATCAAGCCTTAAACTTACTGCGAATCAATAGCGTTACGAGTATTGGGAATGAGAAAATAGTAGATTATTTAATTCCTATTTTTGAGTCCCTACAGGCCAAGATCATTGTGCAAAAAGTGGAGCACTCCATCGAAAACTATAATCGCAGGCAATTTAATATTATTGGAATTTTGGGCGACGATTTAGTGGAAAGCAAAACCTCTAAAGGTCTTCTTCTCCTATCCCACTTGGACACAGCCTACCCAGGGAACCTTTCCCACTGGAAGCGCTTGAACAGCGAGCCATGGAGTCCTCAGGTAGACAAGGACAAGATCATCGGACTGGGTGCTGCGAATGCCAAGTTAGATTTTTTATGTAAGTTAGAGGCCTGCAAGCAATTTGTGGATAAGAAATTAGCTCAGCCCATATACTTGGCAGCCACCTGTGGGGCAGAGTCTTCTTTTTTTGGGAGCAAGTACTTGATGGACTCGAAAGCACTCAATCCCAAGTACGCCCTTATTGGTCACCCCACGTCCCTACAGATTATGAATCATCATAAATCTCAGATGAGCACAGCCATACAGTTATCTTTTGCGACGATACAAAAGGACGCTAGAGAATTTAATGTTCGTGTGGAAATAAAAGCTTTGGGTACGGGTGCGTACGCTGCCATGCCGGAAACAGGGGATAGTGCCATTGAAAAACTCCTGCGACTGTTGCGTGCATTGAAAGCAAGTCATATTCCCATACGCATGCAATCCTTGAGTGGTGGGGGAGAGTTGCATAAAGTAGCCGACAGTGCCACAGCGGTTATCATGCTCCCTGATGGGGAGTTGGACATGTTCCGTCGTCAATTTAAAAAACATTTACAGGGGAATCCCAGTGATTTTTTTGAGCTCAACTTTAATCGCTCCGGGAGCGATGCTGTTGTTCGACTCTTTCCCGACAAACTCTTAGACATTCTTTTTCAATTGGAAGATATGATGGAAACGGTTGGAGAAGAATTAAAAACGCAAACCGCAAGTGAGTTTTCTCCTCCATTTTCCACTCTATCCATGAATTCCATCGAGCATAAAGCAGACACCATCATTGTATATTTTTATATATCTTTATTACCTGAAATGTCCTCCAAAGGAGTAAGGGAGGATTTGGAAAAAACCCTACAGCAAGCCGTGGATAGGATAGCCCAGGGCGAGCCAAAAATAAGTTTCAACTTTAAGAGGGTTAGCTCCAGCCCTGCTATGCACACGGATAGGGAAAGTACTTTTGTGCGAGTATTGATGGGAGCGCTCCACAGGGTTGGAGTGAATGGGAAAATCACCTCTGGTTCGGCCTGCACCGAAGGATCTATTTTTTCCGACCAAGGAGTCTCCACCGTGGTCTTTGGTCCTGGCAAAGAAGCTCCCAATGCGTACGCCCCCGATGAATATAATGAACTCTCTCAATTGGATATAGCCACACGTTTTTACATACAAGCCATAGATACTCTATGCTTAAGGGGTGTCTAGGAAGATTTGCGAGCACTTATTGTACTCGATATAATAGGAGTACTCTTCAAGCTTGCCACATATATATTTTGCAGCAAACAGTAAGCTTTTCTCTCCTCCAAACTTATCTTCCATTTCCCCAAAATTAAAAACTAAATACTCTTTTTCTGTACAAATGTCCTGAGCCTTGCTCGGTTGATGGCATAGAAAGTAATGTTTGCCTGATTGGGGCCCACGTATGCACGTAGTGAACTCCTCCTTAGAATCATCACCTTTATCAGACTGCTGGGTTATTTTCAATGAGTTGTATGATTGCTCCTTTCCATCGAGCTCCTTGGTGGCACAACCTTGGCTTTTTATTTCGTATGTATGCTTTTCACCAGTCGTTGAGGTGCACTCATATTTTGCAAATTTAAACGTAGAGTCGGGACATTGTTCTTCTGTAGTGAAGGCGAAGGCAGAATGGAAGGCAAGGGTGGAATGGAGTAGAATTATTGCAATAGGCACTTTTATATTTTTCATTTCTCTCTCCTTATAGGGCATATGGTCGATCGTGTCAAGAGGGATTTTATGTTTATAATGTATTTAAATACATCCACATATCTTTATGCACACCAAGCAGGGATTTTCTTTGGCTATTACAGGTGAGCATTCGTTTTCTTTTCTTATTCGCAAGATCCTGGGGTTCGCTAAAATATAAAGTTTCCTTATGGTTACCGATACCTTCAATTTGCACGATAGCAGCGTCGGCAAGTTTGCGACATTTCTTTTCTGTGACAGATTTTTTTAGAATATCTAGTGCCCTTAGGGTGCCCAGCCTGTTAACAAAACGACGGATCTCATCGCTAGGGGCTGCCACAGTCTCCCCTTCCACTAACATTTTCCAATCCAAGCTACCTCGCTCCAAAGTGAAGCCCTTTCGTTTCGCAAATTGCACGTTTACATAGTTCACATTTCCCAGAGGCATTCTCATAACACGACGATTGAGAAAGCGCTGAGTATTGGATTGGAGGAGCTTTTCTAGGCCCAAAGGAGCCTCATAGACAGCGGAAGACCCATCGTTTTTCTTGAGAAAAATTGCGACTGTACGGCTAGTATACTTCCCGCCCACCTGAAAGTGCCAGACTTGGGGGAGGTCGTCCGGCTGGGGTTTTTGGAGACTGCCCTTGATCCTTGGATTGTCTAGCCCCAGTTTTTTCTTGTCCCTTGAGGGAATGGCACGTCCTAGGGGAAGGGAGCAAATGGAGCCAACCAGTCGCTGTAGGACTTGGGCGTCGGCCTCACCCAGATCCGGCTCTATAAATTCCCAAGCAGCCGAGAGATCCCTTGCCGAATCGGGAATATTTTTTTTGATGGGATTCGTTCGTCGAAAGGTGTTGGAGTCTTTTTTGTCGCCATTTATTTGGGATAGGGTGAAATGGGTAATATCATTTTTGTCGCAGGTGGGTGGGGGGCCCCAGATGCTAGCGGAGTCATTGCTTTGTATGATGTATTGTCGCAAGAGCAGGGCTAGAAAAAAAACCAAGAAGCAGATGATGGTAGTGAGGGCTTTATTCTTGACTATTATTCTTTTCAGCATTATATATCCTCAATCTCTTTCTCACTTTACTTTACACAAAAATAAAAAAAGGCTAGCATTTTTTTATGGGTGAAATTCTTACTATTTTTTATGCTGGCGGTTTTGTTATGTACCCGCTCCTTATTTGTTCCATCATAACGTGGGCCGTTGTTCTGGAGAGGGGTTGGTTTTTATACCAAGCGGATAAAAATAGCACCCTACTATTTCAGGGAGCGAGCCAAGCCATAGAGGGCAATAAACGGAACCAAGCACTGGATCTATGCTCCCACTCTAGGGCGCCCGAGGCTGGATTTATGAAAAAGCTTATGGGTTCTTCTGGCGACAGTCCTGAAGCCATTCAAAAGACGTATATGCGCAGTCGCCTGGAACTCACCCAAGAGTACCGACGCTACTTGTGGATTCTAGGAACCATAGGAAATGCAGCACCCTTTTTAGGTCTCTTTGGAACAGTGGTGGGAATTCTCCAAGCCTTTAAAGATATTGCAGTTACGGGAAACACGGGATTTTCCGTAGTGGCTCAAGGTATTTCTGAGGCTCTCGTGGCCACCGCATCTGGAATTATTGTGGCCATTATTGCAGCCGTATTTTTTAATATTTTTCAGGTACGAGCGGCAAGTGCTGTGATGAAAAGTCGCCTTGGTCTGGAGAGTTTTATCGACGACTGGGAAAAAACACTCCAATAGGGATTTTTGTGGGAATGCTAAACAATACTTTTGTGGAAGAGGACGAGGACTTGAGCCTTTTTTCGGAGATTAATATCACTCCTCTCACAGATGTGTTCCTTGTTTTATTAATTATTTTTATGGTTACCTCGTCGGCAGTCACCCAAAGTGGAGTAAAGGTGAATTTACCAAAAGCAGGAGCCGCCTCTTCACTCAACCCATCAAAGGGTATTACCATTTCTATCGACAATAAAAACAATATATACCTTGGAGACAAGCGGGTTAACTTGGACAATCTGGAGCTAGCCTTAAAAGAAAAACTTGCCACCCAAAAACAAAAGAACGTTGTCTTGGCAGGGGATAAGGAAGTGATGTTGGGCTTGACCTTGCAGGTGATGAATATTGCCAAAAGGGCAGGGGCAAAAAAGTTTGGCCTAGCTACTACAAAAGCCAATAAGAACAATAAGAGGGCGAAGCGGAAGGCTCCGTAGGGCTATGGCTTTTTGCTCTGGTTTTTACTGAATGACCACTCTTTGTTATTCAGCAAGTCTCGGATGTTTTTTTTATGTCGATAGAAAATTAATAGGCATAGGAAAGATGCAGCGGTAATTACCGAGTTGGGCAAGCCCATAACAGCCATTGCAATGGGTATTACTAGCACCGAGGTGAGGGAGGCTAGGGAAGATATTTTTTTCAGAAAGTAACAAAGACCCCAGGAGAGCGATCCGATTAGCACAGGAATGGGTGCTAAGGGAAGGAGAGCACCAAAATTGGTGGCCACGCCCTTTCCACCAGAAAAACGCAGGAACGGGGAATAACAGTGGGCCACAACAGTGGTGGCAGCCACAGTGGGAACAAGCCATTCTTGAGGCGGTAAATACAGTTGGGCCGCAAGGGTGGGTAGGAAGCCCTTGAGAAAGTCGAAGAGAAAGGTAAGCATTCCCAGTGGCTTGCCTCCCAGTCGGGTGAGATTGGCAGCACCCGTATTGCCACTACCGAATTTTCTGGGATCCCCATGGCCCATCAACCGCGCAAGGATTACCCCTGAGGGTATGGAACCAACCAGATAACTGAAAACAATGAATAGACCCGTAGTAGGCATTTCAACAGCATAGCATCATTACTTTAAACTTTAAAGAGTGTAGTGAAAATGATACATTTTAGGTATGCGCTATTTATCCTACCACCTATCTATGGCTTTGGCTGTCCTGTTACTGCCTGTGGTAGCTGTTATTCCCTATATTTTCTATAGCAAAGGGTTTCAAGTCATCACATGGGTCTGGGAGGTGGGTTACCAGCCGTTCTGGTGGCATATAAATTTTGCTATCCTGGGGGCGATTATCAGCGGGGTATTTCTTTTTCGATTCCACCCCTTGGGAAAAACCTTTTATTCCATCACCACCCTGCTTGTTACAGCCGGCTCATCCATATTTGCCATGAGCGAACACCAGCATATTCTCTTGGCCGTTATTTTTCTTTTGGCCATGGCATTGGTTCTGGTGGGGGAGTGGATACAAAAAACCCTTTCCTTGCCCTACTACAACTCCAAATGCGCCTGGTGGGAGAAGTACCCAAAGGCTATTCCTAGAGTCACTGCATGTGTGTATGATAAGCAGGGGTCGGAGAATTTTGAAAAAGTTCGCTTGGTAAACTTAGGTGAGCAAGGGTGTTTTGTTTTTTTACTCAATAAAGCATGGACGTTTAAACCTCAGTATATCGAGTTAAGTTTTCGTGACCAGCACACATTCCATGCTACGGTTGAAACCAGATTGCAAACAAAGAATAAAGCAGGGATTGGTTTAAAGTTTACCAATAAAAATTGTGGCGACTGGGCCAAAGATTTACAGAACTACTTAAACGAAATTAGGAGAGCAGGTTATGTATCCAATTAAATTATTTATTTTTTGCACCCTCTTGACTGCACTTTCTGCTTGTAGCAAGCACGGTAAGGAAGATAATCCTCGAACAGTTTTGGAGAATTATATAAAGGTGGCCATTCGATCCACGAACGAACAGGACAAAAAAGACCTGGAAGAATACTTTACGGGAGAAGCGTTGAAAAAAATAAAAAGTATGACGGACGAGGAATTCCTCAAGAGACTGGTGGAACCAAAGTATAAATTTGTTCGATTTGAAGCCAAGGATTTAAGGCAAGAATCTACGGACAAGGTCAGCATCCTCTATGAACTCATATACGACAGGAAAAATAAAAAAGACAACGCACGCATGACCGTACGAAAAATTGCATACTTGATACGCAACAAAGCGAAAATGTGGAAAATTACAAACACCCGAAATATTAAGACCTTTGTGGAGGTTAAGAAAAGCTTGAGTGTTTTCTACCCATAGGGGAAGGCGCTTGTTCTGCCCTATTCTTCTTGGATTTCGTCCTCTGAAGATTCCAGTTTGAGTACAATACAAGCCAGTAGGAGAAACACACCCACACAAATGCTGGAGTCCGCAACATTGAATGCAGCAAAATGATATTTATTAAACCAATGGAAGTCTAGGAAGTCCACCACATAACCAAATCGAAAACGGTCGATGAGATTCCCAACGGCACCACTCATAATAAGGGAAAAACCAAACACGCTATAGACCTTATCGTCTGTCAATTTTCGGAAGGTAAAAAAAATAACAATAAGTATGGTTATGGGAATAATCATAAAGAAAGGCTCTCGAATATGGCTGGGAAGTTTGGAGAACATGCCAAAGGCCGCACCGAAATTGTGTACAAGGGTGAGGTCGAAAAAATTCTTTATAACAGACACACTCTCCCCTAAATAAAACTTTTTGACGATCAGGGATTTTGTGACCTGATCGAGAGTAATGATTCCAAGGGATAGGAAGAAAAGGGTGTAGTATTTTTTATACTCAGAGAAGGGCATGAGTTATATTTTAAGCAGATACCGAAGTCTTGTAAAGACAGTTTTTAATTATTGTGTGGAGGCCGAAAGCAAGCTACAGTGCGCATCATTTTTGTGGCAATTCTATTTTTTCTCACCCCCAAGGTGACTTATAATTAATGGATAGTGAATAGCTCTAAAAAAACAGAATTCACGGTACTGATTATCGGGGAAAGAATGACGAGCATGGCTGCCATAGAACGGTATTTTTGCGCTATTGAAAATACAAAGATTTCCTTTTGCGAAACCATCGAAAGTGCAAAAGAGGTGTTTCTAAAGCGCCCAGTAAATATAGTGATTTGCGCATTCTCCTTTTCTGGCTTTAGCGCCCAGCAATTTATTCGATCCATTGGCGGCTTAAGCCTATATAGCTATACTTTTTTTGTACTCCTCGTGGACAACATCAACGACAATATTAAAGTGCTGGCAGGAGAGTTGAATATAAACCAACTGATCCAGAATCCTTTTTCCTTGAACGAGGTGAAGGGACTCATGAGACAAGCCCTTGTAAAACTACAAGATGAACCGGAACGTTGGGAGAGAGATCTTATGCAAACACTAGCCACAGAAAAAGACTCTCGAGATGTAGGCTCAGACTTACAATTTAAAGAACTACTCATTCACTACGACGACAATACAACCGTTCTCTTTGAATCCGCTCGATACTACTATAATCAAAAGAACCTAGACCTTGCTCAAAAGCTATTGGAAAAAGTTTTTGAGAAGAAAGGAGAACATTTAAAATCCCTGGATCTTATGGGCCACATTTGTAAAAAGGAAGGAAAAGTAACACTTGCCATGGAGTATTGGACTAGAGCGCAGGCACAAAGTCCCTTGAATACAACAAGAAATCTTTGCCTTGCCCATGCAGAAATAGAACAGGCAAGCACTCGCATGACGGAAATACTGAAACTAGAGAAAAGTAATGCACAGGCAGCCCTCTCCCGTATAAAATTAAATATCTGCCAAGGGAACTACTCTTGTGCCAAAGAACAGATGAAAGAACAAATGAGGGAACAGGCAAAAGAACGAACTACAGATAAAAACAACTCCTCCCCTGAACTACCAAAGGAAGAATGGGAGGCTTGGAAAACATTGCTGAAGAAAATGCTGGGAGCCCAGAAAGCGGGCTCCTAAAGCGCATTCGATTTTTCGGGAATGACTACGCTATATTGTTTTCAGTCCTGATTTACTCATATTTTAAGTCGAAATTTTTACAGTTATCTATCGCATTTCCGTTTTTATATTTTTTTCGTATACAATTAATCAAGGTAGTAACTTTTTTAATTTTATAGCCTATATCACCGACGCCTATCTTGTCTTGATCATATATCTTACCTGCCTCTAAAATTGAAATTGAAAGCTTCACTTGATCCAACCTTCTATGATACCGGTCTAATTGCTTTTCGCGAAGATTAATTTCGAATCTCGCATTCTCATCGTATCTCTGGTCATATTTGCACCCTTCTGCAGATCCAATAGCAGGACTAAGCAAAGTTAGACCAGCCAATAGTATTATTATGTTTTTTCTTTTTTTCATTTTCTTTCTTCCTTTCTTTAAATAGGTTAACGTTTATTTCAGCTAATATTATACATCGCATTATAATAAAAGTCAATAATAATATACTCATTTAGTCGGTTTTTTATTCGCTCATAAACTATTGTTTTTAATGAGTTTTTTATTTTTTTGCTTGGCTTGCAGCAATGCTCTTGGCGCAGCTCTAACTATGGGTCGGTACTAGAATCCAAAGCCATATCCTCCGTACCTGTGCTATATAAGGGTGGGGATGAAAGCCAACGTACATATTATCGAAGACGAGGAAGATATACTAAACTTGCTTCGCTATACTTTGATCCAGGAGGGTTATAATGTATCAGGTTCTTTTTCAGGGGAAAAGGGGTTGGAAAGGATTCGGAACTCTTCGCTCGACCCCATAGATATCACCCTTCTTGACTTAATGTTGCCGTCCATGAGTGGCATGGATGTTTGTCGACAATTGAAGAACGATTCAAGTACAGCCCACATTCCTATTATTATGGTGACTGCTAAGGGCAACGAAGAAAACATTATCGCTGGTCTGGAAATGGGGGCTGATGACTATATTACAAAACCCTTCAGCCTACGTTTGCTTGTGGCTCGTGTGAAAACGTTATTGAGAAGAAGTGAGGGAACAAAAAAACAGCCAAGCTCTGGTTGGGAGGAGAGGGAAGAAATTAAAATTCATGGTCTTTATATTCATGTGGGCAAGCATGAGGTGAGCATACATGGCAAAGCACTTCCTTTAAGTGTAACTGAATTTCGCTTGCTCACATACTTGGCCACCCATCCTGGTTGGGTGTTTACGCGAAATCAAATTGTTCAAGGGGTTCAGGGGCCAAACTATCCTGTTACGGATCGATCCGTGGATGTACAAATTGTGGGGTTACGAAAAAAGCTAGGTAAACATGGAGATTGGGTGGAGACTATTCGAGGCATAGGCTATCGATTTAAGGAATAAATTATGCGACGAAAAAAATTGTTTTGGCAACTCTACACATCTTATTTTGTAATTACCTTTTCACTGCTTCTTATTTTTATCGGGCTGGCAGTATATGTTGGTATGCCTGAAACGGATATAATAAAACTTCTCTCCCCTTTGTATAAGGAGTTTATATGGATAGGGCTTGTAGTTATTATTTTGATTTCTTTGGTGAGTTTGGTTTATTCTCGTCGGATAAGTCGTCCATTGGAAGCCATCCGCAATAAAGCTAAGCGAATTTCTAAGGGGGATTTTACGGGTAGGGTAGATTTATCTCACTTTAGTGCGGTGGAAATCCATAGTTTGGGTGTGGCACTAAATCGAATGGGCAACCAACTTAAAAATCGTCTCCGTACTATTTCTGAACAAAAGCAGGAACAGGAGGCCATGCTTTCCAGTATGATGGAAGGAGTGATTGCTATCGATAGGCAGGGGCATATTGTTCAGCTCAACGAAGTGGCAGCTAACCTACTGCAAGTTTCTGGGGAGAAGGCTCGTGGTAGAGCTGTGGAGGAGGTTATACGCATACCTGAGTTGTTGAAAATTGCCAAAGAGGCACTTAGGGATACGAGCTCTCACAATTCAGGGGTGGAAGTAAATATGGGATTGGATGAAATTTTTTGGTATGTCAACAGTAGTCATTTATTGGGAGCCAGTGGGGAGGATATTGGTGTTTTGTTAGTATTCTACGATACCACTCGTATGCACCAACTAGAAAACCATCGCAAAGAATTTATGGAAAATATTTCCCATGAACTGCGCACCCCCCTTACCTCTATTAAAGGATTTGTGGAAACGCTCCTAGAGAGTAAAAACCTTAAGGAGGAAGAAAGGAAAAATTTTTTAACTATTGTTCTCAAGCACACCAATCGACTACATGCCATTACGGAAGATTTACTGCTACTGTCTCGCATAGAAAAAAAAGGGAGGGGTATTTCGCTGGAGTCCAAAGCCTTGTTGCCCATACTGGAAAGTGCACTGGAGGCTTGCTCACAAAACGCCCAAGCCCAAGGGATCCGCTTTGGAGTGAAGTGTCCCAAGGATCTTCAAGTTTTAGCCAACCCCTCTTTGTTGGAGCAGGCGTTGGTAAATTTATTGGACAACTCTATTTACTACAGTCCCGCTGGAAGTGAGGTGGAGCTGAATGCTTGCAACAAGGATGGAGAAGTGATGGTTTCTGTGGTGGATTCCGGGGAGGGCATTGCTCAGGTCCATTTACCCCGTTTATTTGAGCGATTTTATCGTGTGGATAAGTCTCGTAGTCGCCATCTGGGAGGCACGGGCTTAGGGCTTGCCATTGTAAAGCATATAGCGGCAGTACATGGTGGGAGAGCCACAGTGCTGAGTGAGCAGGGCAAGGGTAGTAATTTCTCAATTTTTTTACAATCTCCCTGATTTCTCACACTTTGCTAATATTTCTTACCTATAAGGAGAGTTATAGAAAGGGCAAAAAGGAGGTCAGTGGGATGAAAAAAAATAGCATGAGAGGTGTATCCATAGGTTTTGCTTGTTTTGCTTGTTTTGCTTGTCTTGCTTTGGTTTTGGTAGCGAGCTGTACAAAAGGTGGAAATAACAGCAAGGTTTTGCAGGTTGATGGCTCGAGTACGGTCTATCCTGTTACTGAGGCTGTTGCAGAAGAAATGCGCAAAGTCCACCCAAAAATCAATGTGGTGATTGGTATATCAGGAACTGGTGGAGGATTTAAGAAGTTTCTTGGAGGAACAACCCATATTAACAATGCTTCCCGACAAATTAAACCAAACGAGATAGAAAGGAGTAAGAAAAATAATATTTCATACTTGGAGTTACCCGTGGCGTACGATGGAATATCTATTGTGGTTCATAAGGATAATACATGGGCAGATTATCTTAGCGTTAAAGAATTGAAAAAAATATGGGATAGAAATAGTCCTGTGAAAACTTGGAGGGATGTGCGACCAAGTTGGCCCAACAAACCACTACAGCTTTACGGTCCAGGGGGAGACTCTGGTACTTTCGACTATTTTACAAAAAACATTAATGGAAAATCCCAACGATGTAGGTCGGATTATACGAAAAGTGAAGATGATAACGTTCTTGTTATTGGTGTGGCCAATAGTAAATATTCCTTAGGCTTCTTTGGCTACGCTTATTACAAAGAAAATAAAGATAAAATTCGTGCGGTACCCATTGCTAATAAAAAAGCTCCACCTGTGGCACCAGCAATGGAAAGTATTAGGACTGGAAGTTACAAGCCCTTATCCCGGCCTATTTTTATTTATGTAAATATGAAAGAAGCAAAAAAGATTCCAGGACTAAGAAAGTTCGTGCAGTTTTATTTGCAGAATGTGGAAAATATTGCTTCTGAGGTAGGTTATGTACCCATGTCTGGTGAGAAATATAGAGCAGTTTTAAAACTTTTTGAGCAAGAGTTGGCAAAGCAGTAAGCGTATAATGGTAAAGAGTTTTTTTAACATTAAGCCTAATCTACAGGAAAAAGCAATAGAGCTTGTTTTATTGCTTTGTACTCTTTTTACCCTGTTAATTACAGTTGTTATTTTATGGTGCTTATTGGACGAGAGCTTCCAGTTTTTTGCAGAAGTTCCCATACTGGATTTTTTAACAGGCACCCGTTGGGAGCCCTTACTGGAGCCAAAATCCTTTGGCGTGCTCCCTCTTGTGTGTGGCACTTTGCTGGTGGTGGTGTGTTCAGGTGCGCTGGCCCTTCCCATTGGTCTAGTTACGGCTATTTATCTTAGTGAGTATTCCAGGCCCAGCACCCGGGATATCATGAAACCCATTTTAGAGTTATTGGCAGGAATTCCCTCTATTGTATATGGATACTTTGCTCTTACCTTTATTACTCCATTGTTGGGAATATTTTTCCCAAATATTCAAGTGTTTAATGCAGCTAGCGCATCCATTGTTGTAGCCATTATGATTTTACCGCTAGTGGCATCTTTATGCGACGATGCTTTTCGTTCCGTACCCCCTGCTTTAAGGCAAGGAGGTTATGCCATGGGTGCCACTACCTATGAGGTGGTTACCCAACTTGTGGTTCCTGCCACTTTTTCTCGGATATTGGCAGCTTTTATTCTTGCTATTTCCCGGGCCATTGGAGAAACAATGGCAGTTACGTTGGCCGCAGGAGCCACACCCAATCTTACCATTAACCCACTGGAAAGTATTCAAACCATGACTTCCTATATCGTGCAAATTAGTTTGGGGGATATATCGGCTGAGGGAATTGAATTTAAAAGTAGTATGGCTGTTGGGGCGTTATTATTTTTTATGACCTTTGGTCTCAATGCCGTTGCTCATAAGGTGGTTTCCAGATGATGGAAAATATAGAACGCAGGAAACGAATGGAGCGCTTGTTTCGATGGACTTGCTTAGGATTTGCTTGGTTGTCCACTCTTATTTTAGTCACATTGATTGCGAGCATTATTGTGAAAGGAGCTGGCTGGTTAAGTTGGAACCTGCTTACCAACTGGACGTCATGGATGCCTAAGGAAGCTGGATTAAGAGCTGCAATTGGAGGAACCATTTGGGTGATGCTATTAACGGGGATATTTTCTATTCCCATGGGTGTTTGTGTTGCTATTTATTTGGAAGAATATATGGAAAAGAACCGCTTTACTAATTTCATACATTTAAACCTATCGAATTTGGCTGGAGTGCCCTCTGTAATTTATGGTCTGCTTGGATTGATCATATTTGTACGATTTATGGATTTAGGAAGAAGTTTGATTTCTGGTGCTTTGATGTTAAGCCTATTGGTATTGCCCATGATTATTATTACCACCCAAGAGGCGATTAAAGCAGTACCGGACTCCATTCGTCACGCAGCATACGCCCTTGGAGCCAAGCGCTGGCAAGCAGTTTTTGGACAGGTGCTACCCGCAGCCACACCGGGAATTATGACGGGACTTATTCTTTCCCTCTCCCGTGCCATTGGCGAGGCTGCTCCCTTACTTATTCTAGGTGCCTATGCCTATGTGGCCTTTATTCCTAGCAGCCCAATGGACCCATTCACTACGATTCCTATTCAAATATTTAACTGGGCTTCTCGTCCACAAGCAGACTTCCACAGCCTTTCTGCAGCAACGATTATTGTTTTCTTAGCTACTTTATTTCTAATGAATTGTGGTGCTCTATGGATTCGTCACAGGTCACAAAAAAGGAATCAAACCTAGCATGGAAAATATAAATAAAAATATTGTTTTATCCGTAAGTAACCTATCTTGTTTTTACGGTGAAGAAGAGGCAGTAAAAAAAGTAGATTTACAAATTCAGGAGAACAAGGTTACTGCGGTGATTGGGCCATCTGGATGTGGTAAAAGTACTCTTTTACGAGTTTTCAATCGAATGAACGATTTTATTCCCAGTGCAGTAATAAAAGGAGAAGTGCTGTACCGAGGGAATAATTTATATTCACCACAAGCGGACCCTGTGGAGATTCGGAAAAGAATTGGTATGGTTTTTCAGCGACCCAACCCTTTTCCCAAGTCCATCTATGACAATATTATTTGGGGACCAAAACTTCACGGGTATAAAGGGGACGACGATGAGCTAGTGGAAAATTCTTTGAAAGAGGCTTCTCTATGGAAGGAAGTGGAAAAACGTCTAGACGATCCAGCTCAAAGTCTTTCCGGTGGACAACAGCAGCGCCTTTGCATTGCTCGTGCCATAGCCATGAAGCCGGACGTAATTTTAATGGATGAGCCTTGCTCCTCCCTAGACCCCCGCTCCACAGCAGGAGTGGAAGACTTAATCCATTCCTTGAAAAAAAATTACACAATACTGGTTGTGACCCATAATATGCAGCAAGCAACTCGTATTTCCGACGAAACAGCCTTTCTCGTTAACGGGGTTTTAGTAGAGTTCGGAGAAACAAAAAATTTATTCACAAATCCAAAGAAGAAAGAAACAGAAGATTATATTACGGGTAGGTTTGGCTAATATGGATTATAATAAGAAAGAGGGAATGGTATTATGGTTAAACGATTAGAATGGGAATTAGATGCAATTAAACGAAAATTACTTTTATTAAGTGCCATGGTGGAAGGAAATCTAGGGAAAGCTATAACAGCGTTGAAGCACCGAGATGAAAAACTAGCTAAGCATCTTAAAGAGCTGGATCATGAGGTGGATTTAGCTGAGGTGGCTTTAGAAGAAGAATGCTTAAAAGTGCTGGCTCTTCATCAGCCAGTTGCCATAGATATGCGTTTTTTGATCGGTGTCTTGAAAATTAATAACGATTTAGAGAGAGTGGGAGATTTGGCTGTTAATATTTCAAGGCGAGCCGCAGTTATTTCTAAGATGGATCCCATTGAAGCGCCATTTGATTTTGAAGAGATGGCCAAAAAAGCGCGCACCATCCTCCGAAGAGCACTGGACTCTATGATTGATAGGGATGGGGAGCTTGCACGGGAAACTGTTGGTCTCGATGATGAGCTGGATGCAATCAATAGGCAGACCTATCGCCAAGTCTATGATTGCATTCGCAAGGATCCAAATAACGTGGAGGTTCTTATCCATTATTTATCCGTCTCTCGTCACTTGGAGCATATTGGTGATTATGCAGTCAATATTGCGGAAGATGTAATTTACATGATCGACGGTACTATTATTCGACACCAACCTGCTGAATAGATTTAGCTGGAATTCGTTATTTTGCAGAGTGATGTGGGCAGTAGGATTGAGGTCGCTCCCTTAAATACATAAAAAATAGCCTTAAATAACATATGCTTATAGTAGTTTTGACAGTTAAGCATATTTTTTATTGCTTAAGTGCTCAGTGGAGGCTTCACCATAATTTAAAGAGTCTCTGAACAGCAAGGGAGTATAATATATCTTATAATTATTCTTAAATACTATAGTATATATTATAAGATATATTAAGGTGAACAGATGAAACGTAAACCACGATTACCCATTCCTGCAAAAAGAGCCATGCGTGAGCTTGGTGAAAATATCTCTGTCGCTCGACGACGACGGCGTATCCCCACAAAAATTATGGCTGAACGTGCAGGCTTTTCAGTTATAACTTTAGGCAAAATTGAAAGAGGTGAGCCCTCTGTTTCAATGGGATCATATGCCTGTGCTCTATTCGTACTAGGCATGACTGATCACTTGCAGAATATAGCCGGCCCACACCGCGATATTATTGGACTGGATCTGGAAACAGAAAACCTGCCAAAACGCATTCGGTTTCCTCGGATCAATCGAGAGAACAATGGCAAATAGTAAGCAAATTTATGTTTCTATCCAACTTGGTGATGAGCGCCAGCAAGTGGGTAAATTATGGTGTCACCAGCGCAAGAATCGCGAAAGATTTGCCATTGATCCGGCCTTGCAACTCACCGAGGGTGCTTTTTATACATGCCCCGGTCAGGCTTTATTTGGCGCAATTGGAGACTCTGCTCCAGATCGCTGGGGACATATTCTCATTCAGCGCTTTGAAAGTATGCGTGCAAAAAGGAAAGGGCAAGCCATGAAACCTCTTTTAGAAATAGATTATCTCCTTGCCGTCAACGATGAATCACGTCAGGGCGCGCTGCGCTTTTCCCTGCAATCCCAAGGACCATACTTAACTCGAAAAAACAGAACAAGCATTCCACCACTTATTGATTTACCAAGGCTTTTGTCTGCCTCCGAGAATTTCTTAAATGATAATGAAACAGAGGATGATTTAAAAATACTTCTTGCTCCAGGCTCTTCTCTTGGTGGTGCAAGACCAAAGGTATCTGTGTATGATAAAAATGGTCGTCTCGCTATTGCTAAATTTCCTAAAAAAGATGATGAATATAATGTTGTTGTATGGGAAGCTGTGGCTCTTAAACTGGCACAAAAAGCTGGTCTACAGATCCCTGAAGTGCGCTTAGAAAATATCCAGAAAAAACCTGTTCTCATTATACAGCGCTTTGATCGAATAGGTAATAAACGCATTCCATTCCTCTCTGCCATGAGTATGCTTGGTGCAAAAGATAATGATAGGCGCAGCTATCTTGAGATCGCCCATGCCCTTATACAGTATGGTGAAAAACCCGATCAAGATATGGCAGAACTTTGGCGCAGGATTGTCTTCACCGTACTTATTTCTAATACCGACGATCATTTGCGAAACCATGGTTTTTTATATGAACGACATAAAGGCTGGCGCCTCTCACCTGCTTACGATATAAACCCAAATCCCATCGACATAAAGGACCGTATCCTTTCAACTTCAATTAGCTTCAATGACTCAACAGCCTCTATTGATACAGCTCTATCTGTTATTGACGAATTTAGACTAGAAAAAAATCAAGCGTATAAGATTGTGAAGCAGGTGGCAACGGCTGTTTCTAGCTGGCGCGATATTGCCCAACAATTTGGCTTAAGTAAAAAAGAAATCGATCGCATGGCCTCAGCGTTCGAACATGCAGAGTTAAAAAAAGCAAAAAAAATGTATTCATGAAATAAATTGTCAATTCTTTGACGGTGATAAATAGTGCTCAAGTAAAAATAACTGCTGCCGATATGTCTTCTATAAGGAGGCATAAAAAATGGTGCGTTTACTTTTTTCTATTGGCGTATTGGGTTTATTTTTGAGTGGCTGTGCGGGGCAAAGACTAAATTCTTTATGCTTTGAGTGTACCAAAATGAACCAAAGTTGGAAGAGCTTCTCTTTTGAAAAACTAGAGGGCACTTGGAAGGGCACTCTAAATACCTTAAGCGATAGCCTAGCTGCAACCGACGAGCGCCATACAGAAGAGAAAATAGAAGTAAGCTTCCTTGGTGGCAGGAAACTTCTGAAAGTATATAAAATTCCTTCTTGCGGTTTATTTCCAGAAGAGTCCATGGTTTTTCTTTACGAACTTTGGGGAAAGGAGGGAAAGAAACTGAGTAATAGAAAATCTTTTGAAGTATTTGGTCGACGAAAGGATGGGGGCGTGAGCCACGGACGTGTTCATATTACCCAAAAAGAAAATATAAATCTCTGTGAATATACTCAGATTAAAGACGAAATTACCATGAATCGAATGGGCCTGCCGTCAATAGATTACTCCAAGCGACTTACTCCAGATGGGCGAGTTCTTGCCTCTGGAAACACAAAGGAGGTGTACATACACTTCGACTTCTTAAACTTTCGTCACGCAAAAGGAAGACAAAATCCCCAGTGGCAAAAAGAAGATAAAACCTACCCGCCCCTGCTTTTCCGTTTTGCTAAATCACCTTATACCGTGAAAACACCCTTTGAACGGGGGGAGTGGATATCGAAAACAGAAAGCGTGTTTCGCTTGTGGCCCCTACCCTAATAATCCTAGAGTCCTACCCCCAATAACTCCAGTTTTTAGGTACTTATGCTCCATGGCTGCTATCGTATATGCACCAAATCCGACATTTTTGTTGAAAAATGTCGGATTTGGTGCATAATAGAATAAGATGCCTAGCAAACTAAAAAAACTTGGAATATTCAATGCGAAAGAAGCTCAAAGCAGCGCGGGCATTGGGCGACACACGCTTTCAAGGTGGGTGAAGCAGGAAAAGCTCCTACGAATTGATCGTGGTCTTTATATGCATCCAAAGTCTTCCATTGATCCAGAAGAGCTGGATTTTGCTATGGCATACAAGTATTTTGGACCAGATGCTGCCGTAAGTGGGCTCTCTGCTCTTTTTCATTACGGACTCATTGATCAGGCTCCTCAGCAAGTTTGGCTTATCGTACCTCAAGCAAAAAAAAATGAACGCAAAAAATATAAATGTCTTAGAACAAGCACACCTTTTACTAAAGGAATCGAAGATCGAGGATGCTTTAAAATCACAAATATTGAGCGCACACTTATTGAATCACTAAAATTTGCAACGAAACTCGGTCTTAGAATTGCGATAAATGCAACAAGACGTGCTCTTAAAGATGACCTTACTACAGAAACGAAACTTGGAAAAATGGCAACTGCACTAAACCTAAAAAAAACCTTTGATAAATATTGGGAGGCCATCATTTTATGAGTATAAAGAATCAGAGCATCTCGATAAAACAGAAGCTTTCAAATTGGGCTAAAAAAAATAATCTTAGTTGTCAGAATTACATCAAATGCAACACTCTACAAATCTCTTGTTTTCAAGGGTGGCTATGTGGGACTACGTATTTATAAATCCAGCAGGTATACAATTGATCTTGATGCTGTTAAGGTAGTCGTAGAAAAAACTTTTAATGATGCTGTTTGGTTTAGGTTTGAAAAAGAAATAGATCTTAAAACTCAGGGCGAGTATGGTGGAGTTCGACAAGTATTTCGTGCTGGGATTGGCGAGATACCTAAAAATATAAAAAAGTTCCAGATTATTCAATTTGACCTAGGAATTGGTGATCCTATTGTTCCTTCTCCTCTTCAAATTAAAACACCAGAGCTGATTGGAGAAAATGAACTGACTTGGTTTGTTTATCCTATAGAAACAATGATTGCAGAAAAAATTCATGCACTAGTGGATCTTGGAAAGTACAATTCACGCTCAAAGGATATATTTGACTTATCCTACTTTCTTCCAAGAGCTGAAAAAAACAATTTATTTCGTTCTCTTGAAGCTTGTTTCAATTATCGAGAAACAGTTATTCCTAAAGATCTTATCCAGCATTTAAAAACCATAGATTTGAGCCTTCTGAAGATCGGTTGGTCAAGTGCTGTTTCAGGAATCAAAGAAGCACCTAGCTTTGAAGAGGCTTACCAGAGCTTTATTGATGAATTACAGAAATTTTGGGTCTCTTAATAATCCTAGAGCCCTACCACCTGCTCCAATAACTCCAGTTTTCCTTGGGAGTTGATTCTAGCTCGCACCCCTAGTGGGAGAGGGCTGTTGCGCTTGCTGTGTCCCACGGGAGCACCATGAAGCACGAGACATTTGGGAACGAGTATGTCGGAAAAGACCGTTTCCCAGGTAGTGCCTTTGGGCACTCCGTGGGTGCAGTCGCCGAGAATTACTCCTCGTATTCCGTCGAAACAACCGGCCTGATCCAATTGGGTAAGCATACGGTGAAGCCGGTAAGGGGGTTCGTTACAATCTTCCAGTAGCACAATCCCTCCTTGAAACTTGGGCTGCCAAGGCGTACCCACTAAAGAACATAGCACGCTAATATTTCCTCCCATGAGAATTCCTTCAGCTGTCCCACGGTTTCCTAAAAAAAGGGTATTCCATTTTGCGGTATGGGAGGCTTTGCCCAGACCTGTGGTTCCATGAAGGATATTGAGAAAGTCGGTAGAATCTTTTTCTGTCGTATCTAACCAACTGGGAGCTGCCATTAAGGGAGCGTGTAAACAGGAAACTCCTCCCCTTTGTAGGTAATAGGTAAAGAGAGCTGTGGAGTCCGAGTAACCAATAAGGAGTTTTGGATTTTCTTGGAGTGTTGTATGGAATTTTTTTTCCTCCAATAGGGGAAGAATACGAGCAGCCCCGTAGCCTCCTCGTGCACACCAAAGCATATTATTGGTCTCGCTAGTATGGGCAGCAATAAAATTCTCTGCCCTTTGAGAGTCTTCGCCTGCGAAGAACAATTTTTTCTGCAATATGGATTCGTCATAGTGGAGTTTTAAGCCCAGCTGACTGCATTTTTTTTGCCCTGATTGCAAGAATGTATTATCCACAAAGCTCGAGGGTGCCACCACCCCGATTGCTTGATCCGACGCTAAAGCTGGAGGAAATTTCCACTTCATGATATCCTTTTTACTCCTAGACTCGACTAGTCACACTTCATAGAAGTGCATCTAATAGAGTCTACTGCCAATAGCTGGAGGGGGCAAAGTTATTATGGGAACAAAGTTATTATGAGGGCAAACCTATGACCAGAAAAGTACTTTCTCCAGCGGCTGTGCGATCAGTTCAGTCAGCCATACCCCCAAAAACCTTGCTACAAATTCACAGCCTCATGGTAAAGACCAGGGTATTGGAAGAGCGCATCATTCTTATGGGGAAATCAGGCGAGGGATTTTTTTGGATTGGGGGGCCGGGAGAAGAGGCAAGTTCCATTCCCCTTGGGCTTTTACTCGATAAGGGTTCTGGTCTGGATCATGATTTCCTTCATCTGCACTATCGATCCAGCGGTATTTTAATGGCAATGGGAGCGGACCCAGCAGACACTATTCGCCAAATGGCCTGTGTTTCCACGGATCCCTATTCTGGGGGTCGAAACTTTGTAAATCATTATAGCAAGCGGGAGTGGAATATTCCTCCCATCTCTTCTTGTATTGAGCCCCAATATACCCAGGCTATTGGAACGGCTCATGCTCAGAGGGGAAGTAGGGGTATTACCATTGCCAATGGGGGAGATGCGGGCACAGCTGAGGGTGATTTTGCCAGTGCTCTTATTTGGGCGAGTCGACCAGCGGCTCCTTTGCCTCTACTTATAATTGTGAATAATAACCGTTGGGGTATTTCCACCACTTACGACGGTCAACACGGAGAGAGAAAAATTTCCGACCGGGGAAAAGCCTTTGGAATTCCTTCCCTCACTGTCGACGGAAACAATGTATGGGAGGCTTGGGGTGCTTTAAGCCAGGCCATGGAATATGTGCGCAAGGAGCGCAAGCCCTATCTTTTGGAGTTTTGTGTGAGTCGTCTTTATGGTCATTCGTCTGCTAGTGGTGCTAACCGAACCACAGACCCTTGTCCTATTGAGGGGTTTGAAAAGGAATTAAAAAAGCAGAGCATACTTTCCTCTCAGGACGCGAAAAAGGTTTGGGAAAAATGGACGAAGGAAATTAGTGAGAGTTGGAAAAAAGTACGACAAGAAACGCATCCCACACCTGAGAGTATTTTCGATCATGTCTATGCTCAAGAGAATAATGATCGAGGTAGGGACACCTTAGCTGAGTCCATTGGTGTGGACTTTATAAAACTTGCCAAAGAGCAATGGAAGAATAAACGAAGGGGTTAATTTATGGCGACTATTGCACAGGCAATCCGAATGGCGTTGGCGTACGGAGAAAAAAACTTGGATTTAAAGGACGTTTTTGGGGAAGACGTGGGTCCTCCACTAGGTGGAGTATTTACAGCCACCCAAGGGTTGGAGACAAGTTGGAACAGTCCTTTGGACGAGCGAGGTGTGATTGGCATGGCCACTGGTCTGGGCTATGCAGGAAGCCGTTGTGTGGCAGAAATTCAGTTCTGTGATTATATTTTTAATACCATCGACCTATTAAAACTTGCGGGCAATGCTTGTTGGGCCAGTAATGGCGACTATACTTGCCCCATTGTGGTGATGACTCCCGTTGGAAGTGGTATTCACGGTTCTATTTATCATTCCCATTCCTTTGATTCTAAAATGGTACAGATCCCTGGTTGGAAGACGGTTATGCCCTCCAACGCTTACGATGCTTACGGCTTAATGTTAGCGGCCATTAAAGATCCCAACCCTGTTATGTACTTAAAGCCCAAGGCGCTTTTGCGGAGTAAGGGGGAGAAGAAAATACCGGGTGAGCCTGATGATGAAAAGCAACTTCGCGACATGATCGATATGCCTGTGAACGAAAAAAAGAAAATGAATTGGAAGCCCCGTTGGCCCCAAGGGCTTTCGGATCCCAATATTTCCATTGGTAAGGCACGAACCTGCCAAGAGGGAGACAGGGCCACAGTGGTGGCTTGGGGAAGGCTCATGCCCATAGTGGAGGGGATAGCAAAAAAATTGGCTCAAGAGGGTATTCATTACGAGGTTATTGATCTACGAACTATTTATCCCTACGACTGGGAGTCGATTCGCAAATCCGTAAAAAAAACAGGGCGCTTTATTTGTATCAACGAGGACACTGAGGTGTGCAATTTTTCTGAGCATCTTATTCGCAGGGTATGTGACGAACTTTTTTATTCTCTTCAAGTGCGCCCTCGCATGATTGCAGGAAAGCATATTCCGGGAGTTGGCATATCTCCGATTTTAGAGGATGCCACCCAACCACAGACATACCATGTGGAACAGGAAATGCGCGCTCTTGTGGAAGAGCCTGCTTAAGGAATGATTTCCTAATCCCATGACCTTTGAGAATTTAGATAGAAAGATGTTACTCCAAACCCATAAGTTGGTTTTGGAGGGTCGACGACCGCCAGTAAAAATAGGTCAACCCTTGGAGAGCACCTGGTCCGCAATTATTGCCAGAGGAAGTACTGTGCTGGCTAAAGCGGTTTTTCAACCGGGCGACAAGGAAGATGGTGTGGTCCAAGCGTGGAACACCATCGACGATCACTCCAGGCCAGAGGAGCTTTCCCTATACTTAAGTTTGGAGCCCAACCCCACCTACCAGCGCATTCCTCCAGTAACGGAAAGCATACGAAACATGGGCATTCCCAGAGTGTTAATTGGTACTCTCCATCCCACACAAAGTATTAGCGGCAAGGGTATACAAAGTTTAGAGCAATACGGTTTAGAGGTAATTATTGCCGACGGAGAGGAAGCTCACCTTTGCCAACTCTTGTATGAAGATTACAAAAAATCCATCAACCGCTTTCTCCCACAAATAAAACTAATTTGGGATTTAAAGATAGACGATGAGAAAAAGATAGTACGGGTGAGTGTGCACAATAAGAGCACTCCATTTTTCTACGACATTCTTCTTTTCGACGTGGAAGCAGCCTATCGGGAAGATAGTATTGTTTCCCTCCAAGACTGGGTATGTGTGCTGGACCCCTTTGGGGCCATACCGATGGAATCCCACTTGGTGCAAAATAGAGAGGAAAAAACCATTGTATTTATCGGGGACGCTCCCGCCCAAGAAGAAAAGCGCAAGCAAATGATCAATGCTGGCATACATGTGGTTCAAATCCCAATCAAAGAGAATTATATGGATGTAGCACCCATTCTTCGTCAACTGCGAAATTTTGGATTTTATTTAACAGCTATTCACAGAGGCCCTGCCCTTTGGAAGCGTTGTGTGCAGTCCCGATTGGTGGACACCATCGGAGGATTTTTGCCTCCTTCCTATAAACTCACCAAAGCCCTAGTGACCATAACGGAATACCCTCTTGCCTTTGCCGAAGAACCCACCATGTTTCAACTCCACAACCCCCGACTCATAACCCAAACAGGGGCAGGCTCCTGGATAGAAGCAGAAGTACTCACTCTTCAACCAAACACATAAATTTACTGGTTACTGTAAAATTCCTCGACATTGTTTATTTTTTAGTCAATCCAGGGCTTGATTTCTTGTAGCCTTTGTATCAGCAGGCATAAGATTAACGGCTAAGCGACTGAAAATAAAGCTTTTTTAAATTATACCCTTTTAAAGCTATTCTGGCACGTCCCTTGCATTAACAAATATAACTAACATGAATAAAGGAGATAAGAATAATGATGAAAACAAGCAATAAAAATATAATAGCGATAACAGCAATGGTACTTGCCATAGCCTTACCAACAATTGGATATTCTGATGATGATTTGTCAAAGAACTCTAAGCAGAGGACCGCGGTTTTAAATGAAGTGATTGTGGAATATCAAGTGGAACTTGATTCTAAAAATAAAGAAATAAAGTCTCATCTCTCATCTTATATTTCTAAAAATTATACTAGGTGCAAGGAAGAAGAAATAAACGATATTCGGATAATGGGTGCGGACTATCGTTATTTGAACAATAGAAGCATACCAGTTGATCGTAATGAAGGAATCGAAATAGGAATATCGAGATGCATTTTTCATGGATTTACTAAAGGTAGTATAAATAAAACGTATTTTGAAATGCTGGGTGATGAAATAGAGCTTCAAGTAAGTACAAAAGTAGAAGCTGAAAAAAAGGATATAAACGATGCTATAAGTGCGGAAGAAGATCTAGATGCAGAAAGAAAATTTGCATATGCAGAAGAAAAAGCTATTCAATTGGCTATGCAACTTCTAAAATTAGAGAACCTCCTTGATAGAGCAATAAGAGATGACATCGCTATTATCCTAGATCAACGTCTAGACTATAAAGTGCCTTTCGCATCAACTGATGCTGATGATTGCTCATCAAAAAATGCAACCGGCAGCTAACCAAAAAATTTAAATACATAAATTTTAATTTATTACAAACTACTCCCTGAGGATAAAAAAATGATAAAAACAAAAAATATAGTAATGATAACAGCAATAGCGCTTTCCATAGCATCACCAACAATTGGACATGCGCTGAATCCTGAGAGTGATGATTCATCGGTGAAACCTGTTTCTGCTGAGGAGAAATTCATACGTGCAAAAGAGAGAGTTAGAGATGCGGAAAGTAAGACAGCGGAATATCAAAAAACTATTTCTTCCACAGATACTGTGATCAGGGAAAAGCTAAAGTCTCATATCGCAACTTATATCTCTGAAAATTATTCTAGATGTGAGGCAACAGAAGAGCCAAGTATAATTTCAAGATTTATACTCCGTGGAGTCTCGACTAGATCAGATGTTCTCTTGACTAATTATAAATTACTTAAAGAAGGTATATTTACTTGTATTTTTTCTGGATATACTAAGGGTTTTGGCGCTGATCTGCTTGATAGATATAAGACGAATATAGAAGATGAAATAGGTTCTCAAGTAAGTACAAGAGTAGAGTCTGAGCTGGCGCTTGTAATCAAGGAAAAAAGATTTAAAAATTTGATTGGAGAAAAAGAAGTTGAAGAAGCAATAACTGAAGCTCAAGAAGCGGAAGCAGAAGCTAAAAGGTTAGCGAAACAAGTACAGAAGTTAAATAACCTCTGTACTGAATTGAAAAGAAATGACGACTACACCAGCCTCAAAGAACGAGGCATGAGCTATAAAGAGCCTTTCGCATCAACTGATGCTGATGATTGCTCATCAAAAAATGCAACCGGCAGCTAACCAAAAAATTTAAATACATAAATTTTAATTTATTACAAAATCTTCTTAATAGAAAAGCCTTCTTTAGAAATAGAGAGGGCTTTTTTGTTTCTCAAATATTTAAATAAGTGATGCTTTTAAATATATATAATTAATGTTATGGTAATGGCATGACAAAAGCACATTCCCTACCCAAGCATCCCTTGGAACGAGCATTGGATTGTCCCATCTGTAAGACCAATTTTTCCTCAATACCTGTGATTCGTGGGATTCGTCCCGATGATGTTTCCAGAAAAGTGGAACAGCATGTGTGCCCCGCGGGTCATGTGTACCTAACGGATGTGGGTGGGGTGGAAATGCTCACGGACCTGGGACCCTAGGTGCGATAAATACTATTTAAGAGAAACATGGCAAGCCCTATTCCCAGCCCAACGGCCATATAATCCGTAGTGCTCCAAGCGCCACCGTTGGAGAAAAAGGAGAGATACAGGGCGTTTCCCACAGCAAAGATGGACGTGCCCCCAAAGGCATACCAAAAACTCCTGGGCACCTCACTGCGAAGCAGGGCTTTCTGCAATAGTATGGCAAAGAAAAAGTATTCCACACAATGGACCAATTCCCCATACTTTGGAAAAGGGTAGGAACTGGGATCCAGTGGTTTCTTATGAGTGAAAAACACAATCATCACACAGTAGAGAATAAAGTAGGACCAGGAACGTATGGAGGATTTATTCTTTGGTAATTCCACGATACTCCTTCGTTTGTAGAAGCTGGTCATAACGACCTTGAAATTTTTCCAAATATTTATTTCCACCCTCGAAAGTATTGCCTGCATTTTTTATGTGCTTTCCCAATACGGAGTAGTCGCTTTGGAAGCGGCGGAGATCGCCGGAGAGCTGGTCTAAGCCCTGGAGAATCTCTTTTGCACTTTCTTGAATCTTCATGCCCTTTAAACCCAACAGTATTACTTGCAGGTAAGCATATAGAGAGTTAGGAGATACGGGAATTACTTTCTTTTGTAGTAACCAGGAGTATAGGGAGTCTGAATTGATTGTACCGTCGTTACGAATAATAGTCTCGTAGTATACATTCTCCGCAGGAATATACATAAAAGCAAAATCAAAGGTGTTTTCATCGGGACAAATATATTTTTTAGCAATGTCATTGGCGTGGTGTTTGATGGTGGCAATAAAAGCCCGGTATTCTTTTTTCTTTTTGTCGGGTTCATCATCGGGAATAGTCAAAAAACGCACAAAACTCTCCACAGGAAACTTGGAGTCGATGGGTAGCAGATTATCACCCACATACACCACAGCATCTACGGTAACACCTGATCGAAAGGAATGTTGTATGCCGTAGCTACCCGTGGGCAAAACTTGTCTGAGAAGATCCTCTAGAAAAAACTCGCCCATGTTTCCTCGAATTTTTGGATTTCTCAACACATTCTCTAAATTTTTAAGCCCCTGACCTATATCCAACATACGTCGGCTGGACTCCTCCAAAGTTCCCAATTGATTTTGTAGGTTGTGGATAACTTTGGCCGCATTGTCGAGCCGATCTCCCACATTATTTTGAGTGCGACCCAAAGTAGTGTTTGTCTCCTCCATACGCTTATTGAGCTGAGTACTCACCCCACCCAGCACTGTGGAAATATTTTGCATGGACTCGTGCAAAGACTGGCTAAACTCTTTTCGCAAACTCACACCATCCTCTTGCATTTGCTTCATCATGTTTTGCTGAAGCGCGATCAGGGCTAAATCCCTATCCCTACTGTTAGAACGAAAAATAAATACAAGAGCAGCTACTAGAACAGTTAGAGCAGCAAGAACAAGAAATACCACCCACTCCATAGGCTTACTTTCTTTCCACCAACGGTGCGCCCACTTCCTTATGTCCCCCTCGAACCGTAAAACTGTCTTTAATAGAATTGTCTTTATTCATAAGCACCACCTTGGGCTGGTAATCCAAAGCCTCCTCTTGGGTTAATAAGCAATAACTCATGATAATTACCTCATCCCCTAGAGCCACCAAACGTGCGGCTGCTCCATTCACACAGCAATCCCCTTTTCCAGGAGGGCCCTCCATCGCATACGTCACAAAACGACTCCCAGAGGTCACGTCATAGACCTGCACCTGCTCATAAGGCAATATGCCTGCCTCCTTCATCAGGAGCTCATCAATGGTCACACTCCCCTCATACTCATGATTGGCTTGAGTAACCCGAAGTCGGTGAATTTTTGCTTTCATAAAGTTGAGTAACATGGAAAATCCTGCTAGTAATTAGTCACATGGCACAAATTACACTTATTGGCTACGGAAATCAAGGGCAAGCATGGGCAAAAAACCTAAAAGACTCAGGATGGGACGTGACTGTCTCTGGGCGCAATGCATTAAACAAGGGAACCTCCATTGAGCGAGCTCAAAAAGATGGCTTTGCCACCTGCTCCCTAGAGGAGGCACTGGAAAATCGAGCGCTCCACCCCATAGCCATTTTAATTCCAGATGAAAAGATTCCACTTTTTTTCCAAACCCACTGCAAAGATGGCTCACCCCGAACCTTTGTTTTTGCCCACGGCTTTGCCGTAACGTACGGGAAACTTCCCCTCTCTCCCCAAGACAACTCCATTCTCGTTGCCCCGAAAGGTATCGGTAAAAAACTCCGAGAAAACTATGTGGCTGGTTCAGGAGTGATGGGCGTGCTTGCTGTATCTCAGGATGCCTCGGGTAATTCTTGGGAACTTGCCCGCGCAATTGCCACAGGACTGGGCTGCCATCGAGTGGGCTTGCTGGAAAGCACCTTTTCCGAGGAAACCAACGCCGATCTTTTCAGCGAACAAATCCTATTATGCGGGGGAATCCCCCACCTACTGGATGCCAGCATACGCCACCTTGTGAAAAAAGGAATCAATCCGACACTAGCCACCTATGAGTGCTTGCATGAAACCAAACTCATCGTGGATATGATGGTAGAATGGGGTGTGGCTGGAATGTTAGAAAAAGTAAGTAGCACCGCTAGGTTCGGCGGCATACGAGCTTCAGAATATTTACTTCCCCAAAAGGAACTTCAACCCCGAATGGAAAAACTTTGGGAAGATATTGAGTCTGGAGTTTTTGCCCAAGAGTTTTCTAAAGAAATAGAATCGGGATCACCGATTAGCAAGAAAGGAACGGAACGCTATAGGAACCCAACTACCAATGGAACAAAATATGAGTAGCGTACAAAACAAAACAAAACGACACACACTCCACTCCCTCCAAGCCATGAAGGGCAAGGAACGCCTAGCTGCCCTAACAGCCTACGATGTGATGACAGCCCAATGCCTAGACGATGCAGGTGTGGATATTCTCCTCGTGGGCGACTCCATCGGCAACGTGGTCTACGGTCAAGAAAATACCCTTCAGGTTCGTTTGGATACTATTATAGAACACTCAGCAGCCGTGGTTCGAGGAAGTGAGCGAGCGTTTGTTATCGCAGACCTTCCTTTTATGAGCTATCAAAGTTCTGTGGAGACGGGTCTGATCAGTAGTGGTCGTTGTTTGGGCGAGGGTGGAGTACAGGCCGTAAAAATGGAGGGCGCCTCCCCCCATATTCTAGAACTCACCCGTCGCTGTGTGGAGACAGGGATCCCAGTGATGGGTCACATTGGTCTCACTCCTCAGTCCATACACCAAATGGGAGGGTTTTATATCCACGGAAAAACGGAAAAAGATGTGGACCTCTTGGTGCAATCAGCCCTAGCTTTAGAAAAAGCTGGATGTTTTTCTTTGGTACTGGAGTGCCTACATCCCACAGCAGCGGAACAAATTACCCAAGAATTAAAAATTCCGACCATTGGGATCGGAGCAGGAACTGTTTGTGATGGAGAGGTGCTCGTGGTAAATGATATCTTAGGCTATACCTTTGGTCCCACGCCAAAGTTTGCTACGCCCTACTGCAATTTGAAAAAAATAGTCAGTGGAGCTGCCTCGGATTATGTAAAACAAGTCAAGGGATAGGATGAAAAAACAAATTAAAAAAAGTTCTCTTCTGTTCCTTTCCTTGGCGATTCTCCTCATAGCTCCCCCATCGTTGGCTCAAAAAACCTCCAAAGCCTCCAATACCCAAAAAAGTAAAGGGAGAAACGTAGGCCCCAGGGGTGGTCAACTTCGATCCGCAGGCACCTTCCTAACCGAGTTACTCATTAGAGGAAGTGGAATGAGTGTTTTCTTACTTGACAATAATAAAAAGTTCCCCACCGTAAAAAAATCCAGCATAGAGGGACAAGTCTATGTCAATAAAAAAGAATATAATGTTAAATTTTGGGTAAATCTCTCTGAGAAGAAATTCGTGGCCCATTGGCCCACAGAGCTTAAACCCATGGTAAGATCCATACTTCGAAAAAAGAGCTCCCCCCCCTCTTTAAAAAAAATAAATCAAGGCATTAGCGTTGTACTCCTACCCATAAGAAATAAAGTACTGGGCGTTCCCGTTATCTACAAAATTAACTATCCAGATAAGAAACCAAAACCCAAGCCCGAAGTCAAAGTTGAAAAGAAAAAAAAGAATAGCAAGAAAAATGAAGCCAAATATGAAAGTAGAAATGAAAATAGAGGTAAAAAATAATGGCTAAACTCATTATTGACATCGGCAACTCACGCACAACATTTGGCTTATTCGAGTCCGATGGAAAGCTTCATACTTTCCACATACAAAGCAATCGCCATGCCTATGCTGATGAGCTTTTCACCTACTTGGAAACAAACCTTTCCCGTAGGAAACACTCTCTAGAGAAGCAGCTTGAAAAAGCAGTCCTTGCTTCCGTGGTTCCAGCGCTGGAGTCCACTTGGAGCCAACTGTTCCATGAACTGAGTATTCCCCTAGTGATAGCCAAAGAAAGCAGTCCATGGTCCTTTGAAATACAATTACCCAACCCTGCTATCTTGGGTGCTGATCGAATGGCCAATGCTCAGGGAGCTTTGCGTTTTGGAGCACCAGCAATTGTTGTGGACGCAGGCACGGCTACTACCTTCGACATTATTGGGAAAAATGAAAATTGCTTTGCATATATGGGAGGTATTATTAGCCCAGGTGTGGGAATTTCCATGAACGCTTTGGTACAAAAAACCGCACTCCTTGGACCCATTGCCCTCACTCCATCGTCGGGAGAACTTCCCGTTGTGGGCCATGATACGAAAACTGCCATGAGTAGTGGAGCCATTCATGGGTTTGCTTTTATGGTAGACGGTATGGTGGAAGCTATTCGTAAAGAAAAGAACTTTCCCCAGGATTGCCCCGTGATTGCCACAGGTGGATTTGGGTATCTGTTAGAGGGAACATCTCAGTCCGTTACCCACTTTGAACCCAACCTAACGTTAGAGGGTTTGTATGCCATTGCTTAATAAAAATATTATTTTAGGAATAACGGGAGGAATTGCTGCCTATAAATCCTGTGAGCTTGTGCGCTTGTTTGTAAAAAATGGATCCAATGTGCGTGTGATACTAACCAAGCAGGGAGAGCAATTTGTTACTCCACTAACGTTGGAGAGCTTGAGCAATAATCCTGTGCTTCGTTCTCTAGGCGACCAACAGAGTTACGATCTGTCTGCCACTGCCCATATCGACCTTTGTGAATGGGGAGATGCCCTAGTGGTGGCTCCTGCCACAGCAAATTTTATGGCAAAGCTCGCCCATGGAATTTGCGACGATGCTCTTCTCACCGAAGCCCTAGCATTCACGAAACCTATTTTTATGGCTCCTGCCATGAATGTGCGCATGTGGGAAGCACCCATTACTCAAGAGAATAGAAAAAAACTACGGGCACGCAAGGTTGAAGAAATTGGACCCGTGAGTGGAGACTTAGCTTGTGGGGAAACGGGTATGGGTAAAATGGCAGAACCCATGGAGATATACCAAAAGGTTGCGGAGAAATTAGAATCACAACCCCTAAAGGGAGTACATGTTTTAGTTACCAGTGGTCCCACTCGTACTTATTTGGACCCGGTTCGTTTTCTCACAAACCGATCCAGTGGTCGCATGGGTTATATGATTGCTAGGGCAGCAGAAAAACAGGGTGCCCATGTTACCTTAATATCCGGACCAGTAGATTCCGCCTATACCAAGCTTGAGCAAGGAAAAACATTTCAAGTGGAAACCAACGATGAAATGGAAGCCCAAGCCCTTAGCGCCCTTCCCAAAGCCAATATAATTTTTAGCACAGCCGCCGTCTGCGATTTTTTAATGAAAGATGAAAAGAAAGGAAAAATTCCACGCAAGGAAACATTAAATCTGGAACTTAATTCTGCAAAAGATATTCTTTCCTCTTTGACAGCTAAGCGAAAGCCGGGGCAAGTGTTTATGGGATTTGCCGCAGAAGTGGGTACAAAAAAAGAGCAAATGGAAAAAGCACAGGATAAATTAAAAACAAAGGGCTTGGATTTTATTGCTTTAAACGACGTGAGTAGAAGCGACATTGGCTTTGATGTGGATACCAACGAGCTATATGTTTTTGAAAATAATGCTTCCCATACGTTTTTACCGAAAGCCTCCAAGGAAGAAATTGCTCAAAGGCTACTGGATATTGCCCACACTCGCTGGAGTAGCTAGTGAAGATCGTTACCACTCTCGAAGAATTAAACCATGCCCTTAAACCCTATCGCCAAGGGAGCATTGGTTTTGTGCCCACCATGGGCGCGCTCCACCCTGGGCATGAATCTTTGGTAGATGCCTCCATAAAAGAAAACAAGTGCACCGTGGTTTCCATCTATGTAAACCCCACACAATTTGGAGAAAACGAAGATTTTTCTGTCTACCCCAGAACATTGGAGGAAGATAAAAATCGCTTACGGGAAAAAAACCTAACCATACTTTTTTGCCCCCATAGATCCCTTATCTATCCCCCTGGTTTTTCTTCTTATATTCAAGTGGAGGGAGTCTCAGCTCCCTTGTGTGGTAAGTTTCGTAGTACCTACTTCCAGGGAGTGGCCACCGTTGTTGCCCGTCTTTTTGCCCTCGTCCAACCCACCTGCGCCTACTTTGGAAAAAAAGATATTCAGCAATGCCTCGTTATTGAACGCATGGTGAAGGACCTTCTGTTGCCCGTGAAATTACAGTTTTGTCCCACAGTGAGGGAGTCCGACGGACTCGCACTGAGTTCTAGGAACCAATACCTTTCCTCCGAAGATAGAAAAAAAGCACCTCTTTTATACAAAACCCTAAGGGAGGGAGCAAAGCTCTATACACAGGGAGAGCACTCTGTGGATGAAATTATCCAACAGGGCAGGGAGCAAATCCAAACAGAAAAAAGTTTTCGTATCCAATACCTGGAAATTCTTTCCTATCCCGATCTCAAGCCCCTAGAAACAAAAGGAAAGGCTGTGTATGCCCTGGCTGCTTTTCTGGGCGAAACCCGTCTTATTGATAATATTATTTTGGGGTGGGACGATCCTCTTTACTCACCCGAATAGATAATTCTCGCAGTTGTTTATCTGTTACCGGGTCGGGACAAGAACTCATCAAACAAGCTCCCGTCTGAGTCTTGGGAAAGGCAATAACATCTCGAATGGATTTCACTCCCGTCAATAACATGATATTTCGGTCAAGACCAAAGGCAATACCGCCATGGGGAGGAGTTCCGTACTGTAGGGCACGTATGAAAAAACCAAATTTTTCTTCCACTTCTTTTTTCGTTACATTCAAGGCTCGGAACATGGCCTCCTGCACATCCGATTGGTAAATACGCAAACTACCACCAGCAATTTCATGACCATTACAAACAAGATCATAGGCCACGGAACGTATCTCCCCCATATTTTTTTGATTTTTCAATAACTCTATATCGTCGGGATGGGGCTGAGTGAAAGGGTGGTGCTTGGCTGAATAGGTTTTTGTTTCAGAGTCGTATTCAAAAAGAGGAAAGTCAGTGACCCAAAGAAAGTTAAAACAATTGTCCTTAATTAGATTTCGCTCTTTCCCCAGATGGACCCGTAGGTTACCCAAAGATGCATCCACTACCTCAGGATCAATGTCTGCCACTAAAAGAATTAAATCCCCTTTTTCTGCTTTCATACATTTCACTAAAGCACTTTGCTCCTGCGAGGATAGAAACTTTGCAATGGGAGAAACTAAAGACTCCTCTACTTTTAGCCAAGCTAAACCCTTGGCTCCAAATCGAGCCACAAGAGAAGTGAGATTGTCAATATTCTTGCGGGAAAGATCGGTGCCAGCCTTTACACATAAACCCTTAATACTACCACCAGCCCCTAACACCGAAGAGAATGCCTTGAATGCTGTCTTTTCAAACACAGCACTGGCGTTCTCTAACAATAAGTCAAAACGAGTGTCTGGCTTGTCATTCCCATATTTCTCCATGGCAGTTTTATACGTCAGCCGTGGAAACGGTGGGGTGAGCTTACTATTGGAAGCCTCCTTATAGGCTGCTGTCATCAATCCCTCCACTAAGGCATAGATGGACTCCTCATTGACAAAGGACATTTCTAAATCCAACTGGACAAACTCCGGCTGACGGTCCGAACGCAAATCTTCATCTCGAAAACAATGGGCAAATTGAAAATAACGATCCAACCCACCGATCATCAGAAGCTGCTTTAGGGTCTGGGGAGACTGTGGTAGGGCATAAAAAGATCCCTGTGAATTCCTGGACGGCACCAAATAATCCCTTGCCCCTTCAGGAGTGCTTTTAAATAAAATAGGAGTGTCTATCTCTAGGAAATCTTTTTCCGTAAGGTAGTTACGCATACCCTGGACAAAACGGTGCTTGAGTTGAAGAATCTTTTGTAGAAATGGACGACGAAGATCCAAATACCGAAACTCCAAACGAATATCCTCACTAACATTTGCCTTATCCTCAATAACAAAAGGAGGCGTTTTTGCCGCAGACAGCACAGTGATCTCCTGAGCAAGCACTTCCACCGAACCCGTGGAAATCTTTGTATTCACCATATTTTCAGGTCGATTGCGTACCATCCCCACCACTCGCAATACATACTCACTACGAACCCTGCCGGCCTGATCCATCAACTCTTTTCCCTGATCCGGATCAAAGACCAATTGGGTAATACCGTAACGATCCCTAAGGTCGATAAATATCAGCCCACCATGGTTTCGTTGGGTATCCACCCACCCACTAAGGATCACTTTTTCTTTGTTTTGATCTAAAGAAAGCTCTCCACAGGTATGGGTTCGGTATACTAACGGTTGTTTCGACATTTTTTTTCCATTTCTATAATAAATGCACTTTCATCCATTGTTTCTTCCTTGCCTGTCTTCATATTCTTACATGTAACTGTCCCCTGGTCTAACTCACTCTCACCAATACTAGCCACATAGGGAATATCCCGTGCCTCTGCATACCGAAACTGTCGCTTGAGCTTCACGGCATCGGGAAATACATCTACGCTTATATCCTTTTTGCGCAATTTTTCTGCCAAATCGTTCACCTTTCCATAGAGGCCTGAGGAAAAGAGAGGAAAGAAAACTTGGGGCGTGGGAAGCACGAAAGGTTTGTCTTTGCTCTCCAACAAAAGGGGGATTATCCTCTCAAAACCAATACTGCCGCCAAACGCCGGTGTGGAAGGAACGTCAAACAACTCCAGCAGTCGATCATAGCGCCCACCACCGCCAAGGGAGTAACCTAGGGAAGGCTTGCGAATTTCAAAAATCGTTCCCGTATAATAATTCTGCCCACGCACCAGAGTGGGAGAAAAGTGAAGGGACTGATCCTTTTCAGTTAGAGTCGGCTCCAAGCAGGCAAAAATCTCCCCAAGACTGTCAACCGCTGTGGGGGCAATTTCACTCCATTCCCTTAAAGTCTTGCGACCAGTAAAGGCGCTAATAATTTTTTCTGGCTTCGGTATTTTTTTCCCCAACTCCTGGGTCACACCGTCGATTCCTATCTTGTCCAACTTATCCATTGTTACCAGTACACCCGTCCACTGATCAGGAGGAATACCCAGATTTGTGCCCAAGGCATCCAAAAGACGTCGATCATTGAGATGAAATTCCACCTTGCCAATACCCATCTGGTGCATGGCCAGAGCAATCGCTTGCAAACAATCCACCTCTGCTCCTATGGAGGCGCTTCCGAGAACATCCACGTCGCATTGAAAAAACTCCCTATACCTTCCCTTTTGTGGACGCTCGGCACGCCAAACAGGCCCGCACTGAAACACCTTGAAGGGCTGAGGAAGCTGAAAATGGGCATAATAGCGCGCTAGTAAGAGCGTGAGATCAAAGCGCAAGCCCATGTCGCTGAGAGTGTCTAAATTTTCAGGCGTCGCCTGGGTAAAAGCCTTTTCCAACGACCTCCCCCGCTTTTGTAATTTAAAAATAAGATGCTCATTCTCCTGACCAGCACCCTTTCCCTGAAGGGTCGCCAAACGCTCACAACTGGGAGTTATGATGGGCTGAAAGCCATAAGCACCATAGGCCTTTGCAATAGTATCCAGTGCCCAAGCGCGAGCAGCACTTTCCTGAGGTAGAAAGTCTCGAAATCCTGAAAGAGGACTTGTGGAAATTTTGTCCATTTTTTTCCTTTTTCTCTATTCATACTCTGAATAGCACCATGGAAACACCCCCGAATGAAAAAAGATGATAATTTAGCCGATTGTGGAAAGCCTCGTATTGACTCATAATGAAAACGCACCAAGGAGCATCGCGTTGAAATCATGCCGCTTTTCCATTCTTAGACTGCTGCAATAATAAAAAAAGCTGGTCTAGTTTTTTGTCCATTTCGCTTTTCAGGACAAAGGGATTGAGTTCTTTTTTTCAGAGTGGGAGCGTCTAGAAAATAAAAACTTTTTCCATAGTCAAAATAGTTCTCGGGATAGATGGACATTGGAAGTTACTTACGGTTGTGTAAACGTTGGCGATATTACAGTATTTACGAAGAAAAAACGAGCTCTTCGCTGACCCTATATAAATTCCTTGTTATGGCAGCCAGCTCTTTAATGAATTGACTGCCTAGCAGGAACAGCCCTTTTCTATAAATATTTTTTCTATTTCTGTTAACCTAAACATATATGAAGTTCTATGGAAAATGGATGGGTTTTGGCTTGGTGTGCCTGTACCTTGGATTAGGGGTTGGAACGGTTTTCGCTCAGGGCTTGGGACGGGAAGAAGCCACAGATAAAACCACAGATGAAGCTACAGATGACATTAGAGATGAAACCACAGATGAAGCCCCATCACCCGGTTCACCAGAAGAACGCTTAGACTCAGAACCGCTGGATTCCACTTCAGATCTGGACGACGGCACGCTTCTGAAGAAAAGAAGAACCCACAGGCCTGATGAAAATATTGATTTCACAAAGCTGGAGGCACAGTTGGCAGAGGATTTGCAGCCCAATAAAGCCTATCGTCATCCTGTTTTAGGTAGAAAAGGGTATCGCTCCAACCTTTTTGCCATTAGTGGGGAGGGGCGCACCCCTGGTGTGGGAGCTTTTATGACCCATAACTTCAATCGCTTGGGAATGGGTATTGCTGCCAGTTCTCGATTTTTTCACCCCAAGGTGAAGGAGCAGAAGTTTGTGGGCAGTTTTTTTCTCACCTATCATTTGATTCCTTTGTCGGTTTCTCCTTTTATTTTATTGGGGGGGGAGTTTGCTCTTAGGATGGATACATTGCAAGAAGGTGTGGCTGGTATGATCATTGGAGGTGGCATTGAAGCAAAAATTTATAGGGGCTGGTCTTTAATTATAGAGTATATTAGTCACGAGACTGTTTTAGAAAGTTTTCCAGGATTGGCGATTGCGTATGCGTTTTAGGTTTTTATTTTTTGTTGCTATAATGTGCACAAGTTGTGCCAACACAACCACAGTTTTTTTAGTGGACGAGGATTTCTCCGTTCCTAAGAGACCAAGAGACGTTATGATATATTTAGGTTCTCCCCCTGTGAGGTCGCGACCATTTGCTATTTTATCCACTGTTCGTTTGGGTACTAGTGGAGTTTGGGCAGTAGAGGCGTTGAAAGAAGAGGCTGCGGAATTGGGAGCTGACGCCGTGGTAAACGTGTCCATAGATTATTCCCTAGATATTTTTCCCACGCTTCATGTGAAAGGAATTGCGGTTCAATATGGTGAATAGAACATACGGGTTGATTTTTTTATTGCCGCTTTTATTGTCGTTTTTATTTTTGGGGGCTTGTTCCTACTCCACTTTTTTTATTCCCAAGCAAACGAAGGTTTATGAGCCCACAGAGCCAGAATCCGTTATTGTGTCTCCTCAAGCAGACCTTGCCATTCAATACAAGCGCCTCGCTTCCGTAAGTACCATGGTTTGGGGCGACGGCGACGATGCAAAAGCCTCTCTGCAAGAGGAAGCTGCCCTACTGGGTGCCAATGCTATTATTCAATTTCAAGTACGAAACGGTTTCCTGCGTACTACGGCTCGTGGAATAGCAGTGCGTACCTTTGTATCCGAATAGGTTCTTAATCTGTCTTTCCCCCTGTCTTGTTCAATTAAATTAATAAAAACAATAAGTTGCAGTTTTAACTCGTTTGGCTAAATAATACTTGACTATTTAAATATATTATGTAATAATATATACTGCAATTTTAGTGTGCAATAAAAAAAAGGAGCAAAAAAATGAAATACTATATACTGATTTTTTTATGTGCATTTTCTGTGCCAGCAGTAGCTAGAGTACTGAGTGAGGAGTCATTAGCTGATGTGGGTCCAATGGATAATGCGAGCTACAGCAAACTGGAAGAGGTTTTTGAGAAGGCAAGCCCAGCAAAGGATGGCGACGCTCTTGGTTGGAGAAGTGGACGATGCTTTGATATTGAGCGCCCAGCAGTTCCCATACCTTCACTACTTGCTGGACTTGAGACCATCGGTTATAAATATAAACTCATCTTTGGAGCCTTAGTCTCTAATAAGCTAGGCTATTATGAGAGTTTTATGGAAGAAAGTGAAGGGCGTATAGAACAGTTGACAAACTTTATAAATAAGCGTGCGGTGTCTGCAAAAGAGGAAAATAACAGCCTTGTTTTAAGCTATGCTATTTTTTTGGATATGACAGATATTGAAGTTCACTTAAAAAAGATAGTAGTAGTAGAGCGAGGATCAGAGAAAGAAACAGAGTACTTTCTGGCTAAATATGATTCATTTCTTCCCTTTTGGCTCGGTTCAACTAAAACTGACGAAAAATATTGCTATTACTTTAAGCAAATTAAAGAAGCATACTAAGCGGTAGGTTTATAGTTGGGGTTATAGTGGGGTTATAGTGGGGTTGTCGTTTTTCTTGCTCGAATATCCAGCACAATTCTAGGTGGATTGACTAAATAAAAGGCTTCAACGTCCACAGGTACTTGCATTTGTAGATTCAGTAGCACAAGTTTATCCTGCAACATGGGTGCAAGGTAGGCGCTCTTGATCAGTCCACTGGACTGTGCAATACGCTGGACTTCCTTTTGAGAAAACAGCACGTTTTTTATGCTTCGTATTCCCAGGTTCACCTTTCCCTTGTTTGGTTCTAGGGCCACTTGAAAGTAGGGTGGAGATCGGTTGGTTTGCTTTGTGCCCTCCAATATTACTTCCAGTACCAAGCGTTCAAAGCCATTTTTTCTTGCCCAACGAATTTTAGATATTTTGCTATTTTTGGCTAGGGCGTAGCCCCCGCGAATGATTGCGTCTACTTGGTATTTTTGAAATTTTCCCTTAGAGGCGGGTACCACGGTGCGAGGGGAAAAGTTTGCCCAAAGGCTATGGGTGATGAAAAAAACAAGTATGGGTAGTATAGTAAATTTTGACATATCCCTCTTCTCCCTATGTAAACAGTATATCCCTAAGAACGGTAATGTTTCAAGGCTAGGGTGATTAGGAGGGTACTCGCGAGTAGGGCGCCCACAGTCCACCAAAAAAAAGAAGGTGGGTTTTCCCTTTCTTTTCTTTCTTCCCTATCTTTTTGACGAGTTTCAGGGGGTTGGGAGGTTGTTGGAGTGGAGCTTTCTATGTTCCTGGGGGGTTTGTGATTATTTAAATGATTGTGGTGCGTTTTCTCTAGGTTAATGGTTATGGATTTATCTCCTGGGGTAAGAGTCTTTGTTTTTATTCTTTCCATAAGGTTGCGAAAATCTTGTAGGCGAAAAATTTGGTTCTTTTGGTTTTTCAGCACAACGCCTAATCCACTTTTTAGTATTTCTTTTCCTGAGGCGTTTTTTGTTATGGTGTACTTTCCTGAGGCTAGGCCAATCAGTTCCTTAGCATCTTCCTTGGTATCCCGTAGCAGAACAATGCTTTCCTCTCCCTCTGTAAAAGAGGCTGTACCCAATACTTGAGAACCGGAACCGTCGATGATGCCTCCTGGTTGACGGATACGAATGTTCTCCTCTAAGGGACGGGAACTAAACACCTCCAAAACAGAGGCTTCCCAATAGGTATGGGTTAGTCTATCTTGGGGATTTTTTTCCACGGTTCGCTCGCCAATGCCCACACGAGCAATATGGGGAGCTCTTTGGAGTTGACGGGTAAGATGAATCTCGCCAAAGGTGGTGGCAAGTGTTGGGGAGGGTATGAGTGATGTGAGGATAGAGAGGATTAGTAGAATCATTATGGCTGCTAGGATTTTTTTTTGTTTAAAAATGGAGCTAGAAATTTTCCTGTTACAGATTTTGACTCACGGATGACGGACTCAGGTGGTCCCTGTGCCATAATGTCGCCACCTTCGTCGCCTCCCTTGGGGCCTAGGTCGATGATCCAGTCCGCTTGGGCGATCATGTCCAAGCTATGCTCGATAAAAACCACCGTATTTTTTTTATCCACTAGGGTGTGGAAGAGTTTTATTAGGTGGTGAATGTCGTGGAGGTGGAGTCCCGTGGTGGGTTCGTCGAATATGAGCATTTGATGGGTTAGTTTTGCGGAGGAGTTGACAATGGTAGAGGCAATTTTTAAGCGTTGGCATTCCCCTCCAGAAAGAGAGCTTAGGCTTTGCCCCAATTGGAGGTAACTCAATCCCACATTGTCTAGGGTATTTAGTTTTTGCACAATAAGGGGAAAATCTTTAAAAAATATTTTTGCTTCTGAAATGGTGGTGTGGAGAATATCGTCAATATTTTTCCCTTTATAGTGCACACCCAGCACATGTTTTTTAAATCGTTTTCCGTCGCATTCTTCACAAGTGAGTCGCATGTTTGCCATAAAGTGCATATCCACTTCCACAAACCCTTCCCCCTTACAGTTTTCACACCTGCCTGAGTCCACGTTAAAAGAAAAATGGGTGGGGGTGAGGTGGAGGCGAGCTGATTGGGGTTGAATGGCCATTACTCGTCGGATTTCGTCGTAAATTTTTAAATACGTGGCTGGATTACTTCGTATATTACGACCAATGGGTTTTTGATTGAGTAAGGAAACTTCCTGTATATTCTCCATTCCATGAATTTCATTAAACTTTCCCATTTCATTATCTGGTATGGGTTCCTTTCCCACAAATTTTGCCAACGCTTTATAAAAAGTATCGTGAATTAAGGTTGATTTTCCAGATCCACTTACTCCAGTTACAGCTACCAACGTGCCAAGGGGAATTACAAGATCTATATTTTTTAAATTATTCGAACTACATTTTGTCATCTTCAGTACTTTTTCTGAGGGCTTTCTGCGCTTCTTGGGCTGGGGAATTTTTAATTCACCCGACATATAACGGGCACTAATGGATTTCCGGTTTTTTAAAAAACGATCTTTAGTACCGATGGAAATTAAAGCTCCTCCTTGGGCGCCTGCCTGTGGACCCAGTTCAATGAGAAAGTCTGCGGCTCGCATGATTTCCATGTCGTGCTCCACCACCACCAGTGTGTTTCCATGGGAGCGAAGTTCTTTGATGGCATTAATGAGTCGGCCCACGTCCACGGGATGGAGGCCAATGGACGGTTCGTCTAATACATATAAGGTATTGGAAAGTTTTGAGCCTAACTGTGAGGCTAGACAAATTCGCTGGTACTCTCCCCCCGATAGGCTATTGGCCTTACGGTTGAGTTTTAAGTAGGAGATGCCTAAGGATTCAAGAAAGGACAGTCGTGCACTAATCTGAGAGATGATTTCTTTTGCTTTTTCCTGTTCGTGTTTCGGAAGGGAAAGGTCTTGTGCCCATTGGAGGCATTGCTTAATGGTTAAGTCGAAAATATTTGCAATACTCTTTCCTTGAACGCTATACCTTAGGGGGGCTGGGGACAGGCGACTTCCCGTACAAGAATCACATAAACGCAAAGTCTGGTACCTTCGTATAAATACCCGCACATGAATTTTGTAGCGCTTTTGCTTTAATCGCTCAAAATAACTATGGATACCTGCGAACTTTTCATCCCCGTCCCAAAGAAGTGCTTTCTTCTCCGGTGTTAGGTCCGAATAGCTCGAACGGGAGGCATAGCCCATTGCTTGGAGCATTTCCTTTTCCCAATGGAGGTAAGAGGGTTTATGGAGAGGATCCACGGCTCCCCTATCTAAGGTTTCGTCCGGATTGGGGATTATTAATTTTTCGTCCAGCTCCAAAATTTCTCCAAACCCGTTGCAGGTGGAGCAAGCACCAAGGGGTGAGTTAGAAGAAAATAGTGGGGGAGAGGGGGGAATATGCATATGACCACAGGATAGGCAGGAATATCCCTGGGAGGCCCGGAGGATGCTTTCTCCTCCAGCGGATCGAATTTCCAATTTTCCGTCGCCATAGAGAAAAGCAGTTTCAATGGATTCGAGTAAACGGGGGCGCTCCTCTTCCATGGAGCTTGAAATCACCAAACGATCCACGATCACAAAGGCTTCCATTTGGCTGGGATTAAAAATTTGTCCCTCTGCCGACGATAGATCCACCACCTCATTATTCACCAACAGGCGCTGGAAGCCCCGTTTGTAAAGATTTTGTCCCAGAAACGGGCTGTCCTCCTTTGTTTCACTTTGTATTTCTAAATTATCTAAAGAAGCTAGTATATAGAATCGCGTTTTCTTGGGCAGCTTTTCTATGGTGGAGACAAGATTTTCTGCGGTATTTACTCCAACATGGGGATGCTTGCAAACAATACAGCTCTGTGTGCTAATGGCAGCAAAGAGTAGACGAAAGTGGTCTGCCAGTTCCGTTATATCTGAAATTGTGGTGCGGGAACTGGTGATGGAATTTCGCTGTTCCAGGGCAATTGCTGGAGGAAGATTGTGGATAGAGTCCACATCTGGTCTGGGCATTTGTTCCAAGAATTGACGTGCATACGTAGACATACTTTCCATATAACGACAAGAACCCTCAGCATATAAAGTATCAAACGCTAGGCTAGATTTTCCCGAACCGGAAACTCCCGTCACCACGGTTATTTTTTTTAAAGGAATTTCGGCATTGATATTTTTGAGGTTATTCTGCCTTGCTCCCTTGAGAGAGATATTTTTCCTGTTATTCATAAATAGAAAGCGTATATTCCATGGAAGATTTTTTCGATGCGGGTGTGCAACCTACGGCATACACCGCAATGGCTTTAGAAAGTTTTTTCCAGCGCAAGTGATAGGGACAATCACCCTCTGCGGGCTTAGTTATTTTCAGTTCCACCCTTGCGGTAGGAGGTATATCTAAATCAATAATGGCAAAGGAGTACGGGCTTATGGAACTCTCTAAATGAAACGGGTAGTGGTCCACACGGGCCACTGGTTTTAGCGTGGGAACATAAAAGCCCTGTCCCCAGGGTATGGTGTTCATCTGTTTGGAGGTCGTGTATAGGTAAGAGATAAAATCGCCGTAGATGTCATCAAAAGCCACTGCCTTTCCTGTGGACTCAAGAACCATTTGCTCCACTGTCTTCCTGCTATCTAGCGTAGAATGAAAGAGTTTTTGAATATGAGGAGTTATTTTATTTTTAGGCAAACGATCCATCAAATAAGCAGCAAATAGCGCTAGAGGCCCATAGTGCACATAGGATTTACTCAAAAGAGAGAACTTCTCAGGGGACAGAGCAAACTTATTTATTTGCGTTTGATCCGTAAAATACCCTGTAGCTACCATGGACATCTCACCGAGTAGTTCGGAAAACCAATGCTCCCTAGGGGGAGACGAGCCAGCAACATCGTCGATTAAATGAGTGGACTCATGGGCGATAATGGAAGCAGTTATTTCCTCTCCCTCTAAATCGTCTATCGCTCCCATGGTTCGGTAATCGATATAAATCATATTTACTTCATTGGATTGTTGCTTGTACTTCTCGTAAGCAATGTCTTTGGTCAATTGATCGAAGGCATTATAGTAACCATCGAATGTGTGATCTTTGTAGGAATATAGGTTGGTTAGCAGTACCACTAGCCTCTCGTCAGATCGGACGATCTTGGGAAGAGGAGCAAATAGGGCTTCCAAGGCAGAAAGAACACCCAAGCGTGGAAAGAAACCACTGGGCTTTCCTGCGGACTCCAAACGATGAAAGAGTCTTTCTACCTGTTGGGGGTATATGGCCGATTTCCATAAATCGTTCTCCACAAAAATATAGCTTCTATCGCCTACAGCAGTAGCTCTTGCTTGCACCAAACGGTCCCCAGGGGGCATTACCTTCAAATTCCAAACCCAAAACTCTTCCTGTTGATTTACAGTATAGCGAGGGGGCTCTAAGGCGAAGCTCGCGCCGGAAAGGAGCGATGCGCAAAATAAAGAAATAAAGAAAACCATTCTACATAAAACTATATAGATGATCCGAAGCTACTTGTCGAGTTTTAAGTGCCATGGTATTTTTTACAAGAGGGCTTTTTTTTTTGAAATTTATAAAAAAACTATTTTTTAGGATGTTTTGTGTTGGCTTGGTTTTTAACATGGGCTTCTGTTCCGGCTGGTTATTATTTCATCCACAGGGTTCCGATCTGTTGCGTCAACTGCAAGTAAAACTCCCTCCGTTTCTCTCCCAATTCCAGCCAAGAGGCGCTTCACGTCGAATTGCATCTGTCTCTCCTCCTAGTCAGCAAAATAGCCAGCAAAAGTCTTCCCTATTCGACACAAAGAACCTAATGAAACACTTCGATAGCTTTGTTCCCAACTCAATAAAAAATACCCTAGCCGAGTACCTGCCCCAGTACTTTGCTCACCCCTATTCCTGTGGTATTCAGCGTGTATTTAATCCCAGTGACAATAATGCAAGGAACCTTCGCATTCCCATACACATTCCAGGAGAGTCGGAGAAATTAGTACAACAGGCTCGTATTTCTCCAGGCGTTCGGTTTCCAGGAACAGCGCCAAATGTCTCAGTCATCGTGACATGCGAAAATCTATTCATCACCATAGCCCCCGGATCGTACGTGAAATTTTTACGGGGAAAGGGATCGGAGAAAGTATTGGAAGTTCAAGGAATGGTGAATTTCCAGACTACAGGATCAACCAAGATGGGGCTTTCGTTCCCATGGGGAGTGGTTTCGATGCAGTCCGATGGTCCTGCCCGTTTTCAGTGGAATGGAGAAACCAATACACTTTACGGTCATGAAGGGAGAGTACAATTATATTGGAATATTGGAGCCACACAGAATAGCAAGCGCCCACTATTAAAAGCGCAGGTGGGAGCCAATGCCGACATGCAAGTAATACGAAGGGAAGTATCGGGAGCAGAGGAAATTCGCCACCTGCCTTCCCTAGAAGAGATATATTTTTTAGCCAACGGATTCTTTTCTCCGACAAACAAGGCCAGCACTTCTGTTGTGTCCAATCCAACAGTTCCAGTTGTGCCAACTGTTCCAGTTGCTCTAACTACTCCAGTTGTTTCAGCTGAGGGGGGTGTGAAAATGGAAGAGCCGCAAACCCCTTCGCCCGAAAATGCAACAGCGAAAACTGAGCCACCCAAGAGCCCCATCCTCGACTCTATGCTCAAAAGTGAGCTTCGTTTAAAGTTTCCTAAAGATAGGAGTAAAATAAGCCGAGCGCCAGCCTCACTTACATGGCATCCAGTGGAAGGCGTAAACTCCTATATATTGCATTTATCCCAGAGTCCCACGTTTAAAAAATTCTATACCTACAAGTCCAAGAGCACAGGCCTGCGGATTAGCTTAGAGAAACAAGGCTCCTATTATTGGCGTGTCTATGGTGTGAACAAGGAAAAATCCCAACGAACGGAATTTTCCTCCATCCGCATGTTTGAATTTTAAATAAAAGAGTTTTAGTGCAAGGCACTTACTTTGATAAATTGAAGATAGAACTTCAACTCTTCGATGGAGTTCTTCACATCATCTAGGGCTCGGTGGCTTTGTTTCTTTTCAAATTTCTTTCCGTACTTTTGACTAAAAATAATTTTAAAAGCACTCACGTCCAACATTCTGTAGTGGAGGTGCTGACTGGTTTTTTTCCAATACCGGTCAAGGAATTTTCGATCTTGAGCGATGCTATTGCCAGCTAAAATAATTTTATCTTCTTTCTGAAAATCTTCATCCAGGAATTGAAGGAACTGCACCTCTGCCTCTAGCTCCCGTGTGCCAGTTGATATTTTTTCTAAAAGCCCACTTTTACGATGCATATTAGAACACCAATCGTCCATGGACTGTAATACGCTTTGAGGCTGTTGAATAATTCGATGAAAAGTTTTCAGGTGTTCAAACTTATAGTCGGTAATGATGGCAGCTATCTCCAAAATACGGCACTTCTCTACAGCCAACCCACTCATTTCTAAATCTAGCCAAAGTAGCTTTTCATCCGTAGCCATCACGTTTTCTCCTTAATTTTCGAATGTTCCATCATATAATTTAGCGCTTTTTCAAATTTAATTTCTCGAGCAGCAATCTTTTCGCTTTTTGGTTTTTGCGGGGAATCTGACTGGGCAGGCTGGTTAGGCTGAGTGGACTGGGCTATTCTAGCCTTTACCTCTTCATCGGAAACACTGGGGTTTACTTTTTCTATAACCTTTTCAAATAAAAGGGAGGCTTTCACGTCGTTCTCTGCCCGTTTAATATGTTTAGGCATATTGCCCTCTATTGTTTTTTTTATTTCCTCCATGGGATAGGATGGTTTGAGGCCATTGAACATGCTGTCCAAGATAACATCCAAGCGCTGGTGGATCATGGTTTCTGGAACTTCTAGTGGATTCGCCTTGAGTAGTTCCGTTATTAAAGCTGATTCTTTTTCTACTTTTTGCTTTCCTTTCATTTCTTTTTTAACCAATGATCGCATTTCTTCTTTCCACTTTTTAGGGTCTGTCTTCCAATTTTCTTCTATAAATTCGTCTGTGAGTTCTGGATATTTCTTGGTTTTTATCTCCAATATTTTTATTTCTTCCAAGAGCTTTTTTCCAGCCACCTCTATTTGTGGGTGATTCTGAGGGTAGATTTCTTCCAACTTCTTTTCTTCTCCAACGCTCATTCCAAGGATTTCATTCTCTAGTTTTTGGGGCAAAGCGGAGGCGCCTATTTCAAACATTTTATTGACTAAAGAGTGGGTAGGGGAGTGGTGCCCGTCTATTGTTACTTTTAAATCCATGCAAACAATATCATCGGCACGAACACCTCGTTTTGCTTTCATCTCCTCTAGGGTGACGTAAGGACCCATGATTTTTTTCAGGACGGCATTGTACTCAGAATCCATTTCTTTCTCTGTAATAGCCGTTACCGTGAACTCTAACCCCTTATATTTTTTAAGCTTCGGGCTGGGCACTAGCTCCACTAGAGCCGTAAACTCCATGGGGGATTTTTCATCCCAGTTTAGCCAATTTGTTTTCTTCACCTTAGGTGCGCCCACAATCGGAACTTCCTTCTTTTCTGCTGCGATGTGGCAGGCGCGGCTCACCAAATCCTCAAAAGTATCTCGGATCACCTCTGATCGGTATTTCTGACGCACGATATTCATGGGAACCCGTCCCTTTCGAAATCCAGGTAACTCCGCTTTATGGCGAATTTTCTCAAAATTGCTTTCCATACGCTCTACCACACGCTCACTGTCAATGGTGATTTCCATCTCTCCTGCTATGGACGATTTTTGCGTATATTTGATATTGCTAGTTTTTAATAATTTATCTGTAGTTTCCATCCTATTGATGGAATAACATAAGACTATTCCTGCGGTCTACTGGATTGTGTGTGGTATTTCAGAATGTGTTTTGTTACACTTTTAGTATGATTTATTTTCGCTCCATTCTTCTTGTCGCCCTGTTCCTCTTCCTTCCTCCCCAGATATACACAGCGAATATAGCAAGTGCGGCAGATACGGATGATGAGTTCCAAGAGTTTTTAGATGAAGAAGATGATGCTATGGAAGACGAAGAGATTGAAGAAGATGAATCGGGTGAGGAAGAAGACGATGATGACAACGAAGAGGATGTGCTAGAACTTGACGAAGACGCATCTGACATAGAAGATGCTGACGGAGAAGACATCAACCTGCCATTTTCCGGGAAAGCCTCACTAAATCACAGCAGTGAAAGAGCGCTAAGTGGGATAGACAAACCCGACTGGACTTTATTCATGGGTGGTGCGCAAAAAAGCTACCCAACAAACACTTTATCAGATAAAGCCACAGGACTAGCATTTGGTTTTAATACACGACTTTTGGAGATACCGCTTCCATTGACCGGCAATATTTTCTTTAATCTTTATGCTGCTGGCACTTACTTGAATCTTGGCGACATATCACAGCCAAACATCTTTCTTGCAGATGCCACCGACCTTACAGTGCGGGCTGGGGTGTTGGGGGAATGGGAACTTTTTCGTCGCTTGCAAGTTTTTGCGTTAGCAAGCTACCAGTATACTAAAATCGGTGGTACGGGATTGGATACCCATAAAGATCGCTTGAAAGATAATGGATTAAAAATTAGCCTTGGTGGACAGTATGAATGGTATGTTGTTCCCTATGGAAGTATGGGCTTGCGTGTTTTAGTAGATACCTCTCTTATCACAGCAACCCTCACCCTGGCAGTAGCGCCTGTACCGAGATCGAGCAAACCCATTGAACTTGATTTTGATGACTGAAGTTGCTTGCAGTGGACTACGTGTAGTTAGCTGTATATTTCACATTGTCGAGAAACAAGGCTCTAGCAGGGGCTGTAATTCCGCTATATCGTCGATCTTTTTGGGATAAAATATATTGTATTCTCCCAGAGTCGTACTTTCCTTTCCCTATATCCACAACCGTGCCCACGATAGTGCGGACCATTTGCTTTAAAAATCCATTACCCACAATACAAATCTCCAGTAAACGTAGGTTTGACCCTTGGGGAGGCATCCAGGGAAAGTCGCCCAGTTTTTCTTTATGTTCAATACATCGTGCTTCCGAGATATGCCTTACCGTAGTGCTGACGGCTGTCCCTGTGTTTTGAAAGGACATAAAATCATGCTCTCCCACCAGATGACCCAAGGCTTCCTCCATGGCAGAACAGTCCAGTGGAGCACGGATATACCATGTCCAAGAATACAGAAAGGGCCAAGTAGTTTTATTTTTGTCGCTGGGATTATAGAGAATAAAATAGCGATAGCATTTTAATTTCGCCTGCAACTGGGCATGGAACGTGGATTTTTTTTCTTCAATACAGGTAACACGAATGTCTGTGGGCAAAAAACTGTTGATAGCTAGTAGGAGGATTGACGGCGTAAATCTCGTGCATACACGAAGATGTGCCACTTGCTTGCGGGCGTGCGCACCGGAATCCGTACGCCCACTCCCATGAAAGGAAATGGTACTTCTGTTTGTAGCCGTGCGAATAGCTCTCTCCAGTACAGCGGACACACTGCTTTGCTCCTGCTCTTGTTTTGGGGATTGACGTTGCCATCCTCGATAGCCTGTGCCCACATAGGCAATGTGCAAACAAAAGGTACGCTCCTCTTCATTCACTGAAGGGCATCCTTTCGTCGAACATGACGAAGTAGATCTAAAAAAAGAGAAAGGGCAATATAAAAATGAAGCAATAAAAATGCCAGTGTTTCAAACCATAAAATTAGTGAAGGTACTATTATAATTGCAGTAAGAATTATGGGAATGGAATGGGGGCCTCCAAGGTAGATTTTCTTAAAACTAAAAAAACGAATTGTAGTGACCATAAGAAAACTTAAAAAGAGAACAAGGGCAGGCACAAAAAAATTATCTTCTAAACTATGGCCCGTGCTGTTCATGAAAAAAATAAGCGTAACAATAGCAGCAGAAGCTGCAGGAATTGGTAGCCCCTGGAAGTAGCTTTTGGGAACCACATTGGAAAACACATTAAATCTTGCTAAGCGGAGAGCGCCACAAAGAAGAAAAACCATGGCCACAACCAAACCCCATCCACCCATTTCTCGCAAAGACGATTGGTATATCAATATGGCAGGAGCCATGCCAAAAGAAATTAGGTCGCACAGGGAATCTAACTCTGTTCCAAAACGGGTCATGGTATTGGTGAGGCGAGCAACCCGTCCATCTAAAAGATCAAATACGGTGGCTAATAAAATTGCCCAAGCAGCATACTCAAAATTACCCTCCATGGAAGAAATGACAGATAAAAAACCAAAGACAAGATTTGTGGCTGTAAATAAATTAGGCAGGATGTATATATAAGTCCCTCGCTGACGCAGCTTAACTAAATTGCGCAGTTCCTGTGTACTATATCCACTTTTTTCCATTTACTTCCTCTGTAAGTGTTTGTTTAAATAAATTTTTTGCCGAGAATGGCGCAGGTGGAGGGATTCGAACCCCCGACCAATTGGTTCGAAGCCAACTACTCTATCCAACTGAGCTACACCTGCTCCCAAGAATAATTAGTTCGCAACTTACCATAGGGCATGGAAAAAAAACAGTTTCTTGTTGGACTAAAGCATTTTCAGCAATGTTCTAAAGTAAAAAAGTCGGTTATTTGTTGTTTATAGGATCTTCCAGTACTAGAAGGCAATATACCAGCGTCTAAGAAAATTGAAGTGCACTTAATCTTTATTTTTGCTTGAGGTTGGAACAAGGGTTTGGGTTTTTTTTAGGCTTGCCCTATTACGATGTACTATTTCTCTGGGATCCATAAAGGGTTGGCTTACTCGCCCCTTTACAGGGTCTCCTAACTTGATGGTGTGCGTATTAGAAAGTAGGTTGGGTTTAACTGGTGGGTAGTGTTTTATTTTTGGTTGCGGGGGAAGGATTTGAACCTACGACCTTTGGGTTATGAGCCCAACGAGCTACCAGACTGCTCCACCCCGCGTCAATTTTTACAAAATGAATTATCCCTGTCTCTGCTATACAGGGGTTGAGATTTTCTGTCAAGTTGCTTCCTTTGTTGTCCCTTACGGCTTGTATTCACTGAGTTTTGTGGATACAAAAAATTTATGTCGGATAATAATAAGGTTGCTGAATTATTTACGGAAATGGCTTTTTTCTTGGATCTAAAAGGAGCCAACCCATTTAAGGTGCGTGCCTTCTCCAATGGGGCTGCCATTATTAAGGGTGAAACCAGGGATGTGAAAACTCTTTTGTCGACGAAGGATCTACATAAAATCAAGGGGATTGGCAAAGGTTTAATTGCTGCCATTGAGGAGTATTTGAGTGAAGGAGACTTGGAGGAGTTAAAGGAACTCAAGGAGGGTTTTCCGTCTCGACTGATGGAGCTTAGGGCAGTGCCCGGTCTTGGGGTGAAGAAAATTAAAGTTCTTTGGGAGACTTTGTCCGTTGGTAGTCTCTCGGAGTTGGAATATGCCTGTGGTGAAAATCGTTTATTGGATCTCAAGGGTTTTGGGGAGAAAAGTCAAAGGAGTATTCAAAAGGGATTGGAGAATTTGGCACTCAATCGAGGGCGTTGTCTTTTGCCCCGGGGGTTGGACTGGTCGGCAAGTATTCGCAGCGTTTTGGAGGTGCTGTCTGGGGTGGAGGCTGTGTATGAGGTGGGAGAGCTTTGTCGTCGAATGGAGACTTTGTCTAGCTTGGATTTTCTCCTGCACCAGTCGACGGAAAAGCGTCCTGATCTCACAAAACTAAAGCCCATTTCTCCTGACTTTACTTTTACAAAGGATCCTTGGCCTTGTATGGAGGGTAGTACTGAGGATGGCATCGCTGTTCGGGTTTTTCTTTGGACAAAAAAAATGCCCCACAGTTTAGAGGTTACGAAGCTGCGTCTTACCGGCTCATCCACCTTTGTATCTTCTTTAGAAAAAATGGGTTCCATTACAGAGGGAGAAACTCAGGAAGCTATTTTTCAAAATATTGGTCTTGAATGGATTCCTCCGGAAATGCGAGAGGGAAAGCCCGTAAACATTGATCTTGTGGAGGAGGCAGACATTCAAGGTGTTTTCCATGCCCATACTACTGAAAGTGATGGGGCAAATTCTTTGAAAGAAATGGTGGAGAAGTGTAGGGAGTTGGGGCTTTCTTATTTGGGTGTATCGGACCATTCTCAGTCGGCTATCTATGCTAATGGTTTGAAGGTGGACACAATCCAGCGACAGCGCGATGAGGTGAGAGCTTTAAACGAAAAACAGAAGGACGTTCATATCTTCCATGGCATTGAGTCCGACATTCTTTCCGACGGTTCTCTCGACTATCCCGACGAAATACTTGCAAAATTTGATTTTGTTATTGCCAGCATCCACGGACAGTTTCAAATGAATAAAGAAGCCATGACCCGACGAATTTGTACAGCCCTGAAGAATCCATTTTCCACTTGGCTGGGCCATCCCACGGGACGGATTCTCTTGGGTCGGAAGGGTTATGATTTCGATATGGAAGCTGTTCTTGAAACCGCAGCAGCCTTTCAAACAGGCATAGAGCTAAATAGCAGTCCCTATCGTCTGGACCTCGACTGGCGCATACTTCCCCAGGCAAAAGAAAAAAAAGTTTCCATAGCGATTTCCCCCGACGCCCATAGCATTCGAGGACTGGAGGACTATCGCTATGGTGTGCTCATGGCACGCAAGGGTGGTTTAGGGAAAAAAGATATCGTCAATACAAAAAATGTAAAGGAAATGGCCCAATGGCTACAGCGAAAAAAATAAACAATACAATAGAGTTGAAAAAAAAAGTGGAGCGAATCGTTGAAGCTCTAAGCTTGGAGTACCCTGAAGCAAAATGTGCTTTGGACTATAAAACCCCTGAGCAGCTTTTATTTGCCACCATACTGTCGGCTCAATGCACAGACGTGCAGGTAAATAAGGTGACAAAAGTTCTTTTTGCAAAATACCCAACGCCAGAACTCTTGGCAAAAGCTCGCCTTTCTACCATTGAATCCATTGTGCACTCCACAGGCTTTTTTAAAAACAAGGCAAAGAATCTTCAAAAATGCGCTCGAGTGTTGGTGAGTTCCCATGGTGGGCGCGTACCCCAAACCATGGAGGCACTCACTGCCCTTGCAGGTGTGGGTCGCAAAACTGCCAATGTGGTGCTGGGGAATGCTTTTGGTGTCCCGGGATTGGTGGTAGACACCCATGTAAAGCGTATTGCGAATTTATTGGGCCTTACCCAGGAGGTCGATCCCGTAAAGATTGAAGGTGCGTTGGAGAAAATTATCCCTCAAAAGCAATGGACGATGTTTTCTCACTGGATTATTTATCATGGGAGGCAGATTTGTGTGGCTCGTCGCCCCGCATGCAGTGATTGTGTTGTAAAGTCTTATTGTGATTATGGACGAAAGGTTGTAGTTGTATAGTTGCCTATGGAAAAAATACATCGATCCTTTAATCGCAGCCCCCAAGAACTCCGACCCATTTCCTTAGAGGTCAATGTGAATTGTCACGCCGAGGGCAGTTGCCTTGTGAGTGCAGGTAATACGAAGGTGTATTGCACGGCCAGCGTGGAAGAAAAGGTTCCCCATTTTCTCAAGGGACAGGGCAAGGGCTGGGTGTCTGCTGAATACTCCCTGCTCCCCCGATCCACAAACGTACGAAACCGACGGGAACGGGACAAAGCCAGTGCCCGTTCGCTAGAAATCCAACGACTCATCGGACGCGCTCTTCGCATAGCCGTGGACTTTGACCAACTAGGTGAACGCACCATCCTCTTAGACTGTGATGTTTTACAAGCCGACGGAGGCACTCGTACCGCCTCAGTGGTAGGGGCATACGTTGCCCTAGTCATTGCTATTCGTAAGTTACAAAAGTCGAAAAAGATTCCTCCCCACCATAAGCCTCTCGTCGAATCCATTGGAGCCATTAGCGTGGGCATTGATAAAGATGGAAACTGCCTTTTAGATTTGGACTATGAAGAGGACTCCCAATGTGAGGTAGACATGAACGTTGTGGCCACAGGAAAGGGACACTTTGTGGAAATTCAAGGGACGGGAGAGAAGAGCGCCTTTCCACCAGAAAAACTTACTGAAATGACGAACCTGGCTTTGGTCGGAATCCAAAAAATTCTCCCCCTCCAAGAAGAAGCGATTGAACGAGCTTTATCGGAAGAATTATAGCTTGAATTCAGGTAACATTGATTTTTATATGGAATAGAAAGTTTAGACTCTGTCGGGGCGTAGCGCAGTCTGGCTAGCGCACTTGGTTTGGGACCAAGGGGTCGTAGGTTCAAATCCTGCCGCCCCGACCATCATAAAACACTACCCACCAGTTGAATCCAACCTATTTCCAGCGTAACAGATACAAGAATTTATCAAAGACTACCGCTCACTTTCTCGACAGGTGTCTACCTTTAGTCGAGAAAAGCCGCTTTTCTTCGTCTTCAGCAAATACAAACAGAATACGGGCGTAAATAACTTAAAATAAAGGGCTTTTTTCAACCCTTTTGGGAGTATTTTGGCTTTGCAGTAACAAATATAATTGATGAAAGATTTCAAATGGGAAAGAGCACCCTCCCAATAAGTGTGCTTTAAATTAAGAGAAAGAAGAGGGTAGAGATACCTAAGTCTTTCAGAAGGAGTAAATAATGAAAAATCGAAGAAATAAAAAAATAGTAACAATGATAGCAGGGGTTCTTGCCATAACACTAACAGGATATTCTCAACCAGTGCAAGCAGAGGAAATGACTATAGTGCAAAAGAGGAATGTACGGCTTCTAGAGGTTCTGAGCGAAAAGAAGATTGAGCGTGATGAAGTGCTGGGTCAGTCGAATAAAGATGAGAGAGAATTTAACCAGAGAATAGACAAATTACATGAAAGAGGTAGATTCTTTTACGATAGAGCAGTCCTTAGCAAGAGTCTTCTCAGTGAGATTGACTGGGATACTGCTGTTCGAGAATATAATCAATTTCGTTTGTATGGAGAGCAAGCAAAGAAGGATAAAAGCTTGAATCAATCGAATTGGAGGGTTAAAATAGCAAGCTTAAATAAAGATATATCGATTTTAGAGGTGGAAGAGAAACTAATAAATTTGGTACAAAAAATAGCTGAAGAAACGGGTCGTGATATAGTTAGTTTAACTGATACAGCTAATCGAATGTATCGCTCTTTTAGCTCGGATTATACAACAAAAAATGAGAAAAGACTTTCTGAAATGCTTGGAGCTGATTTCACTACCGATGAAGTAGAAGTAATTGATGGCAGATAAACCATAGTTTAATACAATTATCTTGATATATAAAAAGCCCTCTTTAGAGGGTTTTTTTGTGCCTAAAATTTAATTTCTGCGTGATTCAAGCGTGATCATATGGTTAAAGTGGGGGAATTAGCGGTTGCAGTAGACTCCTCCGCTATTACCTAAAGGACAGCGGGTAGGCCCTCTATACCCTCAAATCAATTTTTACAAAGTATTACGCAACAAGGCTCTTTTGCCTCAATATTTTGGAATTTTTCTAAGTGCGCAGGGAAGCCCGAAATCCCTGGAGGGGATTTTGTGTAGTAGGTTAAATCCTGCCGCCCCGACCATCACATAGCGTCATTTTTAACAAAATCAGATAGTTCAGAAAAGATAGAAAAAACAGAATAAAAACAACAACTTTGGTTAGATAATAAAGAAAGTTCGTAGAAGGTGAATTCACACGAAATCAGGTAAAATCAGCCCAAATCAGGGGTGTTTTATGATTCTTGTGTGATTCTCATGTGTGATTATTTAATAATCACACATTAGCAAAAAGGTCGGTTGCATCTTTGCTTGTTAGAGTCTCCCATTTTTTTAAAACAAAACAATAAGGAGGAAATTATGTACAGACTGCAAACTAATAATCATCACCATACTGCTCGACCTCGGACTGAGTAGCAGCTCCGCACTTGAGGGCTGCCTTGAAACCAAGGATTGCCTTGTGCGACTCAGAGAGTACCGCAGGCAGCTCTTAAAGGTGGAGTGGAAGCCCCCATCATCATCATAAGTGAGAAATTTGACCCAGAATGGGCAAATAGAGCCTTTCAAGCTGCATTGGTGACCTAGCCTGAAATGTCCTTGCTTATCTCATGCGTGGGAAAGGAGGGGTATCTACTTAAAAGAGAGCTTCGCAATCTAGTTGCTGATGCCTCTTCCCCCTAAGGGGCGTAGGCAGAAGCACTAAACTCCCCTTTTCCAGCCTATTCAGCACAGAAATTTATAGGAACGACTGCAAATATTCTCTACAACTGTTTAATTTTTAGTGTAATTACACAGCGATTCTGTCGTATCATAACTACACAGGGAATTTGACGGGCGCACTGCGCTATTCATAAGCTGTACTTCTGATTTTACAAATAAATAGGAGGGCGCAGTATTATGATAAGAATAACAAGTTATGATCAACTAAAAATGGATACAATCTCAAAGGTTTGTGATGGCAAAATAACAATCCCGAATGCCTCAAAACTTCTAAATAGATCTATAAGAACGATTGAACGATATTTAAGATTACATAAAGAAAAAGGATCTTTGCATTTGCTGCATAAAAATAGAGGTCGCGATCCTATCAATAAGACCGCTGACTCGGTAAGAACTAAAGTTGAAGATTTAATTAAAATAAAATATTTTGATTTTAATCTAACTCATCTTAGAGAAAAGCTGAAAAGTGATGAAGGTGTTTTTATAAATAAAGAAACGCTTCGAAGGTGGGCACATGAAATACATCATGTGAAAATGAAAAAAAAAGACGCTCTAAACTTAGAAAAAGAAGGGAGCGTATGGCATGCACTGGTCTCATGTTGCAGATGGATGGTAGTACACATAAATGGTTCGGAGATTCTAAATCTTGCTTGATCGCTACTATTGATGATGCTGATGGAGAGGTTTTTGGTAAATTCTTTCCTTCAGAAACAAGTTTTGGTTGCTTGCAAGTCTTAAAAGAAGTTATTAAGGAAAGGGGAATTTTTAAAATGCTGTATGTTGATAGAGCAGGTCTCTTTGGAGGTCAAAAGCGGGGTAATTTCTCGCAAGTAAAGAGAGCTTGTGAGGAGTTAGGCATTGAAATTATTTTTGCAAATTCACCTCAAGGGAAAGGTCGAATAGAAAGAGTTTTCCATACACTTCAAGATAGATTAATTCCAGAGCTAAGATTGGCTGGCATTCGGAATATAGGAGGAGCAAACAGGTTTTTTCAAAAAAAATTTCTTCCTTCCTATTGGCAGAAAAATTGCATTGTGGAACCAGATAACCCTATATCTGAATATACCCCGGTTCCATTATCCACAAATCTCAGTGGTATTTTTGTTATGAAAGAGTATCGGAAGATTAGAAATGATCATACCTTTAGTTATGGGAATAAAATCTATTTATTAGAATCCAAGTTAAGACATTCCATTGCTAAACAAGAAATTGAAATCCGAATAAATGCTAGAGGAAAAATTGCAGCGCATTTTGCAGGCAAGAAATTAATAGTTTCTAAGGTAACTGAACCTTCAAAACCTTCTGCAAAAGACATGGAGGCAAAAAGAAAGCTAGAGATTATTGAGCTTGCAAGCAAGATTCAAAATGTATCAGAGGCAGCCAGACAGTCAGGCTGCTCAAGGCAAACTATTTATAACAATAGAAAAATTTTAAAAGAAAAAGGAGCCGGTGCTTTAAAAAAGAATTACAATAAAAATCAATCCTCCAAAAGCATAAGGAGCATAGAGAGAATAGTAATTGATTTTTCTTTGAAGAATCCCTACCTAGGGCAAAGCCAATTATTCTTGCATTTAAAGAAAGAGTGTCAACTAAATGTACAGTATGGGAGCATCCGGCGTATATGGCTAAAGTTTAATATGCAGACAATACTCCTTAGAACGCGTGCAGCTCTTAAAAAGAGCAGACCACTGCCACCTAGGATCCCAAAAAAGAAGATAGACCGTTAGAAGCAAAGTACGGCTCTCTAAGAGCCAGGAAACAGCTGTGAATACTGTCTTGAGAGCCTGTTTTACTAGAAATCAAGCCCCTTTTTGACGCATATGCGCCGACATTTTCCCTGTGTAGTTATACGACAGAATCGCTGTGCAATGACAACTGTTTAATTTTTAGTCAATTTAGGGGCTTCTTTTTCTATAGTTCCTCTACATGCAAGCCCCAAGAGCAACATGTAAATGCCTGAAAATAAAGAGCTTTTTAAAAAAATACCTTTTTTGGCGTATTTTGGCACGTCCCTTGCAGTAACAAATATAATTGATGAAAGGTTTCATCAATGGGAAAAAGAGCAACCTCCCAATAAGTGCTGCTTTAAATTAAGAGAAAGAAGAGGGTAGAGATACCTAAGTCTTTCAGAAGGAGTAAATAATGAAAAATCGAAGAAATAAAAAAATAGTAACAATGGTAATGGCAATGATATTTGCACTCTCCATAACATTAACAGGCACAAAAGATGCTCGTGCAGAACCCCTAACACTCACTCTAGCAGGAATTGCGATTGGTACTTTAATGGTAATAATTACCGCTATTGAGATAAAGAAGAGAGATGGAGGTAATGCTGCTGTCCTCAAGGAACAAGAGAGTCGCCTTGATCATCAGCAATCTGATGAATCTGACAGCCCTTCCCCTGATTCCCGCGCCGCTGAAGCAGACTAACTGATAATGGCAGCTAAAGCATAGTTTAATACAATTATCTTGATATATAAAAAGCCCTCTTTAGAGGGTTTTTTTGTGCCTAAAATTTAATTTCTGCGTGATTCAAGCGTGATCATATGGTTAAAGTGGGGGAATTAGCGGTTGCAGTAGACTCCTCCGCTATTACCTAAAGGACATGCGGGTAGACCCTCTATACCCTCAAATCAATTTTTACAAAGTATTACGCAACAAGGCTCTTTTGCCTCAATATTTTGGATGATTTTTCTAAGCGCGCAGGGGAGCCTACGCAACGAAATCCCTGGAGGGGATTTTGTGTAGTAGGTTAAATCCTGCCGCCCCGACCATCACATAGCGTCATTTTTAACAAAATCAGATAGTTCAGAAAAGATAGAAAAAACAGAATAAAAACAACAACTTTGGTTAGATAATAAAGAAAGTTCATAGAAGGTGAATTCACACGAAATCAGGTAAAATCAGCCCAAATCAGGGGTGTTTTATGATTCTTGTGTGATTCTCATGTGTGATTATTTAATAATCACACATTAGCAAAAAGGTCGGTTGCATCTTTGCTTGTTAGAGTCTCCCATTTTTTTAAAACAAAACAATAAGGAGGAAATTATGTACAGACTGCAAACTAATAATCATCACCATACTGCTCGACCTCGGACTGAGCAGCAGCTCCGCACTCGAAGGCTGCCTCGAAACCAAGGACTGCCTTGTGCGACTCAGAGAGTACCGAAGGCAGCTCTTAAAGGTGGAGTGGAAGCCCCCATCATCATCATAAGTGAGAAATTTGACCCAGAATGGGCAAATAGAGCCTTTCAAGCTGCATTGGTGACCTAGCCTGAAATGTCCTTGCTTATCTCATGCGTGGGAAAGGAGGGGTATCTACTTAAAAGAGAGCTTCGCAATCTAGTTGCTGATGCCTCTTCCCCCTAAGGGGCGTAGGCAGAAGCACTAAACTCCCCTTTTCCAGCCTATTCAGCACAGAAATTTATAGGAACGACTGCAAATATTCTCTACAACTGTTTAATTTTTAGTCAATTTAGGGGCTTCTTTTTCTATAGTTCCTCTACATGCAAGCCCCAAGAGCAACATGTAAATGCCTGAAAATAAAGAGCTTTTTAAAAAAATACCTTTTTTGGCGTATTTTGGCACGTCCCTTGCAGTAACAAATATAATTGATGAAAGGTTTCATCAATGGGAAAAAGAGCAACCTCCCAATAAGTGCTGCTTTAAATTAAGAGAAAGAAGAGGGTAGAGATACCTAAGTCTTTCAGAAGGAGTAAATAATGAAAAATCGAAGAAATAAAAAAATAGTAACAATGGTAATGGCAATGATATTTGCACTCTCCATAACATTAACAGGCACAAAAGATGCTCGTGCAGAACCCCTACTAGCCACTTTTGCAATTGCTGCGGCTATTGCTTACGCTGGAGTAATTGCCCTTGGTATATGGCATAAGCAAAATACCCGTCCGGAAGCTAGAGAAGATAATACTAATGTCCTCGATGAACAAGGCAGTGGTGATAAAAAAGATCAAGAAGATAAGTCCATTGATAGATCTGATAGTGATCCCTACGCCGGCGACTAAGTCGTAAATTATTCTAAACACATTAAAAGGGTCTCCTAACTTGATTGATGTGCTTTCTCACAAGAATGTTGTTTTTATTGGCTTTAATCTTTTTCTATTTTGTCGTCTTGAATGGAGCCGGCGGAGGGATTTGAACCCCCGACCAACGCATTACAAATGCGTCGCTCTGGCCCCTGAGCTACGCCGGCCTTTTCCTCAAGCGTTCAAAATTTATAATATACTAATATACAGTGTAACGTGCAGCATAATCATGGAAAAAAGTAGAAGAAGGGTTAGTGAGGCGATGTCGAAACGAATCTTTTTTATTATTGTGTGATAATCTTGCTATGATAAATTTTTTAGGTAATAAGAGTGTATTGAGCATTTCAGAACTTGCTTTATGCGGAGGGATACCCAAGCGGCCAAAGGGATCAGACTGTAAATCTGACGGCGTACGCCTTCGAAGGTTCGAATCCTTCTCCCTCCACCAGATTCTTTGTAAGTTCATTGAAATTATTGATTTATTTTTTACCGATTTCACTTTTGGTGTGATTTTCGGTGTGATTTTTTCTGAAAAAGAGAGTCTAGTGAAAATGGAGTTAAGAACAAAAAAATCAAGGGGAGAAGAATTTCTCCTTCCCTTGATTTTATTTAAAGACAAATTATCGAAAGATATATTCAGTGTTTATTCTGCTGTAACTTCTTGGCAATAACCAAAATTTTCTTGAAGTGTTTTCTCGCCACTATTGGAATCATATGAATACTGTCTTAGAGCTAGATTAAGGGAATTTTCCTGTCTTTTTGTCTTTGTTACCTGAATCCCTCTGTTTTCTTTCGCATCGTAACAATTCATGGATACAGGTACTGGTAGCACTTCCCTTGTAGGGTCTGACCATACTACATAACACTTACTATACATTTCAACAGCATGATTACCATCATGCTTCTGGAACGTTAAACTATTGGCCCTAGTCATATCTCTCTCTGAATTATAAGTGAACTGCAGTGTACTTTGGGAAAAACTCGGTTGAGTTAAACCACCACAATTGAGCACTAATTTCTTATCAGTATCTGCTGCTAAAGCAACATTTGAACATAGAGCTACTACTAAGCTCCCTAATATCACTATATTTTTTAATTATGCATTGCGCTGATATTATTATGCTGCGCTAAATTGGCTGTTGAAAAATAGCTTCGGACACTTTGAGGGGATATTTCAGCGTGATCTGAACGTGATCAGATAGTTAGGTTGGGGGAATTAGCGGAACCAGCAGTCATTAAGTCGAAGTTCAACCCAACTATGGTTCTTTTTATGGTAAAACCAAGCCAACAATGATGGACAGTCTAAAAAATCTTTCGGACATGCAATCTCTTGTGTCTTTATGTAAGCGTCGGGGGTTTATCTTTCCTTCCAGCGAGATATATGGAGGTTTAAATTCCTGTTGGGATTATGGTCCTCTTGGGGTGGAGATAAAGCAAGCAGTGAAGCAGGCTTGGTGGAGTGCCATGGTCTATGATCGGGAAGATGTGGAGGGGATAGATTCTGCCATTCTCATGCATCCCAGGGTGTGGGAGGCAAGTGGTCATGTGGCTAATTTCAACGATCCTTTAGTGGATTGTAAGCAATGCAAGTCCCGTTTTCGGGCGGATTCCTTGGAGCCCATAGCAAAGATAGAGGAAGCAAGTGGGACCGTTCCTTCGATGGAGGAGATGAAGGAGTTATTGAAGGGATTGGCTTGTCCGAGGTGTGGTACGAAGGAGAGTCTCACTGATCCCCGTTTGTTTAATATGATGTTTCGTTCCCATATGGGTGCCATTGAGGATCCTTCCAATATGGTGTATTTCCGTCCTGAAACAGCTCAGGGTATTTTTGTGAATTTTGTGAACGTACAGCAGAGTTGTCGTCGAAAAATTCCGTTTGGTATTGCCCAAATTGGCAAGTCTTTTCGGAATGAAATCACGCCGGGAAATTTTATTTTCCGTATGCGCGAGTTTGAGCAGATGGAGATGCAGTATTTTATTCATCCTAAGGAAGATGGGGAGCATTTCGACAAATGGAAGTCTCAGCGAATGGCGTGGCATAACAGCCTTGGTGTGCGCAGTGAAAAGTTACGTTTTCATGAGCACGGTTCTGGGGAGTTGGCCCATTATTGTAAGAAGGCATTTGATATACAGTATGAGTTTCCATTTGGTTGGAAGGAGTTGGAGGGGATTCATAATCGTACGGACTTTGATCTTAGTCGTCACATGGAGTTTTCGGGAAAAAATTTAAACAATGGGGGTGACGAGAAATTTATACCTTATGTAATTGAGACGGCAGTTGGTTGTGACCGGGTGGTTCTGGCTATTTTGGCCGACGCCTATCGATTTAACGACGAACGGGTGGTATTGCAGTTGCATCCGAGGCTTTCTCCCTATAAAGCGGCTGTTTTTCCTTTGCAAAAAAAGCCGGAGCTTTTAGAGCCTGCTAGGAAGCTCTATCAAGATATTCGTAAGGATTTTCGCACAGATTTTGATATTACGGGCAGTATTGGAAAGCGTTACCGTAGGCAAGAGGAGATTGCAACGCCCTATTGTGTAACTTACGATTACGACAGTATTCAAGACCAATGTGTAACCATTCGCCATCGAGATACAACCAAGCAAGAGAGGGTGTCTATTTCTCAGGTGAGTAAGTATATTCAGGAGGGTTTGAAAAAATGGCAATAAAGAGTGTGTATTTTTTTGGAGAGCCTTTCGACCACAAAGACCTTACGCCCTCTGAGCTACTGGGTGGAAAGGGAGCGAATCTTTCTGAGATGGTACGAATGGGTTTTCCCGTTCCTCCGGGTTTTACGGTTTCTACTCAGGTTTGTAGTTATTTTTATGAGAACAAAAAAGATCTTCCTTCCTACATGCCTGCATTGATAGAGGAAAACATAAAAAAAATAGAAAGTACCATGGGTAAAACGAGTGCCCGTTTTGGAGATCCGAAAAATCCTCTACTAGTGAGTGTGCGCAGTGGAGCTCCTGTTTCCATGCCGGGAATGATGGATACAGTCCTAAACCTTGGTCTCAACGACGAAACTGTGCAAGGGCTTGCACAGCAGTCTCAAAACCCGCGCTTTGCCTACGACTCCTACCGTAGGTTTGTGCAAATGTATGGAGACGTGGTACTAGGTGTGCCGCCCAGTCTTTTTGAACATGCCATTGAAGAAATGAAAGTTCAATCGGAGGTGAGCGAAGATACCGACTTACGTTGGGAGCAATTAAAGACTTTGGTGGAGACGTTTAAGGGAATAATTTTAGATCATAGTGGAATGGTATTTCCCAAAGATCCCAAGGAGCAGTTATGGGAGAGTATGCGTGCCGTATTTTCCAGTTGGCAAAACTCACGAGCCATTACTTATCGGAAGATACATAATATTTCTCACACCATTGGGACGGCAGTAAATATACAGGCCATGGTGTATGGAAATATGGGTGAAGACAGTGCCACGGGTGTGGCTTTTACTAGGAATCCGTCCACGGGAGAAAATAAATTCTTTGGAGAGTTTTTAATCAATGCACAGGGAGAGGATGTGGTAGCAGGCACTCGTACTCCTCTTCCCATAAATCCGGAGAGTGCTGTATCAGATGCTAAGGTAACTCTATCCTCTGCCATGCCTAAAATTTACAACGAGCTTGTGGTGCTGTATAAAAAACTGGAGCTTCATTATAAGGACATGCAGGACATAGAGTTTACCATTCAAAAAAATAAACTTTTTTTGCTCCAGACGAGGGTGGGGAAGCGAACCGCTGCGGCAGCCATTAAAATTGCGGTGGACATGGTAGAGGAAAAAATTATATCCAAGCGAGAGGCGCTTTTTCGTGTGACCACAGAACAGATCGATCAGCTTTTACATCCAGCGCTCGATCCCAAGACTCAGTATAAGGTGTTGGCTAAGGGCTTGCCTGCCTCTCCTGGTGCTGCCAGTGGAAAAATTGTTTTTCACCCGGACAGAGCCGAAACATTAGTGAGAGATAAAAAAGAAAAGGTTTTGCTTGTGCGAATAGAAACGTCGCCTGAAGATATTCATGGCATGAACGTTGCGGAAGGGATTGTAACGGCTCGGGGAGGAATGACCAGTCATGCAGCCGTTGTGGCACGAAGTATGGGCAAACCTTGCATTGCTGGTTGCACCGAATTGATTATTTCCTACGAGAACCGAACGCTCACTATTGGTCATAAAACATTTCACGAGGGCGACGTTCTCACCATAGAGGGTGCCACAGGAAAAATTATTGATGGAATGGTGAGCACCATATTGCCCACCCCTCCCCCAGACTTCCACCGCTTTATGACTTGGGCGGACGAAGTGCGCACCCTAAAAGTACGAGCCAACGGAGATTCCCCATTGGACGCAAGGGTGGCTAGGGGTTTTGGTGCCGAGGGGATTGGTTTGTGTCGTACAGAACATATGTTTTTTGAAAAGGACCGTATTATGAGTATGCGCCAAACAATTCTTGCCAGTGATAGAAAATCTCGTGAACTAGCCCTAGCAAAAATCCAGCCCATACAGAGAAAAGATTTTCTAGGTATTTTTCGGGAAATGGCAAATCTCCCTGTGACTATTCGTTTACTCGATCCTCCTCTCCATGAATTTTTACCCAATAACCCCGAAGATATGCAGGTCTTGGCAAAAGAGATGCAAGTCTCCGAGAAAGATTTACACCGACGAAAGGAAATGCTAACGGAGTTTAATCCCATGTTGGGTCACCGGGGTTGTCGGTTAGGAATTTCTTTCCCTGAAATTTATCGGATGCAGGTTCGAGCCATTATGGAAGCTGCTTGCGAATTGAAAAGAACGGAAAAAATAGTAGTGGAGCCAGAAATCATGGTGCCGCTTATTTCCCACTGGAAAGAACTTCGTTTTATACGGGATTATTGCGAAGAAGAAATTCAAAGTGTTTTTCAGGAACAAAACATGCAAATAAACTACTCCATTGGTGCGATGATTGAGCTTCCACGAGCATCGTTAAGTGCAGAAAAAATTGCCGACCCTAAGCTGGGGCAAGCAGAATTTTTGAGCTTTGGCACCAACGATCTTACCCAAACCTGTTTTGGCATCTCTAGGGACGATGCCGGACAATTTCTTGGCGACTATGTGGAAAATAATATTTTCCCCGAAGACCCTTTTGTTTCCATCGATGAAGATGGAGTGGGGGAATTAATGAAAATTGCTGTTAGAAAAGCTCTTTCCGTGCAAAAAAACATGAAGCTGGGTATTTGTGGCGAGCATGGGGGTGAGGTACGCTCCATTTATTTTTGCCACAAACTGGGTCTAGATTATGTGAGCTGTAGCCCCTTTCGTGTGCCCGCGGCTAGGCTGGCTGCTGCCCAAGCTGCCCTTAAATGAGATTGTTACATTCTTCGCTTGGATATTTGAGTCCGATGGATTATGTAAAAGTGTCCGTTTTTTCGGGAAAGATAAAATGCTACTTACTGACAGTCTTTCCCAAAAAAAGCAGCTGCATCGTCAGAACAAGTGAGCGCAAGATCAGCATGAGTATAAGAAAATATGCTGGAAGAGAGCTCCACAGCGGAAACATCCCAACCAGATAAATTGAGAGACACTAAACTTGAAGTATCAGAAAACATAGACTGCATATTCGTTACATTAGAGGTATCCCAGCCAGATAAGTTAAGGGTAGTTAGTTTTGAAGCATAAGCAAACATATTATGCATATATATTACACTAGAGGTATCAAAATGAGATAAATCAAGGGAAGTTAAACTCGAAGCATAAGCAAACATATTATGCATATATATTACACTAGAGGTATCAAAATGAGATAAATCAAGGGAAGTTAAACTCGAAGCATAAGCAAACATAGACCTCATATGAGCTACACTAGAGGTATCCCAGCCAGATAAGTTAAGGGTAGTTAGTTTTGAAGCATTAGAAAACATACCATACATACTTTTCACATTAGAGACATTCCAATCAGATAAATCAAGAGACTCCAAACTCGCAGTACTCCAAAACACACCATTCATACTTTTCACGTTAATGGTGTTGAAACCAGATACATTAATCGAAGTTGCGGCAATACTCTGAAACATATAATCCATACTCGTTACTTTTTCGGTACTAAAACCAGATAAATTAATTGAAGTTAAACTTCTAGTATTAAGAAGCATCCTATTCATATCTGTTACTTGAGCGGTATCTGTGGTCCCAGCAGTAAATCTGGTAAGTTTTCGACAATCATAAAAACCAGCTGCTAAATTTTTCCAGCCCACTACTCCAAGATTTTTTACCTCAATTATTTTATTTTTATCTCCTTCATTATTAAAATACCAAGCCGGAAGCTTTGGACCTATTATTTTAATTGTATAGTCTCCTGGATTTGTGTATTCATGGGTAATATCATTACTAAAGGCTGTAACTGTTTCTTTAGAGCCATCCCCCCAATAAACGGTGAAATCGTAATCAAAGTTATTTCCATTTCCATCATACTCTCTTAGAGGAAGAGTCACACTTTGGTCTCCATCGCCATATTCTGATTGCCCAACCGCCCAAACAGATTCAAAAGGAGGGGTAATAAATTCATAAGATATAGCGCTGGAGCAATCTGAAATATTATCGAAACTGTCTATTTGTCTCGTATGGTAGGAGTAAGTGCTATAATTAACTAAAGGCATAGATAGAGTTATTTCCATGCTTTCTTCTGTTATTTCAATTAAATCCTGTGCCAAGGTGCTGCAACTATTATCAGAATATAATCCAACGCTACCTCCAATCTCTAAATTCCCTAGACTAAAAGTTGGAGTGGAATTGTTAGAGGGGCTGGATGTTACTAGTGATAAGGTGGGTATGAGAGCTATTGTGTCTAATGTATAACTTATACCATTAGAACAGGGAGAAATATTACTCCCTCCATCCACTTGCTTTGCATAATAGGTATAGGTTCCATCACTACTTAGAGCAGTCTGTAGTGTTAGTGTAATAGAATCACCGGTAGCTGTGCCTGATTCTACTTTACTTGCCTCTGCACATTGATCATCAGTGTGTAGGCTAACTAGAGCATTATTTTCTAGATCAGATACCACAAAACTAGGTGTTGTATTGCTTGATGGGTTAACGGTTCCTTGAGCTAATCCTATCGTTGGTGTCAATACACTTGCATTCAACTCATATTCGAAACCTTCACTGGAGCAGCTAGAAATATTACCAATTCCATCCACCTGTTTTGCAAAATAGGTATAGGTTCCATCGGCACTTAGAGCAGTCTGTAGTGTTAATGTAATAGAGTCGCTACTAGCTGTGCCTGATGTTACTTTATTTGCCTCCATACATTGATCATCAGTGTGTAGGCTAACTAGAGCACCATCTTCTACATCAGACAGCACAAAACTAGGTGTTGTATTACTTGATGGGCTGCTGATTCCTTGAGCTAATCCTATCGTTGGTGCGCCAGGAGCCGTTGAATCCAACTCATAATCCACACCTGCACTGGAGCAGTCAGAAATATTACCAGCTCTATCCACTTGTTTTGCATAATAGGTATAGGTTTCATCGATACTTAGAGCAGTCTGTAGTGTTAGTGTAATAGAATCACCGGTAGCTGTGCCTGATTCTACTTTACTTGCCTCTGTACATTGAACATCAGTGTGTAGGCTAACTAGAGCACCATTTTCTACATCAGACACCACAAAACTAGGTGTTGTATTACTTGATAGGCTGCTGATTCCTTGAGCTAATCCTATCGTTGGTGCGCTAGGAGCCGTTGTATCCAACTCATAATCCACACCTGCACTGGAGCAGCCAGAAATATTACCAGCTCTATCCACCTGCTTTGCAAAATAGGTATAGGTTCCATCGCTACTTAGAGCGGTCTGTAGTGTTAATGTAATAGAGTCGCCACTAGCTGTGCCTGATGTTACTTTATTTGCCTCTGTACATTGAGCATCAGTGTGTAGGCTAACTAGATCACCATCTTCTACATCAGACACCACAAAACTAGGTGTTGTATTACTTGATAGGCTGTTGATTCCTTGGGCTAATCCTATCGTTGGTGCGCCAGGAGCCGTTGAATCCAACTCATAATCCACACCTGCACTGGAGCAACCAGAAATATTACCAGCTCTATCCACCTGTTTTGCATAATAGGTATAGGTTCCATCGATACTTAGAGCAGTCTGCAGTGTTAATGTAATAGAGTCGCTACTAGCTGTGCCTGATGTTACTTTATTTGCCTCCATACATTGATCATCAGTGTGTAGGCTAACTAGAGCACCATCTTCTACATCAGACAGCACAAAACTAGGTGTTGTATTATTTGATGGACTGACGGTTCCTTGAGCTAATCCTATCGTTGGTGTCAATGCACTTGTATCCAATTCATAATCCAAACCTTCACTGGAGCAGCCAGAAATATTACCAACTCTATCCACCTGTTTTGCATAATAGTTGTATATTCCATCGCTACTTAGAGCAGTCTGTAGTGTTAGTGTAATAGAATCACCGGTAGCTGTGCCTGATTCTATATTTGCCTCTGCACATTGATCATCAGTGTGTAAGCTAACTAGAGCACCATCTTCTACACCAGACAGCACAAAACTAGGTGTTGTATTATTTGATGGACTGAGGGTTCCTTGAGCTAATCCTATCGTTGGTTCTGCTGGCGCTAGCGTGTCTAAATGGTATTTTATTTCTAAGCAATCAAAGACCTCTGCCCCATTGGCATGTTTTGCATAATAGGTATATTCTCTATCATCAGTAATGGGATTTTTTAGCCTTACAGACACTTGACCATCTGCCGGGATTGAATCTGAACTCACTGATTCTCCAGCACATTCCTCCATTTCATGTAGGCTGACCGATGCTCCATCCCTCACATTGGAAAACTTAAAAGCTGGTGATGAGTTCTTAGAGTAGTATATGCCCTCCTCAGGATTAATTCCTTCTATTTCGATAGCAAATTCAGGCGGCGAACTAGGAGTCAGTGAATTAAAGGGCAACAAATTACTACCCGAATCGCTACTGCTACAACCAACAAGGGAAGCAAACAGTATAAACGGTATTATGTGGAGATTGAGGCTTTTACACGCCAATGTTCCACTGCTACATAGATTTTTTAAGACCCAACCTAAATACATATAAGATGAACTACAAAAAGTTCCGACCATTTTCACAAACAAGTTATTCATTATAAACTTCCTAAAAGTTACTCTTCCAACTTACACTTGTTAAAACGGTCGGAATCCGTAATACCTTTAGAGATATTTTTATTATTTTTGTGAAACGGAGAGAATTCGTGTCAAAGAAAAAATAAATACAAGAAAGAGTGTTGAAAAACTCTTTATTTCACAAAAGTTTTACTGTGAAACGGAAATAAGTGCATCATCCTTGCTCAAACTCCATTTTTATGGGTATAGGAATCAAGCTACATCCATATTTATCTCTAAGTTACCCGTTCAGGCTACTTTAGCCTATGAATTTCACTGCTGTTTACTAAATTGAATAATAGAATCCAGAGAAAAAGGATTTTTCTAAAATTAATTCTGGGAATAGCTTAAAAATGATCTAACCGTACGCGGTGGAATGTATCTCTGTTGATAGGTCATCGAAAATCTTTATTAACTTTTTCTGAATCTCCTTTTTGAATGAGAGGATCAATCGCATAAAGTCAAAAGTTTTCCCTGAGCTCATGCGTTCGGAGCATCGCGAAACTTCCAAGTAGCTGAAAATAAACACTTTATGCATTACATTATTTCGGAGGACACTTAACTTTTTCTGCCTTATTCTGATGTGTTGGATGTGGCTCTAGGAAAGATCGATAGGGTCCAATAGCAGGCGCGCTATCTCGTTGCGTTTTACTCCAAATGCCTTGTAAATCTTTTGTCCCTCTTCAGACATTTCCTCAGGAATAGCATATTGCTTTTTACTTTTAGATTCTTGTACTATCAATGTTTTTATATCAGAAAGAGTATTTAAAAAACTTCGAGGACCAAAGGAAAACCTCCTAGATTTCAGGAAAATTTCTGTGTATCTTAAAATGATATAGGAGAGAAAACATATCATTATATGAGATTTTATTCTCTTAGAAAGCCGATGGAAGATTGGGCGCATTTTTAATGTATGTTTGTTGATTCTAAAAGACTCTTCTATTTTCCACAATCTTTTATAGGAATACATTAAATCACGAGGAGATGCATTTTTTATATTAGTGCAAAGACCAGCAATGCCGTCCCATTGAGCGTCCTCTATCACAGCTTCTTTATTTACTGTTACACTTTCTTTTGATTTTTTAAGGAATCTACTAACCCCCCTATTACGAGTAAGTTTTTCTACTGCAATTTCTCCATTTTTTCCTTCTAGCTTCTTTATCATATCCAGCAACTTTTCTCTTCTATGCCTATCTAATTCGGCTCTTTTCCTGGAGTGAATAGCCACTACTCTTCTGCCATCATTGAGAAATTCAAATGCACTTCTATCCTCATCTATCAGGGTATAGTTATCTAAGTTTAAAACTTCTTCCTGTAATTTCTTTGCTATTTTCTTTAACGGACAGGAGATAATATACTCCATAGAGCTATTACCATGGATTTCTTTATCCTCAAAATAAGAGAAATTCTTTTTTGAGAACATTGCTTTATCCGCAGTTACTCGAATCTTATTTAATTTATATTTCTTCTTGAGATCTTCCATGCAATGAATAAATATTTTTGTTTCTGCTGTATTGCCTGGGAATACTTCGTATGTAATTGGCAGACCTTCGGAATCTGTGAGTAAGGCAAGCACCACCTGTACCTCTTTAAATTTACTGTCCTTACTGAAACCAAAATTTTTTAAATCTGTAACATTTATATTCTCAAAATATAACGTTGTTACATCGAAGAGCATGAGATCAAGAGTCTTGCTTTCTTCTATCATTTTTTTTGATAGATATGTTTTTATCTTTTCCTCCCTCTTAGAAAGGTGATCCATCATCTTCAATACCTGATCATGGCTGATTTTTTTTTCAAATTGATCTAAAATCACCTCAATTGATCTTAATTTGCTAGATGGTTCTAAGAGTCGAGAGAAAACGCAGTATTTTAAAATTTCATTCCATTCTTTATCCTTTCTTGTATCCGAAATTATTTTGTCGAAACCTAGCCTATCGTATACACTGCCTAAAATATCTGGAACACCGTTGTTTACGGAGACCTTCCCCTTCAGGTTATATAGATTCATGGCAATTGGCGCATGAAAGTTGATATTTTGTTTCTCTCCAGATTCTATGCTTCTCTTCATTTCCTTTGCGGCATTTTTCATGTATTCAATCCGAGCCGGATCCCTTGATTGCCCTATAGTTTTTACTACCTTTTGTTTGAGTTTGCCGTTCTCTCTGTATCCATGCATTAAGCGCACGACTGTAATTCCACCTTTTCTTTTTGGCGTTGTTATATACATATTGTTTCCTCCTTACCTTAATTTCTCTTTACATTGTATCGGAAAAATTTTCAGAAGACAACTAAAAGAGACACTTAACAATAAAAAAATAAATGCTAATTATATCGAGAGGTTAGAAAGAAAAGGCAATCCTACGCATGAACTCAGGAGAAAAGGTTTTGCTTGTGCGAATAGAAACGTCGCCTGAAGATATTCATGGCATGAACGTTGCGGAAGGGATTGTAACGGCTCGGGGAGGAATGACCAGTCATGCAGCCGTTGTGGCACGAAGTATGGGCAAACCTTGCATTGCTGGTTGCACCGAATTGATTATTTCCTACGAGAACCGAACGCTCACTATTGGTCATAAAACATTTCACGAGGGCGACGTTCTCACCATAGAGGGTGCCACAGGAAAAATTATTGATGGAATGGTGAGCACCATATTGCCCACCCCTCCCCCAGACTTCCACCGCTTTATGACTTGGGCGGACGAAGTGCGCACCCTAAAAGTACGAGCCAACGGAGATTCCCCATTGGACGCAAGGGTGGCTAGGGGTTTTGGTGCCGAGGGGATTGGTTTGTGTCGTACAGAACATATGTTTTTTGAAAAGGACCGTATTATGAGTATGCGCCAAACAATTCTTGCCAGTGATAGAAAATCTCGTGAACTAGCCCTAGCAAAAATCCAGCCCATACAGAGAAAAGATTTTCTAGGTATTTTTCGGGAAATGGCAAATCTCCCTGTGACTATTCGTTTACTCGATCCTCCTCTCCATGAATTTTTACCCAATAACCCCGAAGATATGCAGGTCTTGGCAAAAGAGATGCAAGTCTCCGAGAAAGATTTACACCGACGAAAGGAAATGCTAACGGAGTTTAATCCCATGTTGGGTCACCGGGGTTGTCGGTTAGGAATTTCTTTCCCTGAAATTTATCGGATGCAGGTTCGAGCCATTATGGAAGCTGCTTGCGAATTGAAAAGAACGGAAAAAATAGTAGTGGAGCCAGAAATCATGGTGCCGCTTATTTCCCACTGGAAAGAACTTCGTTTTATACGGGATTATTGCGAAGAAGAAATTCAAAGTGTTTTTCAGGAACAAAACATGCAAATAAACTACTCCATTGGTGCGATGATTGAGCTTCCACGAGCATCGTTAAGTGCAGAAAAAATTGCCGACCCTAAGCTGGGGCAAGCAGAATTTTTGAGCTTTGGCACCAACGATCTTACCCAAACCTGTTTTGGCATCTCTAGGGACGATGCCGGACAATTTCTTGGCGACTATGTGGAAAATAATATTTTCCCCGAAGACCCTTTTGTTTCCATCGATGAAGATGGAGTGGGGGAATTAATGAAAATTGCTGTTAGAAAAGCTCTTTCCGTGCAAAAAAACATGAAGCTGGGTATTTGTGGCGAGCATGGGGGTGAGGTACGCTCCATTTATTTTTGCCACAAACTGGGTCTAGATTATGTGAGCTGTAGCCCCTTTCGTGTGCCCGCGGCTAGGCTGGCTGCTGCCCAAGCTGCCCTTAAATGAGATTGTTACATTCTTCGCTTGGATATTTGAGTCCGATGGATTATGTAAAAGTGTCCGTTTTTTCGGGAAAGATAAAATGCTACTTACTGACAGTCTTTCCCCAAAAAATCAGTTAGACCGTCAGAACAAGTGAGCGCAAGATCAGCATGAGTATAATAAAATATGCTGTAAGAGAACTTCAAAGCGGAAATATCCCAATCAGATAAATTGAGAGACACTAAACTTGAAGTATTAGAAAACATAGACAGCATATTCGTTACATTAGAGGTATCCCAATTGGATAAATCAAGGGACTCTAAACCTGAAGCATAAGCAAACATAGACTGCATATTCGTTACATTAGAGGTATCCCAATTGGATAAATCAAGGGACTCTAAACCTGAAGCATAATCAAACATATTATGCATATCTATTACACTAGAGGTATTAAAATGAGATAAATCAAGGGACTCTAAACCTGAAGCATAATCAAACATATTATGCATATCTATTACACTAGAGGTATCCCAGCCAGATAAGTTAAGGGTAGTTAGTTTTGAAGCATGATCAAACATATTATGCATATCTATTACATTAGAGGTATCCCAGCCAGATAAGTTAAGGGTAGTTAGTTTTGAAGCATAAGCAAACATATTATGCATATATATTACATTAGAGGTAACAAAATGAGATAAATCAAGAGAAGTCAAACTTGAAATAGCATTAAACATAGCGCTCATATTCGTTACATTAGAAACATCCCAGCCAGATAAGTTAAGGGTAGTTAGTTTTGAAGCATAAGCAAACATATTATGCATATATATTACATTAGAGGTAACAAAATGAGATAAATCAAGAGAGGATAAGTTTGAAGAAAAAGAAAACATATTATGCATATCTATTACACTAGAGGTATCCCAGCCAGATAAGTTAAGGGTAGTTAGTTCTGAAGCATAAGCAAACATATTATGCATATCTATTACACTAGAGGTATCCCAGCCAGATAAATTAAGGGACCTCAAACTCGAAGTCGTATAAAACATATAGCCCATATCTATTACATTAGAGGTATCCCAGCCAGATAAATTAAGGGACCTCAAACTCGAAGTCGTATAAAACATATAGCCCATATCTATTACATTAGAGGTATCCCAATTGGATAAATCAAGGGACTCTAAACCTGAAGCATAATCAAACATAGCATACATATTTGTCACTTGAGAGGTGTCTGTGGTGCCAGTAGTAAATTCAGTGAGCTTCCTGCACCCCTCGAAAGCAGAATCTAAATTTTTCCAGCCCACTTCTCCAAGATTTTTTACCTCAATTATTTTATTTTTATCTCCTCCATTATTAAAATACCAAGTTGGCAGTATTCCTTTTATCTTAATGGTATAGTCTCCTGCATCTGCATAGGTATGAGTAACATCATCGCTATAAACAGTAACTGCTTGTTCATCAGAGTCATCACCCCAATCAACAATGAAATCGTAATCAAAGTTATTTCCATCTCCATCACTCTCTCTTAGAGGAAGGGTAACACTTCGATCTCCATCGCCATATCCTGATTGCCCAACCGCCCAAACAGATTCAAAAGGAGCGAAAAATTCATAAGATATAGCGCTGGAGCAATCTGAAACATTACCTGAACTATCTGTTTGTCTTGCAGAATAAGTATAGATACCGTAATTAAACAAAGGTCTATGTAGATCTATCTCCATGCTTTCTTCTGTTATTTCAATTAAATCCTGTGCCAAGGTGCTGCAACTATTATCAGAATATAATCCAACGCTACCTCCAATTTCTAAATTCCTTAGACTAAAAATTGGAATGTGATTATCAAAGGAGCTGGACGTTACTAGCGATAAAGTGGGCGCAACAACCATTGTGTCTAACGTATAACGTATACCATTGGAACAAGGAGAAGTATTACTAACTTTATCCACCTGTTTTGCATAATAGGTATAGGTTCCATCGATACTTAGAGCAGTCTGCAGTGTTAGTGTAATAGAGTCACCGGTAGCTGTGCCTGATGTTACTTTATTTGCCTCCGCACATTGATCATCAGTGTGTAAGCTAACTAGAGCACCATCTTCTACATCAGACGCCACAAAACTAGGTGTTGTATTACTTGATGGGCTGCTGATTCCTTGAGCTAATCCTATCGTTGGTGGCAATGCATTTGTATCCAACTCATAATCCACACCTGCACTGGAGCAGCCAGAAATATTACCAGCTCTATCCACCTGCTTTGCAAAATAGGTATAGGTTCCATCGCTACTTAGAGCGGTCTGTAGTGTTAATGTAATAGAGTCGCCACTAGCTGTGCCTGATGTTACTTTATTTGCCTCTGTACATTGAGCATCAGTGTGTAGGCTAACTAGATCACCATCTTCTACATCAGACACCACAAAACTAGGTGTTGTATTACTTGATAGGCTGTTGATTCCTTGGGCTAATCCTATCGTTGGTGCGCCAGGAGCCGTTGAATCCAACTCATAATCCACACCTGCACTGGAGCAACCAGAAATATTACCAGCTCTATCCACCTGTTTTGCATAATAGGTATAGGTTCCATCGATACTTAGAGCAGTCTGCAGTGTTAGTGTAATAGAGTCACCGGTAGCTGTGCCTGATGTTACTTTATTTGCCTCCGCACATTGATCATCAGTGTGTAAGCTAACTAGAGCACCGTCTTCTACATCAGACGCCACAAAACTAGGTGTTGTATTACTTGATAGGCTGTTGATTCCTTGGGCTAATCCTATCGTTGGTGCGCCAGGAGCCGTTGAATCCAACTCATAATCCACACTTGCACTGGAGCAGCCAGAAATATTACCAGCTCTATCTATCTGTTTTGCATAATAGGTATAGGTTCCATCGATACTTAGAGCGGTCTGTAATATTAATACAATAGAGTTACCTGTAGCTGTGCCTGACCTTATTTTATTTGCCTCTGCACATTGATTATCAGTGTGTAAGCTAACTAGAGCACCATCCTCTACATCAGATACCACAAAACTAGGTGTTGTATTATTTGATGGGCTGCTGATTCCTTGAGCTAATCCTATCGTTGGTGCGCTAGGAGCCGTTGAATCCAACTCATAATCCACACCTGCACTGGAGCAGCCAGAAATATTACCAGCTCTATCCACCTGCTTTGCAAAATAAGAATAGGTACCACTACTGATTAATGATGTAGATAGAGTTATCTCCATGCTTTCTTCTGTTATTTCAATCAAATCCTGTGCCAAGGTGCTGCAACTATCGTCAGAATATAATCCAACGCTACCTCCAGTCTCTAAATTCCCTAGATTAAAAGTTGGAGTGGGATTATTAGAGAGACTGGATGTTACTAGTGATAAGGTGGGTATGAGAGCTATTGTGTCTAATGTATAACTTATACCATTAGAACAGGGAGAAATATTACTCCCTCCATCCACTTGCTTTGCATAATAGGTATAGGTTCCATCACTACTTAGAGCAGTCTGTAGTGTTAGTGTAATAGAATCACCGGTAGCTGTGCCTGATTCTACTTTACTTGCCTCTGCACATTGATCATCAGTGTGTAGGCTAACTAGAGCACCATTTTTTATATTAGACACCATAAAACCAGGTGTTGTATTGCTTGATGGGTTAACGGTTCCTTGAGCTAATGATGTTATTGGTAGCAATACATTTGTATTCAACTTATAATCGAAACCTTCACTGGAGCAGCTAGAAATATTACCAATTCCATCCACCTGTTTTGCAAAATAGGTATAGGTTCCATCGGCACTTAGAGCAGTCTGTAGTGTTAATGTAATAGAGTCGCTACTAGCTGTGCCTGATGTTACTTTATTTGCCTCCATACATTGATCATCAGTGTGTAGGCTAACTAGAGCACCATCTTCTACATCAGACAGCACAAAACTAGGTGTTGTATTATTTGATGGACTGACGGTTCCTTGAGCTAATCCTATCGTTGGTGTCAATGCACTTGTATCCAATTCATAATCCAAACCTTCACTGGAGCAGCCAGAAATATTACCAACTCTATCCACCTGTTTTGCATAATAGTTGTATATTCCATCGCTACTTAGAGCAGTCTGTAGTGTTAGTGTAATAGAATCACCGGTAGCTGTGCCTGATTCTATATTTGCCTCTGCACATTGATCATCAGTGTGTAAGCTAACTAGAGCACCATCTTCTACACCAGACAGCACAAAACTAGGTGTTGTATTATTTGATGGACTGAGGGTTCCTTGAGCTAATCCTATCGTTGGTTCTGCTGGCGCTAGCGTGTCTAAATGGTATTTTATTTCTAAGCAATCAAAGACCTCTGCCCCATTGGCATGTTTTGCATAATAAGTATATTCTCCATCAGCAGTAATGGAGTTTTTTAGCCCTACAGACACTTGACCATCTGCCGGGATTGAATCTGAACTCACTGATTCTCCAGCACATTCCTCTATTTTATGTAGGCTGACCGATGCTCCATCCCTCACATTGGAAAACTTAAAAGCTGGTGATGAGTTCTTAGAGTAGTATATGCCTTCATCAGGATTAATTCCTTCTATTTCGATAGCAAATTCAGGCGGCAAACTAGGAGTCAGTGAATTAGAGGGCAACAAATTACTACCCGAATCGCTACTGCTACAACCAACAAGGGAAGCAAACAGTATAAACGGTATTATGTGGAGATTGAGGCTTTTACACGCCAATGTTCCACTGCTACATAGATTTTTTAAGACCCAACCTAAATACATATAAGATGAACTACAAAAAGTTCCGACCATTTTCACAAACAAGTTATTCATTATAAACTTCCTAAAAGTTACTCTTCCAACTTACACTTGTTAAAACGGTCGGAATCCGTAATACCTTTAGAGATATTTTTATTATTTTTGTGAAGCGGAGAGAATTCGTGTCAAAGAAAAAATAAATACAAGAAAGAGTGTTGAAAAACTCTTTATTTCACAAAAGTTTTACTGTGAAACGGAAATAAGTGCATCATCCTTGCTCAAACTCCATTTTTATGGGTATAGGAATCAAGCTACATCCATATTTATCTCTAAGTTACCCGTTCAGGCTACTTTAGCCTATGAATTTCACTGCTGTTTACTAAATTGAATAATAGAATCCAGAGAAAAAGGATTTTTCTAAAATTAATTCTGGGAATAGCTTAAAAATGATCTAACCGTACGCGGTGGAATGTATCTCTGTTGATAGGTCATCGAAAATCTTTATTAACTTTTTCTGAATCTCCTTTTTGAATGAGAGGATCAATCGCATAAAGTCAAAAGTTTTCCCTGAGCTCATGCGTTCGGAGCATCGCGAAACTTCCAAGTAGCTGAAAATAAACACTTTATGCATTACATTATTTCGGAGGACACTTAACTTTTTCTGCCTTATTCTGATGTGTTGGATGTGGCTCTAGGAAAGATCGATAGGGTCCAATAGCAGGCGCGCTATCTCGTTGCGTTTTACTCCAAATGCCTTGTAAATCTTTTGTCCCTCTTCAGACATTTCCTCAGGAATAGCATATTGCTTTTTACTTTTAGATTCTTGTACTATCAATGTTTTTATATCAGAAAGAGTATTTAAAAAACTTCGAGGACCAAAGGAAAACCTCCTAGATTTCAGGAAAATTTCTGTGTATCTTAAAATGATATAGGAGAGAAAACATATCATTATATGAGATTTTATTCTCTTAGAAAGCCGATGGAAGATTGGGCGCATTTTTAATGTATGTTTGTTGATTCTAAAAGACTCTTCTATTTTCCACAATCTTTTATAGGAATACATTAAATCACGAGGAGATGCATTTTTTATATTAGTGCAAAGACCAGCAATGCCGTCCCATTGAGCGTCCTCTATCACAGCTTCTTTATTTACTGTTACACTTTCTTTTGATTTTTTAAGGAATCTACTAACCCCCCTATTACGAGTAAGTTTTTCTACTGCAATTTCTCCATTTTTTCCTTCTAGCTTCTTTATCATATCCAGCAACTTTTCTCTTCTATGCCTATCTAATTCGGCTCTTTTCCTGGAGTGAATAGCCACTACTCTTCTGCCATCATTGAGAAATTCAAATGCACTTCTATCCTCATCTATCAGGGTATAGTTATCTAAGTTTAAAACTTCTTCCTGTAATTTCTTTGCTATTTTCTTTAACGGACAGGAGATAATATACTCCATAGAGCTATTACCATGGATTTCTTTATCCTCAAAATAAGAGAAATTCTTTTTTGAGAACATTGCTTTATCCGCAGTTACTCGAATCTTATTTAATTTATATTTCTTCTTGAGATCTTCCATGCAATGAATAAATGTTTTTGTTTCTGCTGTATTGCCTGGGAATACTTCGTATGTAATTGGCAGACCTTCGGAATCTGTGAGTAAGGCAAGCACCACCTGTACCTCTTTAAATTTACTGTCCTTACTGAAACCAAAATTTTTTAAATCTGTAACATTTATATTCTCAAAATATAACGTTGTTACATCGAAGAGCATGAGATCAAGAGTCTTGCTTTCTTCTATCATTTTTTTTGATAGATATGTTTTTATCTTTTCCTCCCTCTTAGAAAGGTGATCCATCATCTTCAATACCTGATCATGGCTGATTTTTTTTTCAAATTGATCTAAAATCACCTCAATTGATCTTAATTTGCTAGATGGTTCTAAGAGTCGAGAGAAAACGCAGTATTTTAAAATTTCATTCCATTCTTTATCCTTTCTTGTATCCGAAATTATTTTGTCGAAACCTAGCCTATCGTATACACTGCCTAAAATATCTGGAACACCGTTGTTTACGGAGACCTTCCCCTTCAGGTTATATAGATTCATGGCAATTGGCGCATGAAAGTTGATATTTTGTTTCTCTCCAGATTCTATGCTTCTCTTCATTTCCTTTGCGGCATTTTTCATGTATTCAATCCGAGCCGGATCCCTTGATTGCCCTATAGTTTTTACTACCTTTTGTTTGAGTTTGCCGTTCTCTCTGTATCCATGCATTAAGCGCACGACTGTAATTCCACCTTTTCTTTTTGGCGTTGTTATATACATATTGTTTCCTCCTTACCTTAATTTCTCTTTACATTGTATCGGAAAAATTTTCAGAAGACAACTAAAAGAGACACTTAACAATAAAAAAATAAATGCTAATTATATCGAGAGGTTAGAAAGAAAAGGCAATCCTACGCATGAACTCAGGAGAAAAGGTTTTGCTTGTGCGAATAGAAACGTCGCCTGAAGATATTCATGGCATGAACGTTGCGGAAGGGATTGTAACGGCTCGGGGAGGAATGACCAGTCATGCAGCCGTTCTGGCACGAAGTATGGGCAAACCTTGCATTGCTGGTTGCACCGAATTGATTATTTCCTACGAGAACCGAACGCTCACTATTGGTCATAAAACATTTCACGAGGGCGACGTTCTCACCATAGAGGGTGCCACAGGAAAAATTATTGATGGAATGGTGAGCACCATATTGCCCACCCCTCCCCCAGACTTCCACCGCTTTATGACTTGGGCGGACGAAGTGCGCACCCTAAAAGTACGAGCCAACGGAGATTCCCCATTGGACGCAAGGGTGGCTAGGGGTTTTGGTGCCGAGGGGATTGGTTTGTGTCGTACAGAACATATGTTTTTTGAAAAGGACCGTATTATGAGTATGCGCCAAACAATTCTTGCCAGTGATAGAAAATCTCGTGAACTAGCCCTAGCAAAAATCCAGCCCATACAGAGAAAAGATTTTCTAGGTATTTTTCGGGAAATGGCAAATCTCCCTGTGACTATTCGTTTACTCGATCCTCCTCTCCATGAATTTTTACCCAATAACCCCGAAGATATGCAGGTCTTGGCAAAAGAGATGCAAGTCTCCGAGAAAGATTTACACCGACGAAAGGAAATGCTAACGGAGTTTAATCCCATGTTGGGTCACCGGGGTTGTCGGTTAGGAATTTCTTTCCCTGAAATTTATCGGATGCAGGTTCGAGCCATTATGGAAGCTGCTTGCGAATTGAAAAGAACGGAAAAAATAGTAGTGGAGCCAGAAATCATGGTGCCGCTTATTTCCCACTGGAAAGAACTTCGTTTTATACGGGATTATTGCGAAGAAGAAATTCAAAGTGTTTTTCAGGAACAAAACATGCAAATAAACTACTCCATTGGTGCGATGATTGAGCTTCCACGAGCATCGTTAAGTGCAGAAAAAATTGCCGACCCTAAGCTGGGGCAAGCAGAATTTTTGAGCTTTGGCACCAACGATCTTACCCAAACCTGTTTTGGCATCTCTAGGGACGATGCCGGACAATTTCTTGGCGACTATGTGGAAAATAATATTTTCCCCGAAGACCCTTTTGTTTCCATCGATGAAGATGGAGTGGGGGAATTAATGAAAATTGCTGTTAGAAAAGCTCTTTCCGTGCAAAAAAACATGAAGCTGGGTATTTGTGGCGAGCATGGGGGTGAGGTACGCTCCATTTATTTTTGCCACAAACTGGGTCTAGATTATGTGAGCTGTAGCCCCTTTCGTGTGCCCGCGGCTAGGCTGGCTGCTGCCCAAGCTGCCCTTAAATGAGATTGTTACATTCTTCGCTTGGATATTTGAGTCCGATGGATTATGTAAAAGTGTCCGTTTTTTCGGGAAAGATAAAATGCTACTTACTGACAGTCTTTCCCAAAAAAATCAGTTGCACTGTCAGAACAAGTGAGCGCAAGATCAGCATGAGTATTATCAAATATGCTGTAAGAGAACTTCACAGTGGAAACATCCCAACCAGATAAATTGAGAGACACTAAACTTGAAGTATTAGAAAACATAGACAGCATATTCGTTACATTAGAGGTATCCCAATTGGATAAATCAAGGGACTCTAAACCTGAAGCATAATCAAACATATTATGCATCTCTATTACACTAGAGGTATCCCAATTGGATAAATCAAGGGACTCTAAACCTGAAGCATAATCAAACATATTATGCATATCTGTTACACTAGAGGTATCCCAATTGGATAAATCAAGGGACTCTAAACCTGAAGCATAAGCAAACATATTATGCATCTCTATTACACTAGAGGTATCCCAGCCAGATAAGTTAAGGGTAGTTAGTTTTGAAGCATAAGCAAACATATTATGCATATATATTACATTAGAGGTAACAAAATGAGATAAATCAAGAGAAGTCAAACTTGAAATAGCATTAAACATAGCGCTCATATTCGTTACATTAGAAACATCCCAGCCAGATAAGTTAAGGGTAGTTAGTTTTGAAGCATAAGCAAACATATTATGCATATATATTACATTAGAGGTAACAAAATGAGATAAATCAAGAGAGGATAAGTTTGAAGAAAAAGAAAACATATTATGCATATCTATTACACTAGAGGTATCCCAGCCAGATAAGTTAAGGGTAGTTAGTTCTGAAGTATCAGAAAACATAGACTGCATATTCGTTACATTAGAGGTATCCCAATTGGATAAATCAAGGGACTCTAAACCTGAAGCATAATCAAACATAGACTGCATATTCGTTACATTAGAGGTATCCCAGCCAGATAAGTTAAGGGTAGTTAGTTTTGAAGCATAAGCAAACATATTATGCATATATATTACATTAGAGGTATTCCAATTGGATAAATCAAGGGAAGTTAAACTCGAAGCATTAGCAAACATAGACTTCATATGAGCTACACTAGAGGTATCCCAGCCAGATAAGTTAAGGGTAGTTAGTTTTGAAGCATTAGCAAACATACCATACATACTTTTCACATTAGAGACATTCCAATCAGATAAATCAAGAGAAGTTAAACTCGAAGCATAATGAAACATAGACCTCATATGAGCTACACTAGAGGTATCCCAGCCAGATAAGTTAAGGGTAGTTAGTTTTGAAGCATAAGCAAACATACCATTCATATCTTTCACATTAGAGACATTCCAATCAGATAAATCAAGAGACTCCAAACTCGCAGTACTCCAAAACATACCATTCATACTTTTCACGTTAATGGTGTTGAAACCAGATACATTAATCGAAGTTGCGGCAATACTCTGAAACATATAATCCATACTCGTTACTTTTTCGGTACTAAAACCAGATAAATTAATTGAAGTTGCGGCAATACTCTGAAACATATAATCCATACTCGTTACTTGAGCGGTATCTGTGGTCCCAGCAGTAAATCTGGTAAGTTTTCGACAATCATAAAAACCAGCTGCTAAATTTTTCCAGCCCACTACTCCAAGATTTTTTACCTCAATTATTTTATTTTTATCTCCTCCATTATTAAAATACCAAGCCGGAAGCTTTGGACCTATTATTTTAATTGTATAGTCTCCTGGATTTGTGTATTCATGGGTAATATCATTACTATAGGCTGTAACTGTTTCTTTAGAGCCATCCCCCCAATAAACGGTGAAATCGTAATCAAAGTTATTTCCATTTCCATCATTCTCTCTTAGAGGAAGAGTCACACTTTGGTCTCCATCGCCATATTCTGATTGCCCAACCGCCCAAACAGATTCAAAAGGAGGGGTAATAAATTCATAAGATATAGCGCTGGAGCAATCTGAAATATTATCGAAACTGTCTATTTGTCTCGTATGGTAGGAGTAAGTGCTATAATTAACTAAAGGCATAGATAGAGTTATTTCCATGCTTTCTTCTGTTATTTCAATTAAATCCTGTGCCGAGGTGCTGCAACTATTATCAGAATATAATCCAACGCTACCTCCAATCTCTAAATTCCCTAGACTAAAAGTTGGAGTGGAATTGTTAGAGGGGCTGGATGTTACTAGTGATAAGGTGGGTATGAGAGCTATTGTGTCTAATGTATAACTTATACCATTAGAACAGGGAGAAATATTACTCCCTCCATCCACTTGCTTTGCATAATAGGTATAGGTTCCATCACTACTTAGAGCAGTCTGTAGTGTTAGTGTAATAGAATCACCGGTAGCTGTGCCTGATTCTACTTTACTTGCCTCTGCACATTGATCATCAGTGTGTAGGCTAACTAGAGCACCATTTTTTATATTAGACACCATAAAACCAGGTGTTGTATTGCTTGATGGGTTAACGGTTCCTTGAGCTAATGATGTTATTGGTAGCAATACATTTGTATTCAACTTATAATCGAAACCTTCACTGGAGCAGCTAGAAATATTACCAATTCCATCCACCTGTTTTGCAAAATAGGTATAGGTTCCATCGGCACTTAGAGCAGTCTGTAGTGTTAGTGTAATAGAGTCGCCACTAGCTGTGCCTGATGTTACTTTATTTGCCTCCATACATTGATCATCAGTGTGTAGGCTAACTAGAGCACCATCTTCTACATCAGACAGCACAAAACTAGGTGTTGTATTATTTGATGGACTGACGGTTCCTTGAGCTAATCCTATCGTTGGTGTCAATGCACTTGTATCCAATTCATAATCCAAACCTTCACTGGAGCAGCCAGAAATATTACCAACTCTATCCACCTGTTTTGCATAATAGTTGTATATTCCATCGCTACTTAGAGCAGTCTGTAGTGTTAGTGTAATAGAATCACCGGTAGCTGTGCCTGATTCTATATTTGCCTCTGCACATTGATCATCAGTGTGTAAGCTAACTAGAGCACCATCTTCTACACCAGACAGCACAAAACTAGGTGTTGTATTATTTGATGGACTGAGGGTTCCTTGAGCTAATCCTATCGTTGGTTCTGCTGGCGCTAGCGTGTCTAAATAGTATTGTATTTCTAAGCAATCAAAAACCTTTGCCCCATTGGCATGTTTTGCATAATAGGTATATTCTCCATCATCAGTAATGGGATTTTTTAGCCCTACAGACACTTGACCATCTACCGGGGTTGAATCTGAACTCACTAATTCTCCAGCACATTCCTCCATTTCATGTAGGCTGACCGATGCTCCATCCCTCACATTGGAAAACTTAAAAGCTGGTGATGAGTTCTTAGAGTAGTATATGCCCTCCTCAGGATTAATTCCTTCTATTTCGATAGCAAATTCAGGCGGCGAATTAGGAGTAAACGAATTAAAGGGCAACAAATTACTACCCGAATCGCTACTGCTACAACCAACAAGGGAAGCAAACAGTATAAACGGTATTATGTGGAGATTGAGGCTTTTACACGCCAATGTTCCACTGCTACATAGATTTTTTAAGACCCAACCTAAATACATATAAGATGAACTACAAAAAGTTCCGACCATTTTCACAAACAAGTTATTCATTATAAACTTCCTAAAAGTTACTCTTCCAACTTACACTTGTTAAAACGGTCGGAATCCGTAATACCTTTAGAGATATTTTTATTATTTTTGTGAAACGGAGAGAATTCGTGTCAAAGAAAAAATAAATACAAGAAAGAGTGTTGAAAAACTCTTTATTTCACAAAAGTTTTACTGTGAAACGGAAATAAGTGCATCATCCTTGCTCAAACTCCATTTTTATGGGTATAGGAATCAAGCTACATCCATATTTATCTCTAAGTTACCCGTTCAGGCTACTTTAGCCTATGAATTTCACTGCTGTTTACTAAATTGAATAATAGAATCCAGAGAAAAAGGATTTTTCTAAAATTAATTCTGGGAATAGCTTAAAAATGATCTAACCGTACGCGGTGGAATGTATCTCTGTTGATAGGTCATCGAAAATCTTTATTAACTTTTTCTGAATCTCCTTTTTGAATGAGAGGATCAATCGCATAAAGTCAAAAGTTTTCCCTGAGCTCATGCGTTCGGAGCATCGCGAAACTTCCAAGTAGCTGAAAATAAACACTTTATGCATTACATTATTTCGGAGGACACTTAACTTTTTCTGCCTTATTCTGATGTGTTGGATGTGGCTCTAGGAAAGATCGATAGGGTCCAATAGCAGGCGCGCTATCTCGTTGCGTTTTACTCCAAATGCCTTGTAAATCTTTTGTCCCTCTTCAGACATTTCCTCAGGAATAGCATATTGCTTTTTACTTTTAGATTCTTGTACTATCAATGTTTTTATATCAGAAAGAGTATTTAAAAAACTTCGAGGACCAAAGGAAAACCTCCTAGATTTCAGGAAAATTTCTGTGTATCTTAAAATGATATAGGAGAGAAAACATATCATTATATGAGATTTTATTCTCTTAGAAAGCCGATGGAAGATTGGGCGCATTTTTAATGTATGTTTGTTGATTCTAAAAGACTCTTCTATTTTCCACAATCTTTTATAGGAATACATTAAATCACGAGGAGATGCATTTTTTATATTAGTGCAAAGACCAGCAATGCCGTCCCATTGAGCGTCCTCTATCACAGCTTCTTTATTTACTGTTACACTTTCTTTTGATTTTTTAAGGAATCTACTAACCCCCCTATTACGAGTAAGTTTTTCTACTGCAATTTCTCCATTTTTTCCTTCTAGCTTCTTTATCATATCCAGCAACTTTTCTCTTCTATGCCTATCTAATTCGGCTCTTTTCCTGGAGTGAATAGCCACTACTCTTCTGCCATCATTGAGAAATTCAAATGCACTTCTATCCTCATCTATCAGGGTATAGTTATCTAAGTTTAAAACTTCTTCCTGTAATTTCTTTGCTATTTTCTTTAACGGACAGGAGATAATATACTCCATAGAGCTATTACCATGGATTTCTTTATCCTCAAAATAAGAAAAATTCTTTTTTGAGAACATTGCTTTATCCGCAGTTACTCGAATCTTATTTAATTTATATTTCTTCTTGAGATCTTCCATGCAATGAATAAATGTTTTTGTTTCTGCTGTATTGCCTGGGAATACTTCGTATGTAATTGGCAGACCTTCGGAATCTGTGAGTAAGGCAAGCACCACCTGTACCTCTTTAAATTTACTGTCCTTACTGAAACCAAAATTTTTTAAATCTGTAACATTTATATTCTCAAAATATAACGTTGTTACATCGAAGAGCATGAGATCAAGAGTCTTGCTTTCTTCTATCATTTTTTTTGATAGATATGTTTTTATCTTTTCCTCCCTCTTAGAAAGGTGATCCATCATCTTCAATACCTGATCATGGCTGATTTTTTTTTCAAATTGATCTAAAATCACCTCAATTGATCTTAATTTGCTAGATGGTTCTAAGAGTCGAGAGAAAACGCAGTATTTTAAAATTTCATTCCATTCTTTATCCTTTCTTGTATCCGAAATTATTTTGTCGAAACCTAGCCTATCGTATACACTGCCTAAAATATCTGGAACACCGTTGTTTACGGAGACCTTCCCCTTCAGGTTATATAGATTCATGGCAATTGGCGCATGAAAGTTGATATTTTGTTTCTCTCCAGATTCTATGCTTCTCTTCATTTCCTTTGCGGCATTTTTCATGTATTCAATCCGAGCCGGATCCCTTGATTGCCCTATAGTTTTTACTACCTTTTGTTTGAGTTTGCCGTTCTCTCTGTATCCATGCATTAAGCGCACGACTGTAATTCCACCTTTTCTTTTTGGCGTTGTTATATACATATTGTTTCCTCCTTACCTTAATTTCTCTTTACATTGTATCGGAAAAATTTTCAGAAGACAACTAAAAGAGACACTTAACAATAAAAAAATAAATGCTAATTATATCGAGAGGTTAGAAAGAAAAGGCAATCCTACGCATGAACTCAGGAGAAAAGGTTTTGCTTGTGCGAATAGAAACGTCGCCTGAAGATATTCATGGCATGAACGTTGCGGAAGGGATTGTAACGGCTCGGGGAGGAATGACCAGTCATGCAGCCGTTCTGGCACGAAGTATGGGCAAACCTTGCATTGCTGGTTGCACCGAATTGATTATTTCCTACGAGAACCGAACGCTCACTATTGGTCATAAAACATTTCACGAGGGCGACGTTCTCACCATAGAGGGTGCCACAGGAAAAATTATTGATGGAATGGTGAGCACCATATTGCCCACCCCTCCCCCAGACTTCCACCGCTTTATGACTTGGGCGGACGAAGTGCGCACCCTAAAAGTACGAGCCAACGGAGATTCCCCATTGGACGCAAGGGTGGCTAGGGGTTTTGGTGCCGAGGGGATTGGTTTGTGTCGTACAGAACATATGTTTTTTGAAAAGGACCGTATTATGAGTATGCGCCAAACAATTCTTGCCAGTGATAGAAAATCTCGTGAACTAGCCCTAGCAAAAATCCAGCCCATACAGAGAAAAGATTTTCTAGGTATTTTTCGGGAAATGGCAAATCTCCCTGTGACTATTCGTTTACTCGATCCTCCTCTCCATGAATTTTTACCCAATAACCCCGAAGATATGCAGGTCTTGGCAAAAGAGATGCAAGTCTCCGAGAAAGATTTACACCGACGAAAGGAAATGCTAACGGAGTTTAATCCCATGTTGGGTCACCGGGGTTGTCGGTTAGGAATTTCTTTCCCTGAAATTTATCGGATGCAGGTTCGAGCCATTATGGAAGCTGCTTGCGAATTGAAAAGAACGGAAAAAATAGTAGTGGAGCCAGAAATCATGGTGCCGCTTATTTCCCACTGGAAAGAACTTCGTTTTATACGGGATTATTGCGAAGAAGAAATTCAAAGTGTTTTTCAGGAACAAAACATGCAAATAAACTACTCCATTGGTGCGATGATTGAGCTTCCACGAGCATCGTTAAGTGCAGAAAAAATTGCCGACCCTAAGCTGGGGCAAGCAGAATTTTTGAGCTTTGGCACCAACGATCTTACCCAAACCTGTTTTGGCATCTCTAGGGACGATGCCGGACAATTTCTTGGCGACTATGTGGAAAATAATATTTTCCCCGAAGACCCTTTTGTTTCCATCGATGAAGATGGAGTGGGGGAATTAATGAAAATTGCTGTTAGAAAAGCTCTTTCCGTGCAAAAAAACATGAAGCTGGGTATTTGTGGCGAGCATGGGGGTGAGGTACGCTCCATTTATTTTTGCCACAAACTGGGTCTAGATTATGTGAGCTGTAGCCCCTTTCGTGTGCCCGCGGCTAGGCTGGCTGCTGCCCAAGCTGCCCTTAAATGAGATTGTTACATTCTTCGCTTGGATATTTGAGTCCGATGGATTATGTAAAAGTGTCCGTTTTTTCGGGAAAGATAAAATGCTACTTACTGACAGTCTTTCCCAAAAAAAGCAGTTGCACCGTCAGAACAAGTGAGCGCAAGATCAGCATGAGTATTATCAAATATGCTGTAAGAGAACTTCACAGTGGAAACATCCCAACCAGATAAATTGAGAGACACTAAACTTGAAGTATTAGAAAACATAGACAGCATATTCGTTACATTAGAGGTATCCCAATTGGATAAATCAAGGGACTCTAAACCTGAAGCATAATCAAACATAGACTGCATATTCGTTACATTAGAGGTATCCCAATTGGATAAATCAAGGGACTCTAAACCTGAAGCATAATCAAACATATTATGCATATCTATTACACTAGAGGTATTAAAATGAGATAAATCAAGGGACTCTAAACCTGAAGCATAATCAAACATATTATGCATATATATTACACTAGAGGTATCCCAGCCAGATAAGTTAAGGGTAGTTAGTTTTGAAGCATAAGCAAACATATTATGCATATATATTACATTAGAGGTATCCCAGCCAGATAAATCAAGGGAAGTTAAACTCGAAGCATAATAAAACATCTCGCTCATATCTGTTACATTAGAGGTAACAAAATGAGATAAATCAAGAGAAGTCAAACTTGGAATAGCATTAAACATAGCGCTCATATCCGTTACATTAGAAACATCCCAGCCAGATAAGTTAAGGGTAGTTAGTTTTGAAGCATAAGCAAACATATTATGCATATATATTACACTAGAGGTAACAAAATGAGATAAATCAAGGGACTCTAAACCTGAAGCATTAAACATATTATGCATATCTATTACACTAGAGGTATCCCAGCCAGATAAGTTAAGGGTAGTTAGTTTTGAAGCATAAGCAAACATATTATGCATATCTATTACACTAGAGGTATCCCAGCCAGATAAGTTAAGGGTAGTTAGTTCTGAAGCATAATAAAACATCCGACTCATATTAGTTATATTAGAGGTATTAAAATCAGATAAATCAAGCGAAGTTAAGCTAAAGGTATAATAAAACATAGCATACATATTTGTCACTTGAGAGGTGTCTGTGGTGCCAGTAGTAAATTCAGTGAGCTTCTTGCACCCCATGAAAGCAGAATCTAAATTTTTCCAGCCCACTTCTCCAAGATTTTTTACCTCAATTATTTTATTTTTATCTCCTTTATCATTAAAATACCAAGCCGGAAGCTTTGGACCTATTATTTTAATTGTATAGTCTCCTGGATTTGTGTATTCATGGGTAATATCATTACTAAAGGCTGTAACTGTTTCTTTAGAGCCATCCCCCCAATAAACGGTGAAATCGTAATCAAAGTTATTTTCATTTCCATCATACTCTCTTAGAGGAAGAGTCACACTTTGATCTTCATCACCATATCCTTCAACTCCAACACGCCAAACAGATTCAAAAGGAGCGAAAAATTCATAAGATATAGCGCTGGAGCAATCTGAAACATTACCGAAACTGTCTGTTTGTCTCGTATGATAGGAGTAAGTGTTATAATTAACTAAAAGCACAGATAGAGTTATTTCCATGCTTTCTGCTGTTATTCCAATGGAATCTTGTGCCAAGGTACTGCAACTATCGTCAGAATATAATCCAACGCTACCTCCAATCTCTAAATTCCCCAGACTAAAAACTGGATTGGGATTATTAGAGGGGTCCGGTGTTACTAGTGATAAGGTGGGTATGAGAGCTATTGTGTCTAACGTATAACCAATATCATTGGAACAAGGAGAAACATTACTCCCTCCATCCACTTGTTTTGCATAATAGGTATAGGTTTTATTGATACTTAGAGCAGTCTGTAGTGTTAATGTAATAGAGTCGCCACTAGCTGTGCCTGATTCTACTTTACTTGCCTCTGTACATTGAACATCAGTGTGTAGGCTAACTAGAGCACCATTTTCTACATCAGACACCACAAAACTAGGTGTTGTATTATTTGATGGACTGACGGTTCCTTGAGCTAATCCTATCGTTGGTGTCAATGCACTTGTATCCAATTCATAATCCAAACCTTCACTGGAGCAGTCAGAAATATTACCAGCTCTATCCACTTGTTTTGCAAAATAGGTATAGGTTTCATCGATACTTAGAGCAGTCTGTAGTGTTAGTGTAATAGAATCACCGGTAGCTGTGCCTGATTCTATATTTGCCTCTGCACATTGATCATCAGTGTGTAAGCTAACTAGAGCACCATCTTCTACACCAGACACCACAAAACTAGGTGTTGTATTATTTGATGGACTGACGGTTCCTTGAGCTAATCCTATCGTTGGTGCGCCAGGAGCCGTTGAATCCAACTCATAATCCACACTTGCACTGGAGCAGCCAGAAATATTACCAGCTCTATCTATCTGTTTTGCATAATAGGTATAGGTTCCATCGATACTTAGAGCGGTCTGTAATATTAATACAATAGAGTTACCTGTAGCTGTGCCTGACCTTATTTTATTTGCCTCTGCACATTGATTATCAGTGTGTAAGCTAACTAGAGCACCATCCTCTACATCAGATACCACAAAACTAGGTGTTGTATTATTTGATGGGCTGCTGATTCCTTGAGCTAATCCTATCGTTGGTGCGCTAGGAGCCGTTGAATCCAACTCATAATCCACACCTGCACTGGAGCAGCCAGAAATATTACCAGCTCTATCCACCTGCTTTGCAAAATAAGAATAGGTACCACTACTGATTAATGATGTAGATAGAGTTATCTCCATGCTTTCTTCTGTTATTTCAATCAAATCCTGTGCCAAGGTGCTGCAACTATCGTCAGAATATAATCCAACGCTACCTCCAGTCTCTAAATTCCCTAGATTAAAAGTTGGAGTGGGATTATTAGAGAGACTGGATGTTACTAGTGATAAGGTGGGTATGAGAGCTATTGTGTCTAATGTATAACTTATACCATTAGAACAGGGAGAAATATTACTCCCTCCATCCACTTGCTTTGCATAATAGGTATAGGTTCCATCACTACTTAGAGCAGTCTGTAGTGTTAGTGTAATAGAATCACCGGTAGCTGTGCCTGATTCTACTTTACTTGCCTCTGCACATTGATCATCAGTGTGTAGGCTAACTAGAGCACCATTTTTTATATTAGACACCATAAAACCAGGTGTTGTATTGCTTGATGGGTTAACGGTTCCTTGAGCTAATGATGTTATTGGTAGCAATACATTTGTATTCAACTTATAATCGAAACCTTCACTGGAGCAGCTAGAAATATTACCAATTCCATCCACCTGTTTTGCAAAATAGGTATAGGTTCCATCGGCACTTAGAGCAGTCTGTAGTGTTAATGTAATAGAGTCGCTACTAGCTGTGCCTGATGTTACTTTATTTGCCTCCATACATTGATCATCAGTGTGTAGGCTAACTAGAGCACCATCTTCTACATCAGACAGCACAAAACTAGGTGTTGTATTATTTGATGGACTGACGGTTCCTTGAGCTAATCCTATCGTTGGTGCGTTAGGAGCCGTTGAATCCAACTCATAATCCACACCTGCACTGGAGCAGTCAGAAATATTACCAACTCTATCCACCTGTTTTGCATAATAGTTGTATATTCCATCGCTACTTAGAGCAGTCTGTAGTGTTAGTGTAATAGAATCATCGGTAGCTGTGCCTAATGCTACTGCCTCAGCACTGCACGCACTGTCTGTATGTAGACTAACTATTGCTCCAATTTCTATACTAGAAATAAGAAAGCTGGGATTGGTATTGTCAGATGAAGGACTGGTGGTTCCTTCGGCAAATGCTATTGCTGGTTCTGCTGGCGCTAGCGTGTCTAAATGGTATTTTATTTCTAAGCAATCAAAGACCTCTGCCCCATTGGCGTGTTTTGCATAATAAGTATATTCTCCATCAGCAGTAATGGAGTTTTTTAGCCCTACAGACACTTGACCATCTGCCGGGATTAAATCTGAACTCACTGATTCTCCAGCACATTCCTCTGTTTTATGTAGGCTGACCGATGCTCCATCCTTCACATTGGAAAACTTAAAAGCTGGTGATGAGTTCTTAGAGTAGTATATGCCTTCATCAGGATTAATTCCTTCTATTTCGATAGCAAATTCAGGCGGCAAACTAGGAGTCAGTGAATTAGAGGGCGACGAATTACTACCCGAATCGCTACTGCTACAACCAACAAGGGAAGCAAACAGTATAAACGGTATTATGTGGAGATTGAGGCTTTTACACGCCAATGTTCCACTGCTACATAGATTTTTTAAGACCCAACCTAAATACATATAAGATGAACTACAAAAAGTTCCGACCATTTTCACAAACAAGTTATTCATTATGAGTCTCCTAAAAATTATTCTTCCAACTTACACTTGTTTAAAACGGTCGGAATCCGTAATACCTTTAGAGACATTTTTATTATTTTTGTGAAACGGAGAGAATTCGTGTCAAAGAAAAAATAAATACAAGAAACGGTGTTGAAAAATTCTTCATTTGAACCCCAATACCGTGTATGAAAAATAATCATGCGTTTTGATCAAAAATAATTTAACCTTTTAGAATGTTTCCTGATCTACCAATAATAAAAAATGATAAGAAAAAGACGATTGAATCACTGAAGAAAGGCATTATAGAGTCTGTTAGAATAAGTCAAAAAATGCCGGTCGATTCCATTGCCAAATATGCTCTCGATGAAGGGTTCTTGCAGGATGTATTAAAGTCCTTTCCTGATCCAAGAAAAAGATATGAAGTTCCTATTGAGTTTCTTTTATTAGCGCAGATTATTCAACGGCTAAATGATGAACACTCGTTAGTTTCAGCACCTTATATGTTAAATTCAGCAGAGCTAATAGCTAAATTAGGATACTCAGCTAAAGTGCTGGAAGATGGGTTTAATAGAAAAAATAAGTACCCTAGAGAGGTTGCATTTCATGGAGAGACTCTAAAACACGTCTTACTATCAACTAGGGCAGGGGATATAGTAGATTGGTTTAATGGTATCCTAAATAATATATTCAAAGAGCAGTCGGTTGGAAGAACTCATCACTATATTATTGATGGAACTAAGTTACATATTCCAAAACATCTTTTCGAAAGTTTTCAAGGTGCTGGAGTTTTAAAAAATGCGGAGAATAATTCTGAGTATGGATATAAGGTTGTCTGGATTCAAGAAATCATCGACCGAAAGGGAATTATTCGTGCAATGAAATTTTCCCCTATCAATGAGCATGACCTTCCCCTTGGAAGAGAACTGGTAAAGAACTTTAATTTTGAAAGAGATTCCGTTTTAATCATGGATAGAGGTTTTTTAGATAGCAAATGGATAACCTCTTTAAAGCAGGATCGTGGAATTGATGTCTGCATTCCCTTAAAAAAGAGTTTAGAGGTAAGTAAATACGCAGTTGCTGAAGCTTTGGCAGAAAATAAATGGGCACCTCACCCCACAAGACACAAACAAAGAATAAAGGAACTTAAGGAGGACGATTTGGACTGGAAATCGTTTTCTGTATTTAAAAGTGGTGTATTAGTTAATTTTACAAAGAGAAACGGTGAGGAAGAAAACATTATTTTTGCAGATACTAGGAAAAATAAATCAGCAAAGGCAGTTTTAAGCACGTATGACTTGCGCACAGAAATTGAAGAATCTCACCGCCAAATGAAGTGCTTTCAGGGACTAGAGAAACTACCTTCCAAAAAATACA
>CBDBMJ010000002.1:0-5588 GCA_965207455.1 Bdellovibrionota bacterium | reverse complement strand
GTTAAATGCCGCTGCTGTCTTTTCTGCTGTGTCTGAGCTTAAAAGTGCAACTGACTTTGCATATTTTTGAGTCATCTGGATATTTGTATGCCCAAGGGCAGCTTGTACCGCAGATAGATCACGAGTCGCCATAAGCGCCATTGTAGCGTATGTATGACGACAGATGTGGGTTGACTTCCAAGGAAGCCCTGACCGCTTAAATGCCCTATTAAAGGCACTTTTAAGGGTTGTGAACTTCAAAAGCCTTTTCCCCGGACTCAAGAAAACAAACTCCTCTTCCTCATCTTGGGCAAGCCTTATGTCCTTTAATAATTGCACTAAAATTTCAGGCAATACTAGAAGCCTAGTAGATGACTTTGTTTTAGTGTGTTCTTCGATGAACGTCTTACTACTTCTTGGATACCAGCTAGCTATCCTAACAATTTTGGTGGTCTTTCGTTCTAGGTCAATCTCGCTCCATTTTAAGGCACAAGCCTCGCTTACTCTAGTTCCTGTGAGGAGCATAAATTGAGCTAATTGCCAATATACAGGCGAACGCTCTTTTTTTAGCTCTCTAAGCCAGTCTCTTATTTCCTCCTCCTTCATAAAGTAATCAGGTCTGCGTTGTTTGATGGGCTTATAAAAGCATCGCTCCCTGTGCCTTTTTACGATGGGCACATTGAAATCTGCATTTATATAGTTCTTGTACCAACTGAGAAGAGTCACCAAAAAGTTAAGAACTTTAATAAAAGAGTGTCTTTTCTTATTTTTTGCTGATTTCTGCCTTAATAGCCAACTCAACCAATGATCCACCGCTTCCGAATCAAAGTCACACATTTTCACACTTAGAATTTCCTTATTCCTAAGCAAATGTAATAATATGTTCTCATATAGTATAACGGTTTTTCTCCTTAACTGAGGAAAGCGCTCTTCTCTGTAGCGACAAATGACTTCTTCAAAAGTCGTTTCCAGCATTTCCTTCTTCTTCGCTTTCCTTGGGTTCTCTAATCTTTCTTTTTCAGCATCATGCCACTGCAATGCGAGGGCTTTGGTGGGAAAGCTTTTATAAGCTAACCTCAAGCCCCTTACATAGACCTCAGCTCGATACTTCGTTTTAGTTTTTGTTTTTACTTTTGTTACTGACATGGTTTGATCTCCTTTCGATCAAGCCATTTCCGCAAGCTCCTTGGACGAAATAGAGTGCGCCTACCTAATCTCACGAATGGGATTTTTTGTAGTGCAACCCAATTTCTAATTGTCTGTGGAGCCAGTCCCAATGAAACCGCTAATTCCTCTATCGTTATCAATTTTTCAAAGAACAGTTCCCCTTTATCACTTAGGGGAGTATTAAATTTATTCATATCATAACCTCCGTTATTGTTAAACAAAAAATGGGAGCCTCTTAGTGAGCACTCCCTATGGCTTTTTTGATGGAACAGTGGATAGGTTTTCGTTGTGTGTATATTTCCTAAAGGGCTCTAAGGAGGAGCTTGTAGCGAAAGCTCTCGGCTAGCTGGAGCTACAAGTCCATTTTAGTTTTGAAGTCCTAATAAATAAAAACAAAATCCATAAAAAATACTCTAATCAACTCCCAAAAACTAAAACTCTTTCCTCCCTTATTTCCTTCCGTATTTCCTTCCGTATTTCCTTCCGTATTTCCTTCCGTATTTCCTTCCGTATTTCCTTCCGTATTTCCTTCCTCTTACTACCTCCTTACTTCTTCTTATTTAGATTCCCTACAACCTCACTCTCAAGCTGAGACCCCGCTCACCGTCTATATGTAGGGTGGGTGGGGTCACGGCTTGAGAGTGAAAAGAGTCCTGTGGGGAATCTAAATAAGATCAGTAATTTACGCCGTTAAAAGGCTGCCTAATCATAGGGTGAAACTGTTGACCCCCTCAACAGGGGAGTCAACAGGCAAGGTGCCATTTCACTAAATAGACTTACCCTCTAGCTCAAAAGATTTCATCTAATGGATAGACCTCGCCTTCGGTATAAATTTTGGCACATTTTGGATCTTTTTTTACTTCATCTAGGAGAGAAAAAAGAAAGGTTGGGGGATTCCTTGACCAGCAACTTTCTTCCCATAAATCAGCAAGCATAGTTCCAAGTTTTTTGGTTTTTACCACATACCAGACCATAAAAATATTATCTTTACGCATATACTCCTGGAACGTTCTCTTGTAGCGATTTAGCTCTTTTCTATGGAGTTCAAGTTCCAAAGCAACAGCCTGCTTTATACCTCTGTGATGGATAACAAAGAGTGCATCAGGTAGGACTAATTGTTCCCTATCTACGAACTCCCTTTCACTAAAAACCCTATGCCTTATGTCGTGTTCTAGCTGCCAATTTGTACCAATATTTTCTTTTTCAAGTACAAGCCGCAGTTCCGATAGGAGCAGGTCATGGTTCAAAGTGTTCTGATTGATATGAATTTTTTTGCTTTTTTCTTCACCAATAACCCTTGCTCCCCTATGGGTAAGTATCCATGCATTTTCTTGGTATGGGGATAAAGTTCGTTTGATAAATTCCCCCTTTTCCAATTTATTGAGTCTCCTTAGAAGGGCTTTTTTTGAGCATTGAGTAAAGATTGTTTCCTTGATATTGGTAGTGGTCAGGACTCCATAGTCCCTAAAAATTTCAAATAACTTGCTGTCTCTTGGGGTAAGCTGCATATATTCTCCTTTCATTTTTTCCATTTTAAAAGAACTCTCGGATAGCATCTTGGGCAACCTCTTCTGCGCTCTTCTGCTCTCGTTTGAGTCTCCTTTCCTGTTTTATTTTTTCTTCCTCTTCTATCCTCTGTCTCTCCTTTACTTCCTCGGCTCTTATCTGTGCTTTTTCCTGCCTTGCCTGCCGTCTTCTCCTAAGAGTTGTTGCCTTTTTGGCAGCAATTCTCTTCTCCTCCATTCTTTTTTTGGCTCTTTTTTCTTCCACTGATTCAAGGAAAATCCATAATCCCGCCATTGCCACGATTGTTGAAAGCAAGTAATAGCGGTAATAATAGACTTGTTCGATAAAGTAAAAAATAGTTGATCGCACTTGAAATAAAGCAATTAAAAATAGAATCAAAACAGCAAAATAGATCCGAAAATAACCATGATTGCGCATAAACGCTCCTTTCTTTAATAATTTTTACGTTTCTGAGATAGTTACATAATCGAGTTCTAAGAGTTTAAAAATTGCACGTGTATGATTGCCCTCAAAAGGCAAAAAATCGCAGCAGAGAGGGTTCTGGGCGCTCTCGTGCATGGATTAAAACATAAGTGAGCTAGCTAGAGGATTGGGTCATGGAAAAAAAATAAAAGATTTACCCCTCTATTATACATATTGATAAATCTATAGTTCACTCTAGCTTTGAGAAATATGCAAAAAGTTGGTATAATTGAAGCATAAATGAAGATTTTAAGTGAAGAAATTTATCCCAAAAGTGGTCTCATACCTATTGGAAAACTTGCCAAAAAGACTAGGACAACGGTTGTTACCATTCGGTATTATGAAAACCTAAAGCTCCTGCCTGATCCAAGAACTAGGAACTCCCCTAAAAACAGGAAATACTCAAACTCGTACATTTTAAGACTTATCTTTATCAGGAAAGCACGGGAACTGGGGTTTTCCCTAAAGGAAATAAAGGGAATGATAAGGCTCTCCGATAGAAAGAAAAAAATACCAAGAAAAAAACTCATTCAAAAAGTCACAGAAAAAATGGACTTCATCGAGGATCAAATAAAAGAGCTAAAAAGCCTTAAACGGGAGCTTCGTAGCCTTGTTACTGATGTCTCCACCCCCTAAATGGCACAAATGGAGGCTTAAATTCCTCATTTTCCAGCCTATTCGCATAGAAATTCATGGAATTAACTGCAAATATTCTCTACAACTGTTTAAATCTTAGTCAATTTAAGAGCCTTATTTTCCATAGTTTTTCTACAGGTCAGCTCCGGCGCCGACTGTAAATCACTGAAAATAAAGAGTTTTTCAAAAAAAACACCCTTTTTAACGTATTTTGGCACGCACCTTGCACTAACAAATACATATGACAATTAAGTTATATTAAAATTAGAAAGGAAATAATTATGAAAAATAAAAGTAAGAAAAAAATAACAACAACGGTGATAGCAATGATATTTGCACTCGCCATAACAATGCCAGTAACTTCCCAAAAGGCTGAGGCTGGTGATTTTTATGAGCCTGTACGTAATGGGACGACAATAGCTAAGATGCTTGGTAGCGAAGGTGTTACCGAATTCGTATGCATTGCGTCTCTCATCCTTGGAGGAATCGCTGGGGCAGGAGCTCTTGCTGCTGCTGTACCTTCTGGTGGAGGAAGTCTGCTTGGATTCGGAGCAATACTAGGAGGCTTTGCAGGAGGAGGTATATTAAGTTGTTCTGGAGCTGTAGGCGCTCTGTATTCGCTTCACAAGATTGCAGAAGGAACTGAGTGGGCGTTGGATAAAATATTTACCCTAGGAAACAGCACTGAAAGTTATGCTGTCATTGGTAAACAAGGAGATAGTGAAGATATTCAGATTAGTCTCCGTAATTCTGATGATGTCCCTGCTGATTCAGATGCAGTAAGAACTGATCCTGCTGCATAAGCCATAATTAATTACAAATTACTCTGAATACATAAAGCCTCCTTTCAAAAAAAGGGGGCTTTTTTGTTTTTAAAGTATCTATTTGTGCGTGATCTGAACGTGATCAAATGGTTAAATTGGGGGAATTAGCGGTTGCAGTAGGGACCGTGCGGTAATGGCTAGGTTAGTGTTTTTATTTGCGTTTCTTTAATTTCAACAACTTACAATTTTTTTTCTAAGTATATTACCAACAATTGGATATTCGGAAGAAAGTTCGGGGTCAGAAGGTACAAACTCAGAAGATTGCAAGTCAGATAGTCTTTTAACGTCAAGAGTCGGGATGATAAAATGTCCAATTAAGCCAGAAAGAGCGGGAAAGATAAGAAAAAAACTGGGGTCAGAAGATTGTGAGTCAGAAGGTTGGATGCCAGATAGTTCTTCAACGACAGGAGGCACGCGGCTAAAATGTGATTTACAGAATGCAAAAAATGATTATGAAGAACATGAAGAGTATCTTGCTTCTATAGATAATAAGATTTTTCCCAAACTATCGTCTCATATTAGAAATTTTGTTTCTAACAATTATCGTAGCTGCTGGGAAAATGAAATATCCAAACTGAGGAAACGTAACGGTGAAATAATGTACACCAAGCTAGATATCCAGTCTACAAAGACTGGAGAACTCATAGAAGAAATATTCTTGTGTATGCGTGATGGGTATACGAATAGTTATTCCAGTGAATTCACTAATAGACATATATCAAGGATACATGATGAGTTGAGATCTCATATAAATGCAAGACTAGAGGATGACAAAAAGCTTGCAATCGAGGAGGGTCATCGTATAAAAATAGAAGGAGAAATCACAGAATGGCAGATAAAGACTGACAATAAAACTAGGGAGATTCAAGAAGCAAATAATATACTTACTCAGTTGGAAGAAAATGAGAACTACACTATTCTCCAAGAGCAAGAAATAGACAATGCAACGTCTAGCATGCCAACTGATACTAGAGATGTTCGCCCAATAAGAGA